>NZ_JBCECX010000013.1:0-150396 GCF_039207905.1 Cellvibrio sp.
ACGCAACACTCGCGCCCACCCAATCGTAAACTGACAGCTTCACACCATCGACAAAATACAACCACAACAAGGCCACTGCGACATAAACACCACCGTATGCAGCATAGACGCGCCCGCTCGCTGCAGGGTGTAAAGTAAGCAACCAGACAAACAATGCGAGGCTCGCGGCAGCAGGGATTAATAATAAAATCGACCCACCTTTGCGCAACCAAAGATATGGCAAAAAGCAGCCAATAATTTCTGCCAGCGCGGTCACGACATATAACAGCGAAATTTTGAGCATGAATGGCCTATAAGATAATTCGTTAATTAGCAGAGGGCGCCGACAATAATTTCAACCCAATAATGCCGGCAATAATCAGTACAAAACAAAGCAGGCGCAAAACACTTGTATCCTCATTCAATGCGATCATGCCATAAGCTGCTGTGCCTACCGCGCCTATGCCAACCCAAATCGCATAAGCAGTACCTATCGGCAAAGTGCGCACAGATAAAGACAGCAAATACATACTCGCAGCGATAAACAACAGGCAAAACAGGCTCGGCCAAAGCTTAGTAAAACCATCTGTTTTGGGCATGGCGGCCGCGTAAAAAATCTCGCACAAACCTGCGGCGAGCAGATAAATCCAGCCCATCAATTTCCCCTGATACTGTTTGCTTTCGCTCAAAAAAATTAAACCAATCCGGCTTGCCTAAAGCTTCAAAAATTTAGCGTTGAAAGCCCACAATTTTGTGAGTACTCTCTGCAGTGGGCAGACTTTTTACGGTGTCAACCAATAGATGCTGATGCGTCGGCAACTAGCCCAACCTTAAACCGAAAGGTTTAAACGCAGCAGTTACTACACTCAGGCTTTGGTCGCCTGAGTCATTTTCAATATCGGATAACGTACGACGACTTAACCCCACCAATGCTGCGTAATCGTTTTGGTTCATGCCCAGGATTTTTTTACGCAATCGGGTGAGAATTTTTCCTTCGCTTGTTTTACCGTTTAATAAATCCTGCAGACAATCGCGCAAAAAAGCTTCGCGCTCCAAAGGACTGAGCTCTTTCATAAATTGACTCATACCAATTGCCATTGTTTTAATTTTTCGTTGAGAAAATCGAAACCAAATGTAGGTTTTGCGAGTAGCTGTGCAGGCACGCCACGCGCTGCCAATCGCTCGCGTAAATCACTTAATTGTGCAGCCAGTTTACGTAACTCATTAATTACTTGCTCGGGCTCTACTAAGTCACTCAATGCATGTGCAATAGCAATCCAATCAAAACGCCCTGCCTCTTCATAAGGCGAGCCCCAGGTTGTAGTGCGCGTAACACCTTCAGGGTCAGCCTTCATTGGCGCAAAATCATAAATGGGCGATAACCAAATTCCCTGCGGGCGTTTGATAAGTGCGGTATTGCGCCCATGATTATCGGAATTGCCGTACACCACATTTAAAAAATCGCGTTTAACCCATTCACATACAAACGCGGCCTGATCAAATTGTTGCCCTAACTCTTGTACTGAATATTGCAGTCTCATTATCTGAATTAATTCACGCAACACAGAAAAATGATTCAGAAAACTGCCTGGTGCTTTTGCCAGCAGGGAATAAACTGATTCAAGTCCATAGCGCTCACAACGACCCGAGTGAAAACTCACATCAAAACGTGGCAACCATAAAGAAGGATACTGCTCGCCTTCCAACAAACGCATGGATGCAATGTTAATGGTATCCATGCCCAATGCATGAAGCTCATGATAGTAATGATATTCTGCACGCAAAATATCGCAGTCATCCTGGCTGCGTCTTCCGCGCGGAAATTTTACTAAATAATGTTGATCCTGATTGGTCGCATCGTCCTGCCAGGTATCTATCCAGATCTCATCAGCTACAGATGCGCGCACTAATAACTTGGGAGCCTCACCACCAGCTCCAGTCGCACCGCCACTGGCAGCCCCCATAGCTTGAGCGTATTCGAGGAAATCATTTTGGCGTTCAACTACATCCGCAAGTGCAAAACGCATATGCGCTAGCTTGCTGCTTGCGGGCATTACTGGTAAAGCTTCCTTGATGCGCAGATTACCTACCGGTGCGATAGTCCCACGCGCAAGCAATTGCGCGTCTTGTTGGCCAGGCGATAAATGGCCGATACCCAGATGGCTTACCCAATAACGGCGGCTTGCACCGGCTGGCATAATGTCGTCAAGGAATCCGAACCAGGGTTTGCTGCGGTAAGTTTGCATTAAATCAACGGGAAAACGCAGGCTGCAGGCTGCTAGATCATCGCGCCCCATATATTTCAGAGCGTAAGCTTGCGGGTGATAGCCCAATAGACTTTCACTGGTGCGCCCCTGATCAGGTTCAGGTAGGGTCAGCTGTGCTGCATCGTGCCATTGACCTTGGAGATAGGTTTGCAGAGTGAGTTGCATCTCATGTCTCGATGTGCAAAATATTTCTCAATAATAGGACTTTTGGTATTATTTGAGCAATATATTTCTCTTTTTTATAGATATATTAATATTTTGAGTGTTTTTTTGCTCATCATAAAAGCCCAATCGCTCAACAAAATTGAGGTTTGCCGATTAGACTCACTCCCGTTATGCTAGCCAAGGTCTTAATTGCAAAGAATTCTCATGTCCAAACCATCTTATCAATTTGCCTTTGCGGCACTCGTGCTCTGGCTGCTAAGCAGCTGGCTGGGTGCACATGGGCATTTTTGTTTTGATGGGCAGGAGCCGCCGGTATCGGTGCATATGCACATGTTGGGCGATCATCCGCCGCACCATGCCGATGAAGACCATCAGGATGCCGATGTTGATTTGCTGCAATCGGCTATCGCTAAAGTGAAGCTGGACCAAAGTTTAATCCTGCTAGCAGTTGTTGCCCTGTTGTTGGTATTCAAGCCGACGCGGGTGCTGGTCAGCCACTATTCCCCGTTTGTCCCCGCCCATATCCCCTTTGCTCGACCGCTCCTGCGCGCCCCACCTTTTACTGCCTAACCATCTTTCGTGTGAATTGTTCGTTCCGATGAGCTGCAAATGTCGCTCTGATGAATGACGTGCGCCCAACTTGAGAAAAACTGGCAGGATTTGTTATGAAACCCTTGTTATCTGCATTGGTATTGATTGCCAGTGCAACTGCTGCCTGCGCGTCTGCGCAGGAGATCAACCTGCAGCAGGCGCTAAGCCTTAGCTTGCAGCAAAACCCGCAATTGGCGGCCTACCAATTTCGCCGCGCCGCTTTGGTAGGCGAGCAAACTACCGCTGGTTTAAGACCAGAAACCCGTGTCCAACTGGAAGCGGAAAACATCGCCGGTTCAGGTGATTTTAAAGGCGCTGATGCGGCGGAATTAACGCTGTCATTTGCCTCGATTATTGAACTCGGCGGCCAACGTGATAGCCGCCTCGCGGTGACAACCGCCCGCCAGCAGCAGCTTGCGAACGAACAGCGCGTGGCTGTGCTGGATCTGGTCGCGGCGGTGAACTATCGCTTTATCGCTTTGCTAGCGGCGCAGGAACAGGTGCGCTTGGAAGAGGAGGCGCAGCAACTGGCGCAGAATCTGGTCGATAGCCTGGTCAAGCGCGTGCAAGCTGGCAGCACCCCGCAAGCGGAATTGATGCGCGCCCGCGCGGCACATGCCCGCACTGGCATCGCACTGGAAAAAGCTCGCCAGCAAGCCCATGAAGAAGCCTTGCAATTGAGTGCTTACTGGGCCGATCCCACTCCCGACTTCACCCACGCACGCGGTGATTTGTTTGTGCTTACTAACCCAGAAAGTCTCACCAGCTGGAAAGCCCGCCTCGCCCAAAACCCGGATTTGGCATTGCTGGGCGATGAAACCCGCCTGCGCGCTGCCGAGCTTCGCAAAGCCGAAACCGAGGGCAAGTTAGCGCTAGGTTGGAATGCCGGTGTGCGCCAGATACAGGAGAGTAAAGACGCAGCACTGGTTCTCGGTTTAAGCGTTCCGCTGGCAAGTGGCAAACGTGCAAGTGGAGCCATAGCAACCGCGCGCGCCGAGCAAGATGCTGCGCAGTTCGCCGAAGATACCGCCAAATCCCGCCTCGAAATCCGCTTGAACCAAACGTTTGTTGCCCACCAGCAAGCCTGGAGCGAAGTCCAAAGCCTGCGCGAGCGCATTTTGCCGCTGATGCAGGACGCCAGCCGCGCTACTGCTAACGCCTTTGAGCAGGGGCGTTACAGCTCGCTCGAATTGGCGATGGCCCAGCGCGAACTGCTGGATACCCGTGCCGAACTGATCAGCGCTGCCCTGCGCGCCCACGAAACCCATATTGAACTGCAGCGATTGACTGCTTCTAGCCAGCCAGCCGCTACCGAGGTGATCCAATGAATCTTTTTGTAAAAACCTTATTACTCGCACTAACCCTCTGCGCTGCTAACCCATTACTGGCCCATAGCGATCACGACCATGGTCACGGCGAAGAAGAACACGAAGAAGCCGAAGTTGAAAAAGGCCCGCACAATGGCCGCCTATTGGAGAAGGGTGATTTCATCGTGGAATTGGCGATCTTTGAACAAGACGTACCGCCCGAATACCGCGCCTGGGCAACGCTGGGTGGCAAGCCCATCAAACCCGGCGACTGGAAACTGGAGGTAAAACTCTCCCGTCTAGGCGGTAAAACAGACACTTTCCGCTTTGCTCCACAGCAGGATTTTTTGCGTGGACAGGGTGTAGTGAAAGAACCTCATTCCTTTGATGTCAGCGTCACCGCCGTCCACGGCAAGCAGCGCTATCACTGGGATTTCGATTCCTACGAAGGCCGCCTGCAATTACCCGCCAAACTGGCGCAAGCATCGGGTTTAACAACAGCCATTGCCGGTGAAGGTGTGCTACAGGAACGCATCAAACTCTACGGCAATATAGTTGCTGACCCGCTGCGCCTGAGCCATATACAAGCGCGCTACCCCGGCCTGATTCGCTCGGTCAAACCCACTATCGGCATGCGCGTTAAAGCTGGTGACGTGTTGGCGACAGTCGAATCCAATGAAAGCCTACGCGAATATCCGCTGCTGTCGCCAATTGATGGCACAGTCGTAGAACGCCATGCGAATGCCGGTGAATTCAGCGCGGATCGGGTGCTGTTCAGCATCCTTGATGAACGCGTTCTTGAATTGCACCTGCAGGCGTTCCCCACCGATGCCGCCAAAGTCAAAAACGGCCAGGCGATTGTGATCTACGGCAATGATCAGGAGGCACACACCAAAATTGAATACATCACCCCGCGCTATGGCGATACACCCACACTGGAAGTTCACGCGCCGGTCGATAACAGCGCGGGCAATTGGGTGCCCAATCAAGCGGTGGAAGGTTGGGTAAGCATTGCGGAAACACCGGTGGCGGTGCGGATTGAAAATCGCGCGCTGCAAAGCTTTCGCGATTGGCAGGTGGTGTTTATCAAAGTCGGAACCACCTACGAGATCCGCCCACTGGAATTGGGGCGCAGCGATGGCATTTACACCGAAGTCATTAGCGGCCTGAATTCGGGCGACGAATACGTAGTGGAAAACGCCTATGTCCTGAAAGCCGACCTGGAGAAATCCGGGGCGAGCCATGACCACTAAGGACAGGAGATTGCCACTATGATTGACTCAATCCTGCACACTGCCATCGCGCGGCGCTGGCTGGTGCTCGCCGGTGTGGCGGCGCTGATTATTCTCGGCCTGTGGAATTACCAGCGACTGCCCATTGATGCAGTGCCCGATATCACCAACGTCCAGGTGCAAATCAATACCGAAGCACCCGGTTACTCGCCATTGGAAACAGAACAGCGCATCACCTATACGGTGGAAACTGCGCTCGCCGGTTTACCAAAACTGTCTTATACCCGTTCGATTTCACGTTACGGTCTCTCGCAAGTGACAGTCGTGTTTGAAGAGGGCACGGATATTTATTTTGCGCGCAATTTAATTAGCGAACGCATCAGCCAAATCAAATCGTCGCTGCCGGAAAATATTTCACCCACCATGGGGCCCATCGCTACCGGTCTCGGTGAAATTTTTATGTATACGGTGGAAGCAAAAGATACAAAGAAATTCGATGCGATGGCATTGCGCGAATTGCAGGACTGGGTAATTCGTCCGCAATTAATGCAAGTGAAAGGTGTGATTGAAATTAACGCGATTGGTGGTTACACGCGGCAATATCACATCACACCCGATCCGGTGAAATTATTGCAATGGAAACTCAGCTTCGAAGATGTTGTTAGGGCGCTCAACGCCAATAACAATAATCTCGGTGCAGGTTATATCGAGCGCAACGGCCAACAATTGTTAGTGCGCACACCGGGACAATTACAGAGCACCAACGATATTGAAAATGTGATTGTCAGCAATCGCACCGGAGTAAAAGTTCGCATCAGTGATCTTGCACAAGTGGCGATTGGCAAAGAATTGCGCACCGGTGCTGCAACCCAAAACGGCGAAGAAACTGTGTTGGGCACCGCGATGATGTTGATGGGCGAAAACTCACGCACTGTCGCACGCGCACTGGCGATCAAACTGGAAGAAATTAATCGCTCGCTGCCGGAAGGTGTCACTGCAACCGCCGTATATGACCGCACGCAATTGGTTGATAAAACCATCGACACTGTGCAAAAAAACCTGCTTGAAGGTGCATTGCTGGTAATCGCCGTTTTATTTTTATTGCTCGGCAATTTGCGTGCAGCATTGATTACCGCTGCTGTTATTCCCATCAGCATGTTAATGACCATCACCGGTATGGTAGAAGCGGGAGTGTCTGCAAATTTAATGAGTTTGGGCGCGCTCGATTTCGGTTTGATTGTGGACGGCGCCGTGATTATTGTTGAAAACTGTATTCGCCGATTGGGTGAAGCACAACGTGGCTTAAGCCCAACACAAACGCTGGATTTAAAAGCGCGCTTGCAACTCGCTTACGATGCGACCGCTGAAGTCATCCGTCCGAGCTTGTTTGGTGTAGGCATTATCACCCTCGTGTACTTGCCGATTTTCACACTCACCGGTGTGGAAGGAAAAATGTTCCATCCTATGGCAATTACCGTCGTGATCGCATTGACCTCAGCGCTGATTTTATCGATGACGTTTGTGCCGGCGGCTATCGCGCTATTGATGAACGGCAAAATTGCCGAGCATGAAAATCGCGTAATGCGCTGGACGAAAGAGCGCTACCAACCGCTACTGGTTTCCGCATTGAATTACAAAGCGGCGATTCTCGGCACAGCAGTATTGTTGGTGATCGGTTGCTTGTGGCTTTCAACGCGTTTGGGTTCAGAATTTATTCCGCAATTAGACGAAGGCGATATTGCACTGCACGCCTTGCGTATTCCCGGTACCGGTTTGGATCAAGCAGTGGCATTGCAAAGCTTGCTGGAAAATCGCATTAAAGAATTTCCGGAAGTAGAAAAAGTGTTTGCCAAAATCGGTACTGCCGATGTTGCAACCGACCCCATGCCGCCCTCTGTGGCCGACAATTTTGTGATCCTCAAACCACGCGACCAATGGCCAGATCCCAAACGCCCCAAACAGGATTTGGTCGACGCCATTGAAGAGGCGGTGCGCGAATTACCGGGCAACAATTATGAATTCACCCAACCGATCCAAATGCGTTTTAACGAATTAATTTCCGGAGTGCGTTCAGATCTCGGTATTAAAGTGGTGGGCGATGATCTCGAACAATTACAAAAATCCGCCGCAGAAATTCTGGAAGTGCTGGAAAAAATTCCCGGCGCAGCCGATGCGCGTATGGAACAAGTCACAGGTTTACCGGTGCTAACCATCACACCCAAACGTCGCCAACTTGCCGCTTATGGATTAAGTGTGGATCAAGTGCAGGATTTTATCGCCGCTGCAATAGCGGGAGAAAATGCTGGTTTGATGTATGAAGGGGATCGTCGCTTTGAAATTGTAGTGCGCTTGCCGGAAAAGTTGCGCACCGATTTACTGGCACTGGAACGCCTGCCAATTCCCACTGAAGGTGAGCCGGGTTTTGTACCGCTCAACGAAGTTGCCACTATTGAATTAGCGCCCGCGCCCAATCAAATCAGTCGTGAAAATGGCAAGCGCCAAATCATCGTCACCGCTAATGTGCGTGGCCGCGATCTGGGTTCGTTTGTCAGCGATGTGCAAACGAAAATCAACCAGCAAGTGAAATTACCCGCCGGTTATTGGCTGGATTACGGCGGCACCTTTGAGCAGCTTGAATCCGCGAGTAAACGTTTGGCAATCGTAGTACCACTCACGTTGTTAATGGTGATTGCACTCTTAGTGATGGCTTTCGGCTCACTAAAAGATGCACTAATTATTTTTACCGGCGTACCGCTCGCGCTAACTGGTGGCGTACTCGCACTCTGGTTACGCGATATGCCACTGTCCATGTCCGCCGGTGTCGGCTTTATTGCGCTATCAGGAATTGCGGTATTAAATGGCTTGGTAATGCTCGCGTTCATCCGCCAGCTTTATCACCAATCCGGCGATTTAATTAACGCTATTATCGAGGGTGCATTAACACGCTTGCGCCCGGTATTAATGACCGCATTGGTTGCCAGTTTGGGCTTTGTGCCCATGGCATTTAATGTAGGGATTGGCGCAGAAGTACAGCGACCACTCGCAACGGTAGTAATCGGCGGAATTATTTCTTCCACATTATTAACGCTGGTGATATTGCCAGTATTGTATGGGCTGGTTCACGGACAAAAAAAATCGGTTCGAAAATTCAGTAAGTAATTTATTCTTCATCGGGAAACTAGTAAGCTCCCGCATCCATGTTAGAAGTAACATGGATGCGGTATTTAATGCCAACTTGTTCGTCTCCCACTCTGATTAAATTCTTGATAAGGAAGTCATATGACTAATATCCTGCGGACAGGCAGTAAAGGGCCTGATGTTAAAAAATTGCAAGAACTACTCAATACCACTCTCCTTTTAAATCCTGCTCTTAAAATTGATGGTGACTTCGGTCGAGCGACAAATGAGGCGGTAAAGCGCTTTCAAGCTGAAAAAGGCTTGGGTATCGATGGCGTTGTTGGTCCCAAAACATGGAAAGCCCTAGGTTTCAAAGAAAGTAATAAAAACTCTGGTATAACAAAGGCATCGCCGCAAGCTATCAACCCGGTTATTGTGTTGAATAGCAGTTGGATGAAAATTGCGAACAAAGAAATTGGACAAAAAGAGGTTGGTGGGAAGGGGAGTAATCCTCGCATTATTAAGTATCATGCATCTACAACATTAAAATCCAAATCTGACGAAACACCATGGTGCTCATCGTTTGTTAATTGGGTAATAAAAGAAGCTGGTATGCAAGGCACTAACTCGGCGGCAGCAGCCAGTTGGTTAGCCTGGGGTGAAAAATCTTCGGCGAAAAATGGCGCCATCACGATAATCCGTAACTCGAACGCAGCCAACTCAAGCCTAACAAGCTCTGGAAATCATGTTGGATTTCTCATACAAGAAACCGCAACTCATTACGAGCTGCTAGGTGGAAATCAAAGTAACCGAGTGAGGACTACATTCTATCCAAAAAGCAGTTGGACATTGAGAGGTTATCGATGGCCCAAAAAATCTGAGGTAACTGTATGAATTCATTTTTAAGAGCAATATCATTTTTTATATTAATTATTTCATCCGGGTGCGCGTCTGGAAAATCTGATAATTCCTTTCAAATATTTTGGATGGAATTTAGGGCTGCGGCTATCCATAATGATTATAAAAGTCTTGAAAAATTTACGAAATTTCCTCTTGAGATAAGGGGGCCTGATGATTCAATGCCTACTGAATATTTTAAAAAGGATGATTTCAAAGATGTGTTTAGCCGGCTTATGCAACAAAAGACTTATTTACCACATGATGATGATAGCTTGATTGAAACCAGCATGAGGGAAATTGTTGACAATACTCAGCTTATATCAGATGCGAAGGAAGGTGAAGAGTACCAGATAGAACAGCTGGTCTTTGAGTACGTGAATGGCAAATGGTTGTTCACCAAAGCTTATTTAGACGAGTAATAATAAATTTAAATCCCTTCGGTGCACAAATCGCTGTTAACCCCCCGGCCAAAGCCGGGGGTTTTTATTTAATGGAACTACATTTTTACTATTACTGCAATGCTCAAGGAGCTCGCACTTCGCCACATGCGCTGAGAATTTTTACCGGCGCGCCCCTTGCACTCTGGCTGGGAGGCATGCGTTTATCCATGTCCGCCGATGTTGGCTTATTGCGCTATTCAGGCATTGCGGTAGTAATCGACGGAATTATCTCCTCCACACTGCTAACCTTGTTGGTATTACCAGTGTTGTATGCGCTGGTGCATCGCAAGAAAAGCTAATCTGTAACTGTTAAAAGTGGTGGGAAATTTTATGAGTCTAACAAAATACAAACTTAAGATAGTTTGCGTGTTTTTTATAACTTTTCTCACCGCTTGTGGCGGTGGTGGCTCTTCGTCAGGGTCATCGCCATCATCAAACACTTCAACACCGGTGGCGTCCAGCAGCGGACAATCATCAATAGCGACTAGCATCAGCGTTTCATCTGCGTCTGTAAGTTCTGCGCATAGCTCGTCATCGAGCTTGGTAAGCAGCTTCGCATCTTTATCGTCGCAATCAAAATCCAGTGTTGGTTCCTCAGCAGATAACTTGGTAAATATCCCACTACAAAGCAAAATTACTAAAGTTCAGCCGATGACCGGAATTGTGTTGTGGGCTGAGTCGTATAATGGAACCGCATTAAAAACCGATGACCAATATATCCAGCTTGAATACGCGTACGTGCGTCCGAGTGATGTGGTTACTGGCGATAACATCTACAACTGGAATGCCGTCGATAATTTATTGGAGCAGATTCGCGCGCGTGGTAACCAGGCGATTTTGCGTTGGTACTATGTTTATCCCGGTCGCGAAACCGCTGTGCCTTCCTATATAAAAGCTCGCTCTGATTATCATGAAACAACCGGTATGACTGAAGGGCAATTAACGCATTTTCCGGATTGGTCTAATACAAAATTACAACAAGCCACACTCGATTTTTACACTGCATTTGCAGCCCGCTATGACCATGATCCGCGCATCGCATTTGTACAAGCTGGCTTTGGTTTGTGGGGCGAGTACCATATTTATGAGCCAGGTGAAAATTTGGGCGTAAACTTTCCATCCAAGGCTTACCAGAAAACTTTTTTGCAACATCTTGATCAGGTATTCACTGAATTACAATGGAGTATCTCGATTGATGCAGGAGATAGCGACAATTCACCTATCGCTACAGATGCAAGTTTACTAGCGCTGCAATTTGGCAATTTTGATGATTCGTTTATGCACAAGGATCACGCCGATTACAACAAAAGTATGTGGACTGTATTTGGTTATACGCAGCGTTATAAACACTCACCTCACGGTGGCGAGCTGAGTTACTACTCTGATTTCGACCAAAAGAACGCGCTCAATGTTGCCGGGATGTATGGCCGCACTTATGAAACATTGAGCAAACAATTTTTCATCACCTACATGATCGGCAATGACCAACCCGAATATCAATCCAATGAGCGAATTAAACAAGCGGGTATGGCAAATGGTTATAAATTCCATATCACTGAATTCAAAGCATCACTTTCGCATTCGCGCATTACCGTCACTAATCGCGGTATCGCACCTATTTATTACGATGCGTTTGTTACGATCAACGGCGTGCGCGCGCAACAGTCGCTAAAAGGTTTGCTACCCGATCAATCGCTCACGGTTGATATTGATAGCGGCGGAGTACAACCTTTATTGACGATTGAAAGTGATCGCTTGGTAAATGGACAAAAAATCCAATTTGAAGCAAATTTGTAAATACAGGAGCAGACCATGAGTGCAAGTTGCTGTAGTCACGATCACGAACCGTCAAGCAAACCCGATCCCAAATATCGTCGTATTTTGTGGATTGCATTAATCGTGAATTTCGCGATGTTTGTGGTTGAAATTATTTTCAGCCTGCAAGTGAATTCTGTTTCTCTGCTTGCCGACTCTATCGACTTCCTGGGTGACGCTGCCAACTACGGCATCAGCCTCTGGGTGTTGGCGATGAGTGTCAGGGCGCGCGCAACTGCATCGCTTTTTAAAGCCGCCTGTATGGCGCTGTTCGGAATTATTGTGTTGGTGCATGCCGTGTGGAACGCAATTGTCGGTGTGGTGCCCGATGCCCAAACCATGAGCGTCATTGGTCTGCTCGCACTCGCCGCCAACCTCGGTGTGGCCTGGTTGCTGTATGCCTACCGCAACGGCGACAGCAATATGCGTAGCGTGTGGCTGTGTACCCGCAACGATGCACTGGGCAACATTGCCGTCGTCCTCGCCGCTATCGGCGTATTCGGCACCGGTACGGCTTGGCCGGATTTAATTGTTGCGGTGATCATGGCCTCATTGGCATTAACCGCCGCCAAGCAGATAGTGGTCCAAGCGCGTAAGGAACTCCAACGTCACCATTAATAATTCCAATAAATTTTAGATAGTGAGATAGCCCTAATATAAAAACCCCCGGACAGATCACTCTATCCGGGGGTTTTTATTAAGAAATAATTTATTTAATTGCGTTTCCATTAATGGTCCCAGAAACTAGTTCTGTGACATCACCATCAGCCTCAGTACGTACAGAAACACCGGTGTTCACTGTAATCCAGGTGGTAGATACACCGGTACTGGTGGCTCCAGATGCTGTGGTCTTCGTACTAGTCTCAAAACGGCAAGTGTTAAATGTACCAGCAGGCACAGTAACTGATTCAGTGCCTTTAAAGGTGACTGTACTTTCATGTTCACTGGTTACTGTAACCGGGAACCCCATTACTACTGTCTTTGTCCCAATAGAGTAACTTTGGGTATAGCTTTCACCCGCAGCTAAATCAAAACGCTCGATGCGCTCAGGTGTAATTGTGAGCTCGCTACTGGAAGCTATAGGTGCGGTAGTCTCGACAATACTGCCGTAATAGCTAAAACGTTTTGTGTTGTTATCAACTTTCAAATAACTTTTGGTTGTCGAAGTAGAAGGCGCATCGCCTGTCGCTTGTGTCGTGCTCGCAGACTCAACCGCGGATTTGCCATTGAATGTTGCGCTGCCTTTAACTTCTATATCAGAGGAAAAATTCACCATAGCAGTAGAACCACCATCCGTAGTTTTGTAGTTCAATACTATATGGGTACCTTGTTTCACTACATCGGGATTAAAGCAAGACGCCGCATTACCAGTACCACTTCCACCACCTGTCGCTTTTGGTGGAATCGCATTGAAATTACCGTCCTTCACCAAATTTAATAAATCGGCGTAACTCGAAAGGGTGCTAGATGAATCTATGGCCGCTTGTAACTGATCTAATAATTGATCCCAAGCGTCACCAATTTGGAAGCTAATAGTGAAGGGATCAAAATTACCTGCAGGTAAACTGTAGGTTGCATTGGTCAAGACAGTTTTCAAATTGTTTTGCGCAGCCTGTAACTGGGTACTGTCAATTTGCCAACTAGTGCTTTGAAACCAGGCTGAAGGAAGTTGTGTGGACGCACTCGCGATTAATAAATCTGTCAGTGGAGTGATATTCACAGTTCCTGAGGTTAATGCATAGCTATGCAAGGTTACCACCGGAGTACCACCTGCGATTTGTAGTGCACAAGGAAGCGACGCCAATGGCAAACTTCCTGAAAACGCACCCTGAGCATTGGTGGTTACGGTTTGGGTAAACCCGCTACCGTTTGCACATTTTGCGATAACTGTACCATTAACAATAGCCGCACCTACTGCCGCTGTACCCGTTAAAGTGACATTCGCTACGCTGCTTGCAGCGGCAGAACTAGCCGGAACTGAGGATATACCGCTGCTTGACGCAGGTACTCCTCCTGCAGATGAATTGGCTTCGCTGGAACTGGCGGGTACAGAGCTAACTGGAATACTGGACGCTGCTATGCTGCTAGCAGCAACACTTGATGGTGCTGTACTGGAGGGAGCTGTACTCGAAGGCGCAATGCTACTGGCCGCAGCTGATGAAACAGAACTACTGAAAGAGCTGGTTGGCTTTTTCTTGTTGTCATCACTGCCACATCCAACCAGTAATAGACCCACAATAATTCCAGCTACAGGACTGATATTTACTCTCATGATGCATTTTCCTATTTAGCGATTGAGTGAGCCAATCAGCATCATGCAGCGCCTGATTTTTTACCACCCCTATTCAGGGGGGATGATAATGAGCATTGAATGAGAGACACCCGAGAATGACTGCGTCAGTGTTACTCCAATTTCTGTGGCTCGCTCTTGCATTATGCGTTGTCCAAACCCCTCGCCCGAGCCACCTTCGGCAACAACTGGATTGCTCAACAGGATGCTATTTCCACTAATCACTAGTTCTAACTCGCGTGGCGATGCATACTTCAGTACATTGCTAACTGCCTCGCGCAATATCCGCGACAAATTACTGTAACGTCGAGCGGATAATATTTCTGGTAAGGTTTCCTGATCATCTTTCCATATAAGAGTTAAACCAGCCAATTGGCAGCGCTTTTCTATTTCACGCCGCCAATTTACCAACGCTACTTGTTTGGTAATAGGGGATTGATCCAGAGTGGAAACCAGTCGGCGCATTTCCGCAATGGCATTGCTGACCAAGGGTTTAGTTTCGGCTGAGCTTGCATGCAAAAGTGAGAGCAAGCTCGCGCCCAGATCATCGTGCATATCACGCCTGATTCGATCCCGTTCCAGCTGCACACCTTGATTGCGCGCATCAATACGTTCAAGCGCCAAGCCCACTATTTGTTGTACATGTTTTACCGTTTGAATATCTGCAGTGGTAAATAAGCGAGCACCTGCATCCGGAAGATCTACACAAAAATGATGGGATTGATTAGAAGGATAAGAAGGTACCAACAGGCGCAAACCATCATTAGTAATAGTTGGCGAACTTAATGATCCGGAACAGATATCTACATGGGGCGTTCGCCATATTGCACGTAAAATATCAATCCAGCGATCACTGCCACTCTTAATGGAATCACCTGCCTCCTTATCGATCAACAACGGTAAAACATTTCCAATCCAGCTATCAACTGAAGGGATTTTTTGTTTCCCAACACGCTTCCACACTGATTGACGCAAAGGAAAATAAACCCAGCCTGCAATAGCCAAAGCAAGCGGTAGCGCCACATCTTGTGGCAATGCCAAGCCACTCACCAGTAACACATCAAAAACAACAATAAATAAACCGCTAACAAACCATCCGGTGATGGAGTACCACCACTGCTCTAATTGAAATAAACGATATTTAACAATGCCAAGCGCCAACCCCCAATACATAATTAAAAACGCACCAAACATTAATCCTTGCGGTGCTGGCTGTTGGATATGTAATGCAGCTGGGATAATAATGAACCCGGCAAATAAACCTGTTGCAGTATAAATCGACAAAAGGAACCAGCGAAGCGCAGCACGACCGCGAGGATCAATACGTGTTTTTCGCCATTGGATAGTCGCAAAAATAAAACTGATGGAGAAAATTCCCAACACGGCAAGATGCATCACTGCAGGTGAAACCCACTGCGAAAGATTAGTAACCCACGCAGTAAGTGCTGCAATGTAAAGTAATAAAGGAATACGGAAACTGCCCAACTGGATTGGATAAGTCCACAATAAAGAAGTAAGTGATGCAGTAAAAAATAGAGCGCCAAAGTGATTTATTGCTGACAGCATGCGAAATAATTCACCATCAATAATGAGTTCACGCGTACTGTAAATTGCAGCCGCAGGAGCAAAAATCAAATAGCCCACTCCCGTCAAAGCATAAAGAATTGCCGCTGTGTCATTACGCCGTGAAGCCCATACCAAAGCCCCCGTCAATGCACCGCCAACACCGACGAATAGTTGAAACCAGAATAGACCAGGAAGGTTATCGATAGGTCGGTTGGTCGTTTGCAGTGCGATATGAGCTCCGTCTTCGCCAACCAATGCAAGCTGATTATCTTTGCTCGCCAAAAACAATTGCTGCTGTTCCTGCATCAGAGTATTAAATTGCAGGTAACTAGGCAGTATATCCGGCTCTTCCATAAAAAGAGATTCGGATAAAGCGATTTGTTCTCTACCCGCCTGGAGGATTTTCAGGTTAAGCGGTAATTGCAAATTATTTTCTTTTAAATAGTTTTCAATGGAATGGCGATTGACACTGCTCTGGTGCACAGCGACAAGTTGCCATTTTTCTATACCCGCATTGTATTGGATTGTTAATCCAAGCCATGGAGAATGCAATGCAAGATAAAGACATGCCAATGCAACGGTGGAGCAAAATACTACCGAAAATGAAACCAGCGCATAAGGTGATTGATTATTTAACATATTTTTATTAACACCATTCCATTAAGAAAATCCCAAGCAGTCATAATCCCCATAGACTATAATCGCGTCAAGCATAAACAGATTGCAAAACCAAATGTTATAACCAAAAATTAATACGCGAGGTTACTGGTGAAATCAGCTCTGGTTGTAGAAGACATAGAATCTATGGCTGAATCCATGACCAGGTCTTTACAAGCGGTATTTCCTGATATTCAGGTAAGGACTGCCGCTACCTTAGCTTCTGCTATACAGCAGGTTAATGATTTATTACCTGATATTATTTTGCTTGATCTGGGTTTACCTGACGGGCGCGGTAGCAATTTATTACTGCACCGCGCTATCAATGAAAAAGTGTGGGTTGTGATTACTACTATTTTTGACGATGACGAACATCTTTTTGAAGCACTGCGGCTGGGAGCCAAAGGTTATTTATTAAAGGATGATGCGGGAGATGTTTTTAATAGCGCACTCGCTGGAATTCTCGAAGGTAAACCACCGTTATCTGCTGGTATCGCGCAACGGATTTTGCAAACCTTCAGACCATCTGCACAAGAATCAGATCTTACACCCCGTGAGCATGAACTTTTAGGGCTGGTAGCACGGGGCTACAGTGTCCAGCGCGCTGCTGGTGAGTTAGGTATTACTTACAATACAGCGGCAAGCTATTTAAAAAATGTCTACCAAAAACTGGAAGTTAATTCGCGTGCTGAAGCTACACGCAAAGCCATCCAACTAGGATTGGTATAACTACAAACACGTTGTTTATTATGTCCGATATATTCCAATCCGCCGCGCTCAGCGAATACCAAAAATCCGCATCCCAGATTGCAACGGGAAAGGATTCGTTAGTGGCATTAAAAAAATCCTACGAGCGCTATGACAATCTGATTGCCAAGGCGATTAATGACTCAACCACCAAGCCAGCCTGCAAAGCAGGTTGCGCATTTTGTTGTCATTACAAAGTAGAAGCGCGCGCGCATGAGATGTTATTGATCCGCGATTACATGGGTAAAACATTTACCGCCGAAAAAATCGAGACGGTACTGGCTGAAGCAAAAGCCAACGCTGCGATTATCCGCAGCATTACCCCTGAGCAGCACCTGACAACCAATTTAAAATGCGCGCTCTTGCAAGATAATCAATGCAGCATTTATCCCGTGCGCCCATTTCGCTGCCGCAATTTCCACTCCACCGATGCCAATGCTTGCGAGCAATCCCACAATGACCCGCACAACATGGAAATCGCAACCGGCATGATCGAAGATGTCGCTATTTACGCCGATGCGCATACCCAGGGTTTTGAAGCAGCAGCAGAGCAGACGGGGCGCGACGCACGCATCTATGATTTTAATACAGCACTGATTGAAGTCTTCACCGAACCCAACGCACTGAAGCGTTACAAAACCGGTAAAAAAACATTTCCCAATGCGATTGAGGTTATCTAAACAATTTCCTTTTTGATCTGGGTAAATTTAGTTAAATAGACTTGCCGGCCAATTTAAAATACGCAAAGCTGCCTGAACGAATAACAAACAAGACAGCCAGCTCAATGAAAAAATTCATTCTTTTGACACTTTCCTATCTGTGCCTGTGCACCTCCATTGCTCAGGCAGACAGCCAATTCAAATTGCTCGTGTTTGCCGTACCGAACAAATATCACTACGAATATATTCCTGTCGCGCGCGAGAGTTTGGAAAAGCTCGCAAAACTGCACGCGTTTGAATTTACTTGGACGAACCAGCCACAGGTATTTGAGGGCGATCTAAAACAATACGCGGCGGTGATGTTTTTAAATACACCCGGTGATGAACTCAACGAACAACAGCGCAAACAATTTGAAAATTACATTCGCACCGGTGGTAACGCACTTGTGGTCCATCGCGCGATCATTACCACAGCGGGTAGCTGGCCCTGGTATGAACAATTAGTAGGGCGCTCATTTAAAATCCATCCGATGTTACAAACCGCAGTAGTTAATGTTGCGGATAAAAAATTCCCCGCAACCTTTGGCTTGCCAGAAAAATGGATCTGGAGCGATGAATGGTACGAACTCACCAATCCGCATAAAGTAAAAATCAACCCGGTGTTAGCTGTGGATGAAAATAGTTACGATCCCACCAAAATATGGCCGGGGCAAACTGCTACAGGAATGGGAAAAGATCATCCGGTTAGTTGGTATCACCAACATGACGGTGGCCGAGTATTTGTTACAGCACTGGGTCATAACGTGGAAATGTATAAAGATCCCAACTATCTCAATCATTTGATGGGTGGAATTTATTGGACCGCAACGGGCAAGGGAATCCAAAAGTAAAACGCACCGAATTTATAAATGTGTGTCGCTTAAAACATTCTTAAATACTGACCATAAAAAAATAAAACAGCCGTAATAAACTGAAATAGCCAATCCAGTTTTTTGTTGTTAGCATGCCGCCCTCAAACGAGGTAATGGCAGGGAGGCACAACAATTAAAAACATATTCCCCTGGATTGGCTATGCCCGACGCTCACTCACTCTCACCAGAGAATCATCAGCAACAGCTTGATGACTTTATCCAAAAAACGACCCAACTCGCTGAAAATTTTCTCGGTTACCAAACCAGCCAACATGTGCAATTTGATCCCGCACTTTATCCGCTATTGAATCTTAATCTTTTGAATTTGGGCGATGCCTATACCGAAGGCAATTTTCGCGTAAATGCCAAAGCGCAAGAGCAAGCGGTGCTGGATTTTTATGCACGCCATTGGAATGCCCCGAATCCCGATACTCCCAACAGCGCCGGTTCTTATTGGGGCTACGTCACTACCATGGGTTCAACCGAAGGAAATTTATTTGGCCTGTGGAATGCGCGCGATTATCTAACCGGTGGAACGCCCTGGTTTGCCGAGGCGCAACACGATGCGCCTGCGCGCAAACAACTACCGCCCGTTTTATTGACCAGCCGCGAGACTCACTACTCTGTTGCCAAAGCAGCGCATATTTTAGGAATTGCTTTACCCTCAAGTTTTAGCTATCGCGACGCACAGGAAAAACGCGCACCGGATTTTATTGGCTCGGATGTCACGGGTGCGATTGCAATTGATGAATTAGTGCATTGGGCTGAGTTGTTATTTGCGCAGGGCCATCCGCTTATTTTTGCACTCAATATGGGCACCACCTTTAAAGGCGGATTTGATCCGATTGAAAAAATTGTAGCGCGTTTACCACAGATTTTTAATGATTGCTCTGCACGTAATTATTGGATTCATGTCGATGCAGCCATCTGCGGTAATACCTTGCCCTGGATCGAACAATGCCAAAAAAGTGGCGACTGGCCATTTGAATTACAAGCTGAAAATTTTCCCCACTTTGATTTCCGTATTCCACAAGTCAGCTCCATTTGCGCAAGCCCTTATAAATGGATTGGTGCACCTTTTCCTTTTGGGGTTTATCTCACCCGCGGGCAATTCCGCTTGCAACCCCCGGTGCATCCAAAATATATCGGCTCACCGGACTCCACTTTTTCCGGCTCGCGCAGCGGACTCGCCTGCGTACACGCGTGGCATTACTTCGCCACCAAGACTCATGCAGAACATCTGCTAGAAGTCAAAGCCTTACAAACGATGGTGAATTACGCTTACACAGAGTTAAAAAAATTGGAAGGGCGCTTGTGGATCGACGAAAAACCTTTTCAGGTTTTTGCCCCAAACTATCTTGCTCCCATGATTTGTTTTACCCAACCAAGTAAAAACATTATCGATTTGTTCTCATTGGCGAGTGAAGACACAGTGCAGGGCACACTCAGCCATATCATTATCCTTAAACAAGTCACTACAACAATAATTGACCGCTTTGTTAAGCATCTGAAACAAGAACATCATTATGAATAAGCTATTCCTGCTTCTTACGCTTTTTTGCCTGTGCGCAACATCTGCAGCAGCGGATGTTAGTAGCCGCAAAAGCGCTACTCCAGATCCTGTCATTATCGGCGATAACGAGACCATCGCTATTCCTGTGCAGGAACCGGTTAAAGACTTACCTATCGATGTGCGTCTGACGCTCAACATCAATAAAATTTACGACATACGCCCAGTCGACGAAAGTTTTAATGTCGATGCTTATCTGGGTGCAAATTGGTTAGATCCTCGCGCAGGCGAATTAGTACCAGAAGGAAAAGACTCGATAACGCTAGAGGATGGTCACGTTGATGATTGGCATGAGCACGTGTGGATGCCATCACTGGAAATAATCAATGTGTTAGGTGTTAAAGATGTTTCCAATAAAAGACTGGTTATCTACAAAGATGGGCGTGTTTTTTACAACGAGCGTTTTAATGCAACCTTGCAGTCTTCGATGAACTTCCGCAAGTTTCCATTCGATACGCAACAGCTGCAGATAATGATTGAACCTTTTTCCTATTCAGCATCCAAAGTTCGTTTTTCTGAACAGAGCCGGGTTTACCCAACAGAACTTAGCTCATGGCCAATGCTGGAATGGCATGCCACCAAACGGGCTTGCCAAATCGGTGAGGCGGAATATCAATATCTAGCAGACAGTACAGCAGAGAAAAAATTTACCCAGTTCGCATTTACCTTAACGGTTGAGCGCATCCCGGGATATTTTTTACTACAGATCTTTTTGCCGCTCACCGTCATTATGCTGTGTGCCTGGAGCATTTTCTTTGTAAAAGATGGCGCAACTCAATTATCACTGATCAGCACGCTGATGCTAACCGTCTACGCTTTCAACTTCTTTATCACCGATTCAATCCCCAAGCTTCCTTACGGCACTTTCCTCGGGAAAATTATTATTATTTCGTTTATCTCAATATTCCTACAACTAATCGTCCATCTGGTAGAACTACGTTGTGATCGCGAATTCACCGCAAAACAAAACTTCTGGATTGCATTGCTTTTCGTTATAGGTTTTGGTTTTGCCAACTGGCTCAACTGGCAACACTCCAGCATGGATGCACCAGCCAGCGCAATTGGCCCGACTACATTGAATGTGGAAAGTTGTAGTCATGAGCCAACTAGATTGGAGCAAAATCGTTAAAATTGATAATTGAATGGTATAAACTTCTGTGTGCAGGAGTTAGCTTTTAGTTACTACCGTTCCTTTTTTACCATTCAGCCCCTGGATAACATCAGGCACTTCATTTTTTTTGGACAACCCCATATTCACTAATGTTGCCTGATGACCTACATCGGTTATTTTCCCTTCCCAAGTTTTGGTGAAAGTATTTTTAGTTCCGTCACCGGCTTCACCGTAGATTATATTTGTTAGTGCCGTATCGTTTGCTCTGGCTTGTTTCATTTTATGAATATAAGCATCGGCTTTGGTCGGTGAAATTATCAAATCAAAACTATCAAGAAATTCGCGTCCGGTCATATTTTTATATTCATCTGCTAGTACACCCTCTGTACTATTGTCAGGCTTGGCATCACTCAATTTCGTTTCAAGATTGTTTTGGATAAATCGATAATGAACACCTAATACCCGCTTATTCGTTCCGTTTATAGTCTTTACCGGCGCAACGCTATCACTTGCGAATACAAGTGACTTAATTGCATTTTGATTCGCGTCGTACACTTCCTTTTTTACATCAATTTTCATCACAGCCCAATCTTTAGCCGCGTTGTAAATCACCGCTGAGATTAAAGCTGCATTTTCGTCATCCTTCCAATAATACATGCCCTTGCTACCTAATTCCCCCTCTGATGCTTTTGCAGCATGTGGATTGGCTATTGCGGATTCAACAAAGCTTTTTCCGCCTCCATGATAAAAAGCCAATCTTTGTGCGGAAAAACAATGCCCCTTATTTATCGGTTTTAACACCTTACGTTGCATTGTTTTCGTAGAATAAGATATTGCTCTTGCTCCCATCACATCAGCTTCAGTCTCCAACCCCACATCATCATTAACTGATGTGCCTTTCATTTGTGCTGTAGGTTGCACACGCCCCTGCGCTTGTTGAACAACATGCCAAGCCTCATGTGGTAGATGTTGTTCCTGCCCCGGTGCTACATGAATATCAGTACCTTGTGCATAAGCGTGCGCATTTAGTTGTGCAGGTTTATCAGAGTTGTAATGGACTTTCACATTGTCCATGCTCATTCCCGAAAGCGACTCAATCCCAGATTTAAGTTGGTTTGGTAAACCCGTATTATTCGGTTTCTCTTCTAGTTGAGCCGCATCAGAGTTAGACAATTTTCCCTGAAGCAATTCTTCATCTTCTGCGAGCTGTGCGGTTTCAAACTTTCCCTGCAGTGGCTCTTCTTCCTCCTCGGCTAGCTGTGCCGTTTCAAATTTCCCCTGAAGCAATTCTTCATCTTCAGCGCGTTGTGCGGTAGCGAATTTACCTTGCAGAGGTTCTTCCTCTTCCATTCCTGCACGTTGTACTGCGCCCATCATTTCCTGTTGTTTTAATTGCACGCTGGTTGAGGCGCGTTGGTCGGCAAATTTGGGCGATACAACTTTATTCGCACCGCTTTCAATGCGCTGTGATTCTGGCGCGGTTTGTTTGCTGGTGTAGGACATGGTTCGCTCCTGGATAATCCTTCGTAATTAATAAGGTTGAGTAAAGTTCATACTAACGTTGTTTACAATATTTACTTATTACTATCGCTTACATCCGTGTCATCTATTTCATCTGTCGATACTGTGGAATTAATAGATCGATTTGGTACTGCCATCATTTTCTGGTGTTGCAATAAATTTCTATTAGGCTTTTGTTTTTTCAGTTCTTTGATTGAATCCAGCACAGCCCACAACGAGAGCACAATCAGCAATATGCTTAAAAGGCTCGTCACGCTGAGCAATGGGAATTGGTTATCCACCAACAATAGGTAGTCCCATAAAATAATGGGTGGTAATAGCAAAATAATTAATGTAAATGGCTTTAATAACCAACTAATTGCTGACGGTAATTCGCGGCATTTATGTGGGTAGATATAAAACGCTACCAGCACAAAAATAAGCGCAAGTATCAGCCAGATATTCATCACACTGATTAACTGCCAACGATACGCGCAAAGCTTTTCATTCCAACCGGACTTTGAATAACCCGGTGCAAAATGGGTTGCGACGTAATCATTAAAGCCTTCATAACCCGGTTTATTCCAGGTAGTGATTGGCCAGAAACCGCCACCACCAAAACTCTCATGGATGTACGCCAACTTTTTAAAACGTTCATCACTCGCCATACCTTTGCTCAAGGCTTCGCGTTGTTCTTGCCGATTCATATCTGCATAGTTGGCAATCATCATCGGCATAATCACCGAGCGACTGGTACCAGAGGTCAACGCATAAATTTCATCAAGCGCGTTGTAATAGGGCTCCTCCAGAACAAGGAGCACTACTGATTCCAACCGATCCTGCATTTCAATAAGCGATAAATTGGTATCCACCAGATTCTGGGTTTTAATCAGCTGTTCAATATTGGTGCTGGTGAAAGCGCCTTCGTCGGCAGTGAAATCATTTTGCCTTATCATTAAGTTAAAATAGAGCTTTGGTTCTTTGCGATGAAAGCTCGCATGTTTCTTACTCAGTTTCTTTAGTTCATCTTTTACTGAGGTAAAAAACTCAGCGAATATTTTCTTGGCTGCATCTGAATCCGGATAGTTTTTAAAATACAAGGTTACACCGTCACCATTAGTGGCTTTTCCCGCAAGCCCCAAACTCAGGTAAGGGCGTAGTACAGACTCAGCATCCGTCATAGGTGTATCTAAAAGAGTTACGATGTTCAATTTGAGATTATTCAATACCACTTCCAATTGCGTCGGATTTGCAGCAATGGATTCATTTGTAAATGTGCTCCAATCTTTTTCGATTACCCAATCTACTTTGCTACCGTAACGGCGTGCGGTCGAAATAAAGGCTTTACTCTTCTCGGTATTATCATGCACTAAAGTTTGTGCCTGGCCTTTGGCGTTGATTTGTACCAGATGTCCGCTTTGGTTAACGGTTAAACCAAAATAAGCAACACGCGAGAAAGTGCTGAAATCAAATTCCTGCTCTTTTTCACCGGTCGCCCAATAGGGATAAATGCCATAAGCCGTGGTAGCAATTTCTTTGGGCACACAACCACAGGCATCACCGCTCCATAATATATCTAACGGTTTATATTCCGGCATTGGCTCGCTATAGACTTGCTCGATTGCCGCGCGCAGCGACTTGTCATATTCGCGCTGGATATTTTGATAGTGTGTGTCATTGCAAATAGGTAATTCATCAGTATCAGTGATGCTGGAAGGAAAGATAGTTGCTAATTCTGAGCGCAGTTCTTCTTTTTCGGTTGCACTCAGTCGATCGACATTAATATCAAGTGTATTCGGTTTATCGACTTTGCAAATCAACAACCCTTTAATCAATTTATTCTGTATTGCGTAGTGCAGCAATTCACCTTCTGGATATTCAATATCTTGTAAGACCTTTAATAGCTTTATCAGACGCGGTGGAAAATGCGCGATGCTGCTGGCGATAGTTTGTGCAGCCTCTTTCGTTAACATCAGGCTATTTTGCTTGCTCGCCAACACAATGAGTAACAAATTTGCCTTGGCTTTTTGCGCCGCGCTATTACCATTTGCATCGCCACTGGTATTGATGGTTGATTGTGTACTCGAGGATGATTCAGCAGATGATGGTTGAACTGCAGGATTTTCTGAAACTACAGTTTCAGCAGCCTGGGCTTTTTGTATCGCTGCATTGATTGCAGTTTTGAAACTGGCTTCAGAGGTAAATGGCGTTTGCGGTATTGCTTTGAGCTCAACAAACAGTGCATCACCAATACCGGATTTAAAGAGCGACGCTAGAATTTCATCGGTCAGTTGATAGGTTTCAACGATCTGCAATTTGGAAATGATTTCTGAGCGCAAACCATTGCGCGTCTCCTCACTTTGGTCCTTGAGCAACTCATTAATCGCATTCGCAGCGCTGGTTTGATCGGAAAAGGTTTTGTTGCTTAATTGATTAACCAATGTCACCAAGCCGTCCGGCTTTTCCAATGCAATATAATCGTCCGCACGTAATACATACAAACTATGGGGTTGCGCTTTTTGCGGACTAAGGGTTTGTTGCGGCGGCGGTGCAGCAGGCTTCAAGCTGTCTTGATAGCAACGCAGCAGTTTTAATAATTCCGCATTATTGCCGCGATAAAGAATGGTGCGTGCATTAAGTTCGCATAGATTTGGATTGGTCACACTCCAGTGCGCAAATTCCCGACTGACTAATTGTGTTATTTCAGCTGGATACGCCTTGGCGAAATTTGCCAAGTCCGCTAAACGTTGCGGAAATTCCGTGACAATGTCTACTGCTTGTTCAAGGGCAAAGTGACTACACAGACGCTGCATCCACGACCAGGTAATAGGTCCTAAAAGTCCATCATTCAACGGGCGCCCAGTTTGCTTTGCAGTGGATTTCCATTCCGGATCATTCTGGTATATCTGGAATAAGTCAGCCTGTATTTGATTAACCAGCGCGCGCGAATATTGTTTGTAGGGCAAATCATAGCCCAGACACTTGTCTTTATTTTCCGTTGCACCTTCGGGCAAGGTTTGCGCTGCGGCTACAACTGGCAATAAAAATACCAGCAGCAGACCAAGCGATTTTAGTGATGAGGCAATAGTCATGATCAGTTAGAGCGTACGCCCCTCCTTGAGAAGTTCTTTATTGATGCCTTGTAATAAATCGGTTTGCTCCAATTGCTGGCGTTTCATACGCGTCGCACGAATTGCAGCGTAGCGGACAACGTTGGTTAGGGAGCCGCCCGATAATTCATACTTCTCTGCAAGCGCCCCTAAATCCACGTCCTTTGCCAAGAGCGAATCATTGGGTAATAAATTTTTCCACAGCCGCAAACGTTCCGTTTCATCAGGCAATGGAAAATAAATAATAGACTGGAAGCGGCGCGCGAAAGCTTCATCAATATTGGCTTTAATGTTACTGGCAAGAATCACCACACCGGGAAAGTCTTCTACCCGCTGCAATAAATAGGAGATTTCCTGATTCGCATGGCGATCATTAGAACTGCTGGTTTGGGTGCGTTTGCCAAAGAGCGCATCAGCTTCATCAAAAAATAAAATCCAGTTTTTATTTTCAGCTTGGTCAAATACACCGGCGAGATTTTTTTCGGTTTCACCAATGTATTTTGAAACCACCATGGATAAATCTATGCGGTAAACATCTACTCCAACACTTGCACCGAGCAACGTCGCGGTTAAGGTTTTTCCCGTTCCTGGTGGCCCGAAAAATAAACTGCGATAACCTGCCTTAACTGATTTATCCAAACCCCAGCGATTAACCAGCTCCTTCCCTTGGTGAAGCCAGGTATGCAGATGATCAATTTCTTCCATCACATCCTGCGACAACACCAAATCATTCCAAGTGAGTTTGCTGGTAATCAGTTTTGCGGGAAACTCAATACTGTAGTCGGGCTTGTGCACTTGCCCATGGGTACAACGATGCAAAAATTCAGAAGTTACCGAGATAGTCGCATTTAAAAATGGTTCACCGCTCGCCTGATGCTCCAACTTGATTAGCCGCTGTTTTAAAAAGTAGTGCTGTTCATCAAATAATTGCAGCGCATCAAAACGCCGGTTCAATTCCTGCCCCGCTAAAATAAACACGGCAGTTTCTGCAGTGGGCAAAAAACCACTGTGGGCTTTGCCGCGCCAGCCACCAAATTCAGTGTAAGTCCGGCCAGTAACCTGGCTCTGGGTGAAAAATATATCCAGTGCCTGCGGACGCAGATGCGGAATTAAGCAAAGAATAAATATCAGGCGCTCATCAAACCCCATTTCATAATCGCGGATAACCTGCGCGTAAGCGGATTCGTCTTTGCTTAAATCCGGGGGTGTGAGCGTGCGGATATCAGCCGTTTCCTTTTGGATATCAGGCGAGCCAAAATAATGGGTGAAGCGCAAATTCAACACAGCATCAAACCAGGCAAGTTCCTGTTCGAGTGTTTTCGCATTGGCTTGGCTAATAATCATTGCACAGATATCTCAAGTAGTTGTCAGGAATCATTGCGCCATGAAACACGCAGGGGTTTATCCATCCATCCATGTTTAATCAGACTGATGCTCCAGGGCAGGTGGTCGATCAGCATGTCGAAGGTCTGCTCCTTTACTTTTAATCGCCAGCAATCGTCTTCCAGAACTAACCAACCTTGTCGCTGGAAAAATGTTTCGCGCAAACCGGCAATTGACGTTGAACCCAATACCTTCCAGTGCTGGATCATACTGGTGAGCATTTGTTCGATCAGTGTTTGTTCCTGCTCTGTTATTTCAATTCCTGCACTAACCGGAATACTGGTTCCGACTCCACATAAAATTTTATTTAGCACCAAATCATATTCAGGAGTTTGGCTGTTACCCGTGACCATAAATTGCAATAAGTGTATTGCGCGGTCAGCTGCGCCAAGATCAATAAATTTTCCATCGCTCATTAGATTCAACATGGAAAACAATCGCGGCAGGAATGCCGCAGCCAATACCTGGCCAGCATTATTAATATGCAAACCCGCATCCCATTGCGGCGCAGATCCGTCGTTTTGCTGGTTAGATATTGCAGCAACATCTTGTAAACGCATTGACGGCTTCTGTTGTGCCGGTGGCCTTAGCAATGCAATTCGACGTTGCGTTAAATTAATGAGCCTTTGTACATCGTCCATTCCCATGGCGACGGCAAGCTGCTCACACAATACGCGCGATAACTCAGTTGCATGCGCTGTATTTTCGGTTTTAGTGTTATTGCTCTTATCCTGTGAAAATAAGTAGCTAAAAATAAACAGCCATTTAATTTGTTTAATAACCAGACTATTGATATCGGTAATCAACAGGGCCAAAGCCTCAATCACCGCCTTAACAACGGAATCGAGCCAGACATAAGCATCCGGCTGCAAGCGCATAACTATTTTGTGCAGCAGATGCGCAGGTACTTCATTCACCAACCGTTGTGAATACTTGGTATCCGCCAACAACTTTTGCCATTCAGCAAGCAGTGCGGGATTTGAATGATTAATTAAAATATTAATGTGCTGCTGCAGCGCCAATAATTGTTCCTGATTCAACGGCTGCTCCGCAGCCAGTAGTTGCGCCAAGGAAATCGTCGGTTTATGCAAGGATTCGTCACTCCCTGTTAACTGTGAATACTCTATTGCCGAATCTGGTGAAATATTATTAACCGTACCCACAGGCGTAGATTGATTTTCTGTTGTTATTGAATTATTTAGGGCAGGATCAAGCTGTTCACTTTTAACAAGCGGTGTATAACTGATGTTGGCCGTTGTTGCGATTGCAAAAGCCTCCAGATCAATAGGTAACTGCTTTACCAAGGCATTAGCTACCAAACGATAATAGACATTGGTATTTACCGATCTGCGTGCAAAATTATCAATGGCTTGCAAAAATTCATCATCGTACTCACCAATTGTTTTATTACTTTGACGAATAAATTCGGCAATCAGCAACTGCCATTGCTGGGCATCAATATTCAATTGCCGTAGGCGCTCAGCTGAATTAGAGGCAACAAGAATGGATTGGACAATTGCACTAGCATTAGCAGGAACAACTTTAATCTCCATCCAGGACGCTGATTCGTGCCGAATAACCTGGCTATTTGTAAGTGATGTTGTGTGATTGCTTGATACAGCTGCTGGCAATAAATCAACTTCCCGTTGTTGATATACAGATATTTCAATGGCTGTTGATTCCAATGCTGAATTGGTTTCCAACGGTGACGATATAAGAGTGGAGTTTATTATTTGTGGGGCAATGTCTGTCTGTTCACTAATGACTGTTAAATCCAAAGCTGTCTTATCAATAAGCTGTTGCAGTACTCTTTCATAATACACTTCGATATTGCTAACTCGCCAGGCATGTTGGTGAATTGCAGTAAGCAATTCAGGCTGCATTTCTTTGGCAATATCAGTATTTGAATAAACGTATGTGTCAATTAATTGAGCGAGCTGATCCTGGTTTAATTGCAATGCTTGGAGTTGAATTTTCCCTTGGTAAAGCTGAGCAGCTAACTGATCCAGCGACAAACTGCTATCTACATTCGCTGCAGTAAAATTGAATATCGGTATTATTGCTTGCTCAGAACGGATTTTCGTTGCTGCATCACTTACCGTTAATGTACGGACTTTGGTGGCTTCATTACTGGCTGTGATGTTATTTGTAGTTTGCTCTGTATTTAAATTTTTAGCTACGTTTACATTTGTAGCTAACCCTAATGCAATCTCTTCCAAATCAACAAGTTTGTCCGCTATCAATGCCTGTAAAACCCTGGTGTAAAAACTCACTCTTGACGCTGTAGTCTCAGCTTGCATATCTATAGCAGCAACAAAGTCAGCACAGTTTTCTGCGGTAGCGCTATGACCCAGCCGAATATAACTACTGATCAACCGCTGCAATAACTCAATTTCATCCGGTAACTGGCTCCAAGTCAGGGCGCCACTTTTTAAGCGTAAACATAAGTCAAATAATTGATGATCGCTTACTTTGGTGAGATCACTTGATGTGATAATCGGCGATTTTCGTTCTGCAATAAAATCACGCGCGCTAGATGAAAAACTATCTTGTGGCCAATTTTCACTATATTCCTGAGTTTGGTTCTCTAACGAATAGGTGTCTGAAGATTTATCAAGCAGACTATGTTCAAGCTTGGCTATCGGTAAATTATCATCGTCCTTATGATTTGTACTTTTTGGCGATCTTATTAGGGGAAGATTATTTAGGAGTGCAAGCCAGCGTTGGTGTAACGATTGCGGTTCAACTGAATTCGATTGAGCGTAGGCAGTAATTACTGCTATTAAAAATGCTTTTTCGTTTAAGCTATTATTAACTTTGCCTGTCGTGCTATCTATTTCGTTCGCTCTGCTATTAGCAGTTGAGATTCCAGATTCATCCTTCAATACCAGTTCAATGGCAATTTCCCATAAACGTCGTTGAAATTGCTCTACAGATAATTTATGTCCACTAAACCCTGACAACTCATGAACTGAATCTATGAGTAATACGACTTTTCCTTGCAGCTGCAAAAATAGCGTGTTGAGTTGTGGGGCTAATAAACCCACCATATCCACCAGCAATGGGATAGGAAAATTCAGCATTACTTGCTGGCGAATTTCCGGACGAATTAAATAGTGCTTTAATGCCGTTGATACAAGTTGTGATTCACTGGTTATTAACTCTGGCCAGAGTTCCAGTAATGGATGTGCATCACCCCGGACAAGAGCTGTTGCAATTAACAGGCGTATATTATCCGGATTATGCCGCTGGTTTTTATCTAACTGATTATCTACAGCAATACTGATTTGGTCTATATTGGTTCCAGCATCAAACCGACCAGCAGAAGCTGCAGTTTGTGCAATCTGTTGTTGCAGTTTTGCCGGCGCGTTTTCTGTTGAATGCTCTGGTAATTGAATTGCTAATAAATATTGCTGCAACTGCGCGCTTGGCACGCTTAGCGCAGTTGCGATCCGGTTAATCAACTTGGATAACCATAGATTCCCTGCACTAAATTCATTTTCCAATCCATCGAGAAGCAATTCTTGCCATACCATGTTATGCAGTAGCTTGTTATCGATGGTATTTATTGCAGCACTATTGATTGAGTAGTGCACACCCGAATTATCCTTAATAAATTGCAGTAGATCTAATAGCGTAACTGCAGTTTCCAAGTGTAGTGGTATCAGCTGCCGCAAAATTTCCAGTCGCTGCTGTTCGGAAAACTGTTTCAGGAGTCGCTGCACTAAGGTATTTTTATCAGGAAATTGTCGGAGGAGTTCGGCAATATTGTGTTGCCCTAATACTTGTTCCAGTAGTTGCTCATGAATTCCTGATCCGGTTATAGGTTTGATAACCTCCACATTTACCGAGGCTTCACTGCTTGGCGTTGATGTTTCCTGTTTGTTGTCGTTCGCATGCGATGCAATAGCTTTATCCACTGATAACCGGCGCTGCGCTCCATAAAAAGCTGAAGAGTCAGACACATTGTGGTCGCTGTGATGCGCGCGTATTTTCCCAGTCGACAGATATTCCAGCGTCTGTGCCAAGGCAGCTTGGGACTGTTGTTCATCTTGTGCTGAAAAGAATTGTCCAGAACTCGCTAGCGGCAATGCAATTAATTGCGCTTGTAGTAAGCGCGTAAATTGCACCAGCAGCTGCTCGCGAATTTTCTGTTGATAGTTGCGGCTATCCAGATTGCCAAAATCAAATTCCAGGGTTTCAAAACGCAGAATCTGTTTACCGGGCGATATACGCGAAAATAGCTGATCTATTGCAGGCAAAAGATCATCGCTAAGCCACTCCGCAAGCGCAGCTTTTTCATGGCGAGCGAGCCTGGTTGTCGTAAATGACAAATCAATAATCAGGTCATCAATGTGATGCTCGGCGTACATGGTTTAAATCCAATAGGCCGCAGATGGCGTTTGTTTCTCTAACCAATCGCGTACTTTTTGCGCGGCTTGGTTGAGGTTTGCTGTAGTGCTTGCGTTTGGATCGCCAGTTAATTTCTGCTGTTCATGCTCCTGCAAACATTCCAACCAAGGCCGATAGACACTTTCAAATTGCTCCATCTCGGTGAGGTTCAGCCAGAATACCTGTGGAAATAAATGCGCAGGTAATTGGTTGGCTAAGGTTTTTTCTGCAAAGTGACGAAAAGCCGGATTTGCAAAGCGCGCCGTCCATTTTGGAAAAACAAAACTTAATCGGCAGTTGTAGAAATTATCGTCATAATTGTCTTGGCTACTGCCATTTGAATTGGGACCGGAATTGTTTTTCGGGCGCAATAATATGTGCTCGAGTAAATAGAAACCTTCCGAACTGGCATTTATATCGGTGATGATTTTTTTGAATTTGTGCACATATGCGATAGCTTGATCACGCGAGACGGATTTTTTTAACGGTGTCCAACGTTTATGTGTGTGCGAGTAGAAATACACATCCACTTGGTCGCCTTGTTCATGGGCGCGCAGGCGATAAGCATCAATACTGGTGCCTTCGGTAATCATTGCCGGGCTCAATGTCAAGGCTTTACTTGGTGTGTAACTCCACTGCTGTAATTTTTGTTGCTGCGCGGACTTGAGTATAGGAACGGCCTGTTGTTCAAGCGCAGCTGCATCTGCTTCATTCAACCGCTGCCCAATCTGCTCATCGCTAACCAGATCAATGTGATTGGCGCTGAAACTTTTTGCCAAAGGTACAAGGCTATCCAGCTGCTGGATGCCGAGCAGAATATTTAATTTTTTATGCAGGCTACTCAGGTTACTTGATTGCCAATGAGGTTCACTGGTATCAAATGCGCCTGAACGACTGTTGCTGATTTCCACCAAATGCAACAGGTAGCGCATTTTATTATCGATGGCCCAATAGTCCGGTTGCTCCTGGTGGTAGTAATTAAAATGCAATAAGGCTTCTTGTGAAAACTCTTCACCATAAATTGCCAGTAACGTATCCAACGCGCGGCTTTTCCGATCAGCTGCAGGGTCATGGCGCGCTTGAATTTCTTGTATGTCAGCAAGGCCTATGTTGTTATTTGTATAGAGACCAACAAAATTCGGGATATTATGATTGTCGAGAAACTGCGCGAAGTAACTATGATTCGGTTGCTCTTGCAAACTAAAGAGTTGTTGTAAATTCTGGATATGCTCCATCATATTCGCCAACAACTGCTCAAACGGATAGAGATAAGATTTAAGCTGCTGCGCCTGTATTTTTCGCTCCATAGATTCGCTGCCCGGCACACCTGCTGCATTAATTCCGTAGACCACAGGAAAATGATGCTGCACCGAGTAATAAGCTGAATGCTGATGAGGGCGCCCTTGCGGCAAGGAATAAAAGTTGGCGGTATTGGTTTTATTGTTGCGAAACGCCCGATATTCAAATTCGAGTTTTTGCAGGGATCGCCTTGTTTCATCCATTAATTTTTCAATCGTCTGGCCACGCGCTTTTACCACACCGGCAGGGTCAGTCGTTTTGCCCGGATTAAAATCAATTTTGAGCCACTGTTGTTGCTCAATATCATCGGGAAACTTCAAAAAGAATGAACGCTTGTCGAGCGTCTGGGTATCGAGTGCTTTACCGTCGCTATCCACCAACTCCAATCGGTATACCTTTTTAACACCATCTATTTGTGCAACCAGTCCATTCAGCTCTTCCAAAGGCTTGGAGGTGGCCTGTGCATTAAGATCATTACTATAGATATAACCGTGGCGAGTAAGCGGGCCAGTAAAAATATCGGCCAGATCAACGTCTTGTTGAGCAAGAGCCTCGTAGCGTTCCATGCGAATATTGGAAGAAATTTTTCGTGCAGCTTGGAAGAAAACATCCGCATAAATATCAGCTTGATTGCGCTTGCCATCTGTTTCAATTACTCCTTTTAAAAAGCAGGGCTCGCTTTTTTCAATCACTACGCGCTCAAGATCTTCACCAAGGTTGCGGTTTTTAACAAACACGCTGTGCACTTGTTGTATGACTTGTTGTTTTTGCTCCTCGCTATAGGCCGGTCCGGTAAGTGGTTCCAATAACTTTATTGAGATTTGATAAATGCATGCGCCATAACTACCGGGGTAATCAGCAGTGGATACATTAATTGCATCTATCTCCGGAACTTCATCCAGTAAGCGTTTGCAATAGTCTTCCGCGGTAACCGGGCGTGTAGGAAAAATATCCTGCGGCTTATAAAGGGCATAGTGATTGAAATCAATCATGCCGCGCTCATTGGCGAGGTAATCTGCAACCGGCACATTGGCCTGATAAGCCAGCTCGGTTAAACCAAAACAAAGCTGCTCAAGAATAGTCACGCCTGGATCATGTAAGTTGTAATCCGTCCAGATATTACCAGCGAGTTCCTGCACACGGGCAATTCCATCGGCGCGCAAGCTGGCAAAATCAAGACCATCGGGATCTTGTTGCGCACGGGCAATGACTTCGGATGAACTCATCTTTCAATGCCCTGGATTATTTTATTTTCAGTTGCCAATTGCCCATGTTGGGTGTGCAATTGTTGGTGCAAATTATTTACCAACTGACAGACCCGGTTGTAAGGAAGTTCTCCCAACGCCTGAATACACAAACTGAAATCTGCCGCGTTAATTACAAATAGCGCCGGAGTATCAGGCTCAGCATCTGCACGATAAAATTGCTGCACTTGATGATTTAGCTGGCCAATAATTTCAAACACTAATTTAAAAGGTTGCTCGACCAAAGCTTCCAGAATCAAGCTGCTCTGATCAAGAGTGAGATATAAATGTAATTCGCGTTTGCTGGCATCAGTCATAATGTTTTCTCGGTATTATTCCGGTGCTTGGTTGCTCTCTAACATCAATGGATCAAACCACAAGCGAGTCAGGTGGTACTTAATCCAAATGCCTTTGCCGTAAGAACATTGCACACGCATTTGCAATTTAAAATGAAATTGACCTTGGTCGGGGACTGGCTGCCAACGCAATTCAATACGGTTACATTTATTACCGAAGTGTGCATCCTGTGTGTTGATGCTGCTTTTGCCATTAAATGTATTTAGCGCAGTTGCATGGAGCAGGGCGTATTTACCATCTGCGTCCTGCCCACCCACACCGGCAACAACTTCAAATGCTTCGCAACCGGTTAATGCACTGGTAATGTCATGCCACTCGCCGTCGGCTGGTGCGGCCATTTCGCCGCTTTTTCCCATGCGCCCGGTCGAGGCAATTGTTCCTTCAACATCGAGGGTCGCCTGCGGATGTTCTTTGTTAATACCAACCGCAACACGCAAGTTGCCTTGCGCATCCTCACTGTGGGCATAAAGGCTCAATACGCGCGGACTATTCGGCGTACCAAAATGCAATTTATTTTCGCTGGTGCTCAGCTCCAGAAACCATTGCGGACTTTCCACCGCAATATTTTTATAGAAACTGAATAATCTACCCGATCCCATTAACTGCGAAATTTTCAAACCATCGCGACTGGTTTTATCAAATCCTTCTTCAAGGATATTGACCATGGAATCAATCAAATTGGAAAAATCCTGCTCAGACGGCATCTTTCCTTTTTTGAATTTATTTTTCAGCGCATTTCTATCTAGCTTTTCCATCGTGCTGGCCTATTAGGGAATAATGAAAGTGCTGCCCACTTCCAGTTCGTCTACACCCGTGCGTTGGGCATGGATTTGTTGGCGTTGATCAATTGTCTGGATGTAATGATGCTGCAGTGGAACCATAGTGCTCCAGGCATAAGTCGGCGTGAGTGTTTGGCGATATTTTTCAACGCCCTCGACACCGCCGGTGTCATCGAGAATAAATAAACCACCGGTTTGCGGTGCGATGCGCAGGAGCGAAAAATCAGTTACATAATCGACATATTCCAGATTGTGAATAAAAGACCTGATTTCCTGCTCATTAACGCTCCAACCAAAATGCACAGTGTTGCCCACGCCGCACCAGGGCGAGAGATAATCGCATAGCGCTTGATTGAGTAAATTTTGATGGCGTCCTAAATGCAGACCTTTTTTAAATTGCACTGCACAGCGCACTTGTACTTCTTCGTACACCGGATTTTCCACCGCAACCTGTACCACGCTGGGAGTTAACGGCTGGATAAATTCTTTGATTGCCAACATCAAATGCCCATCAAAATAGGGTTTGAAGTTGTCGCCATCATTTAAATGGTGATGAGGAATAGGAATGATTAAGAGATGCCCTGGGCATATAGGCGACGCTGGATCGCTGCGTAAATTTGCAAAACATTTCACTTTATAAATGTGCGGAAACTTCTCCAGGATTAACATTTCGTAATCAAGTGGCGTTAGCGCGCGATTTTTATGGCGCAAACGCTCGCTGACGCGGGTGCGTAAATGCGCAAGGTCTTCTGCCGGTACGCCACCGAATGAACTGCTGATTTGGCTCACTCCGGTAATACCAGCGATAGTTTGACGAGTGCGTTTGATTGTATCGGCAGGTAGTTGCATCGGATGTTCTGCGGCCGGATGCTCGCCGGTGCGCCAGCTGGCTTTTACTGCTTGCGCATAAACGGAAAATAAATCGCTGAAATGATTGAGCGCTTTGTTTGCACTGATTTTTAACCAATATAAACCGCCGGGCATAATTGTATTTGTGGTGGTTATTTTTTCCGGCATGGTCAGGGTGACAATACCGGAAGTCATAAAACCTTCGGTGGAATCACTCAAAATATAACGCGGATTCAGCGGCCGCCAATGGTTATCACTCAAGTAGGACCAACTCAATAATGCCGCTGGTGTAAGCGCGCGTGCGCGACCCTTATCTTGTGTTTCGGTCAACAATTCATCACCCAAAGGCAGCGAATTATTTTGCAAATGAAAATACAAACTCAGCTGCTGTATATCGCTCGCGGATATACCAATAAATAGAGAGCCGTCGTCCGGATACTGCGGCAATAAATATAAACGCGGATGACGCAAGGGTGATATGGATTCCCAGCCCATGGGATGCAAATGAAAAAATTGATCCTTGTAGTAAGGATCATCTTCGCGTCCAGTATCGGCGAGTGTCATAGTCGACATCGCCGAATAATTTAAGCGGATTGCACTGATTTCCGGAGTGTAGGGCGCATTGGGAATTGCCTGCGATAAGCGTGGATGTTTTGCACGGGTATTGTGTGTTAGTACTTCCGCAAGCAGCGTTGGATATTCGCGATGACCAAAGGCACCTTGGGGACCTTGCAAGGTAAATTTAAATAAACCGGAACGCGTTGACGGTGAATAATTAAACGGGCGCTTGGCCTGGTATTGATCCTGCGGTTTATAAAATGGAATTGCTGCATTCGCTGATAATGTTTTTGCAGCGACCAAATGAGCAGTACCATTTTTTAGCGGATAATTAAACAGAGGTTGCGCACCATTAGCATCTGCAACTACTGGTTGCCAGCGGCCATCAGCCAGTACACTCACATTGGCAACAAATTGATGGTTTTCTTTTGGCAGTGTGTAACCGCGATACCAGCTTTTAAAACCACCAGCGCAAACAGGCAATCCGCTCCATTCAACATCAACTGTTAATGCAGTTAATTGTTTACTGCGGGTTTCTTCATGGCCAACAATAAAATAGGAACCTACATCCGGCATTGGGCCAAAGGGAGTAAAAGGTGCAAGTGGCGATAGCTGGCCAATATTGTTGTGCAACAGTAGATCGTGGCAACCTCTCACATCGACCTGAATACGAACTTCTTTCAACACTAACTGTTTGAGAATGTCGTAAGGGTACTGCAAGTAATTTTCTTTCAGGGTGAAACGTAAAACGGGTAAAGCGGTAGTGAGAGGATCACCATGAAGATCGGTTTTATAAGTACAAATCGGCGGGCTGTTTTCCGGTAGCAGAAAACTCAAGCGTATCGTATTAGGTTTGATCGATGCGTCAGTCGCCTGATATGCCGGTTTATATTCTGCAATCGCCAGCCAACCTTCTGCCGTCGTAAGGCTGAGCTGAAATAATTTACTAAAGTAAGCAAAGAACTTGGCTTTATCATCGGCGATACTGTCTTTAATATTAGGCAGATGGCGCAGGATATTATTGAGCTTACTCCAGGGTTGACGCTGCAGTTCTTCAAATGTCAGATCGACAGTAATTTGTCGCTGGCCTTCACGCAGCAGCAATACATTGCTGGCAATGGCAAATCCGAGCCGTGCAGCTGTAGCAGAATCGCCCGCGCGTCCATCACTGCCGAATACATGGCGCCCAGCCCCAAAAAAAGGTTGCGCAATAAATTTGTCGCGCTGCTTTTTTTCCGCTTTTGGTTGCGCATTGATCTCGTTTAACCAGCAGCCTTCTGCCAGTGACACACTAGCGCGTGTGCTTACTTTTGTTTTCTCTTGAGTTGCTGGCGCGCCCAAGTTCTTGCGCAAGTCGAGATTGAAGCGTGGAAAGTACAAACTGTATAACTGCTCTACCTGCGCATCGTTAACAATCACATCAGCATCAGAGACGTACACAATATCGCGGCTGGCAGTATCAATACCGGCAAAAAACTCTGTACCTTTGGGTAAAAATATTTCCCGCTCTTTGGCACCGGGTTGAAATACCAGATACACACTATCCGGTTTTACCGGGCGCGGCTTTGCTTGTAATACCTGGGTAAAATAAAAATCGATAAAATCCAGCGTAAAGCGATTCAAGCGCAGCTGTAATTTTTGATAGAGAGTAACGAAAGCAACGCGTAATGCCAGAGCGGGATCATGATTTTTGCTGTGCATGGATTCCGGCAATAATTGCCGCGCACCGACTTGCACCATATCCGCTGCTTTAAGTAGCGATGAAAATAGTGAGCGAATATTTAGCGCAACATGGGGATTTTGATTTTCTTCATCGCGCTGCTCATCCAACTCATCACCGGTGGTAATCAGGCTCATAAAATGCGCGGAAAAATAATTCGATTGTTTAACCCGTTCAGGCATAACACCGTGCACGCGGTACATTTCTTTGGCTAGACCAAGGATGACACTTTCAATCAAGCCGTAGAGATTTTCACCGGCATCACTTTGTGGGTGTTTCAGCAGGCACAGCCACCGGTCCAGCATGCGCGCCAAACCCAATACCGAGGCGGGATTTTGTGCTTCGCTTAATGCCCACTCTTCACTCTCAATTTCCTGCTGCAAGCGAGTTTTAAAACGGCGCTCCAGATCATCCACATTCAGGGCCATAATTTGCGCGATCACTACAATTTCGTCGCGCGCAAATAGTATTTGTTCTATATCCTCGCGCGAAAATTCCACTCCTGGCAATTGCACCAAACGCGCGTAATCCTGCATCTGGGTGAGCAATTGCTCGAATGACATTTCATCGACGTTGAAATAACCCGGCGCAAGCGCAGACAAATAGCGTCGCTGCCGACTCATGCCATCGCGGACATGCAGCTGCAGAGGCGGCACTGTTTGCGTAACCGGTGCGATACTCATACTTGCACTCGCTGATTGCACATCGGCCATGGATGAAAGGTCACATTAAAGCGAGACATTAGTGCCTTCATTAAAATAAAACGGATACACCAGGTTGTAGCGGTTGTTAGTCGCCCTTACCCGGTAGTGGACATGGATTTGCACTTTACCTTCGCGATAGTCGTCATCACTGACATCAATTCGCTCAACCACTACACGCGGTTCAAAAAATAAAATTGCTTTCTCTACTGTATCGCGCATTAGCGCAAAGCTTCTCTCATCGAGCGTATCAAATACGTGAGCTTTCAAACCGCAACCGTATATGGGTTGCATCACTCGCTCACCGGGAGTGGTGGATAACAAAATTAACAGGCTCTCGTGGATATCCTGTTCCGCACTTACCGTCGCTAATCCCTTGCTGGTAAATTGCGGCGGAAAACTCCAGCCGGTACCTAAAAAAGATTTATTGCTCATAGCAGATAGTCGTGACTCTGTTTTAACTTGTTTAGCCGCCAATAATTACCGTTGGCATACCCAATACAATATTGCCGCCGTGCGCTGTTGCATCACCCATGCGCGCTGCTGGCCTGCCACCAATCATTACTGTGGCTGAGCCTTTTACAATTGAATCTGGAGGACCAACACAAACGCACATATCACCGACCACCGCTGCGGGTAGACTGCCAATTAGCACGGTAGGCACACAGGGGCCGCTAATTGGTCCACCTACATGAGGAACCGGGCCAGTGAACATAGGGCAGGCATGCATATCGGTAATTCGCGCTGCGAGTGGCATTTATTAATTTCCTTTTCGTCAAAAAATAAAATCGGATTACCGGATTAGTTGATCATCACCATTGCACCTTTAATGGTGGTGGTGCCAGATGCAGAGACTTCCGCCGTCGCACTGCCTTTGGCGGTGAAACCTATGTTGGCGGTGCTGGTGATATTCAACCCGGTTTGTTTGATATCCATTTGCGAAGTTGCTTCAATATTACCGCTCGCCGTCATCGCAATTTTGCCTTGTGCTTTGAGCGTAATATCTTTGGGGCTATCGAGTGTAATACCGGCAGAGTCCAACGTGACTTTGTTGTTATTTTGATCTTGCAGCAAAATGGATTTTCCATCGTCGCTGATCACAATTTTGTTGGTACCAGGCGTAATGATGGTGATGTTTTTTTTATCTTCATCAAATTCCATTTTCATTTTGGTGCGCGTGACAATAGCTTTGGTATTGTTCTCGGCCGTCAGTGCATAGGCTGGTGGATTTTTGCTGCTGTAAACGCTGCCTAAAATAACTGGATGGGAAGGGTCATCATTAAAAAAACCTAGCACAACTTCATCGCCAATTTCTGGAATAAAAAAAGCGCCAAAACTATTTGAGCTGTAAAAGTTGGTGAGTCGCGCCCAGAAGCCATCCGTTTCGGCACTCATTTCAGGAATAGAGACTTGCACGCGGTGTTCGCTTTCCGGATCAGCATCCAGTTTCATCACCGTTCCGATATGCAATCCATTTATGCCGGCGTTAAGGCCAGCGGCTAATGGAGCCTCTAATTCATTGGTTTCAGTAAACCAATTAGGATGCATGCCAAATTCAGCACGCGTCGTCCAATTACCATCTCTAATCTCATGGTGTACTGCGCTGATAAATGCATTGCCATTGAACCGCTCGCCAACAGCAGCAAGCTCGATTAACACACCGGGTTTGGCTAATGCACTGCCTTGGAAACTCACATGTCCGCGAATACGCGCAAGCGCCGATTTCAATTGTTGCGCTTTGGCCCATGCAGTAAGCGCACCGGTGCCCTGCGGTGTAGTACTTTGCAAGCGAAAATCACTCAGCGCCAATACCTCGGCCAGCGTAGACGCTTCGACGTTACCTTGACTGGTTAGGGATTCCGTTGTCGCAGTTTGTTGTACCAGCTGTTGTGTCGCCAAATCCCAACCATTAGTGGTGACGCTGCTAAATTGGTGACGCGCGTCCAATTCCGCATTGAAGTCAATAATGTCTATGCCATAAGTAACTGTAAGTACGGGAGCACTGCTGACGGCGGGTGGAGCAATAGTGACTTTTCCTGCATCCAGAATTGCCAGCATGCCATTGGCTTCTGCACGCGCGAGCATAAAATCCCAATCGCTACAATAAAATTGCACCAACTCTTTATGTTGGTAGGTTGTTGCCGTCACTGCCGCAGAGAGTCCGGCGCACTTGCCGATCAAACTGGTGAGGATGTCACTGTCTGTTTTATCAATATAATTGGCATTTTTTCGTCCGACGGTCATGCCAATTGCTTTGTCTTTGCATTCAACTATTAAACGAGCCGCATTAATCCCACTAATTTTTACTGAGTGTTTGATAATGATTCCGCTGAAAATATCCACTGATTCAGCATCGTAGCCTGCCTTGATAGTAATTTTTGCACCCGGTAAAAGAGTGGCGCTATCACTACCGGGAAATTTTCCCTCCGGCATATTGCCATCATTAAATACTATGGTTGCTGTATTAATCCGATTAACACAACAACTTATATCTATAGAGATGACTTCAAATGCATTGGATATAACGCTGCCATTCACCAAAATATCCAGCTTAACTACGCCACCAGAAGTGAGTAAGGGAGAATTAGCCATAGCACTACACCAGCGGAGGAAAGCGTAACAATTGGCCGGGTTTTAGCTGGCGAAAATTGTTGAGTTGGTTGAGACGTGCAACAGCGACGTAGTAAGAACTGTCTTTATAAATTTGATAGCAAAGCATAGGCAAAGTATCGCCGGCTTTTACTTCGACCAAATGGGTTAAGTCTGGAGATTCAAGACTGGATTCACGGAATACTTCTTCCGTACTTTTGTACGCGGTAAACGTTAAATCCATTTTCGCGCGCAGCGGTTCACCACTGGGCTTGAACAGTGTGTAATGAACTTTTAACGCTTCCATGCGCGCTTTAAATAATAGCGGACCCCAGGAAACTTCTACTACCGGTGGCTCATGCTCGGATCCATTGTAGTCATATACAACTTGGCGCAGCAGAGCAATTTGCTCACGCACGCTGCTTTGTGTTCCTTCAACAACACCGGTGCCATCGAGCACCATTTCTTTGAATGCGATTTTATCTGGCTCGGACTTTGAATATTTTTTTTCTGTACCTGGGCCAAATGCTTTGTTTTCGGCGTATTGGATCGATGAGCTGTGGGTGTAGCCAGCGGGATTAATCAGGGCTTCAAATGAAGGATCACCATTTACAGTTGCCACACCATCGGCGACATCGCAAGGCGATATTCTTAATTTTATTTTAGTGCCAGTAGCAGAAGTCATGATTTAACGCAGCCCTTTATCGCTGAGCATTTCCACGATCAAGCGACGACACTCGCTCAATACTTCGTGTTTGATATTGGCATTTACTGAATCCCTGTCTTGGTAGGCCTCCCTGGTGTTTGTATCCTCATCTTCATCCACCACCGTGGATTTAATGATCAACTGTTTAATTTCTATTGCCATGGCGGCCTATCCAACTATTTTCAAAAACCGGGGTTACAATTATTTAATACGTTTTGAATAGGTATAACTGAAGGTTATTTTTTCAATTGCCACTTCATTTTTGGTTGAGTTAAAACCATCCACTTCCCACTTCACCGGAAATGCATTAACGAATACCCATCCACGTAGCGGTTGCGCTTTTTCATCCAATAAATAAACACGGATAGTTTGTGGTTCGATCCTTTCGATAAAACCCCGCTCCATCACCGTTTGGCACCACACCACCAATGGTGAAGTGCTAGGTGCAATGCCGCGCTTTAATTCCAGGTTTGGATGTTTAATCGCTGTCGGCAATTTATGCACAAAACGATTCTCGCCACCTTCAGGCACTTCTTCAGTCGACATCTCACTGGATATACCCGATACATCTTGAAAAGACGAATCGGGGCTATTGGCGCGGTTGCCAAAAACTACTTTGAAATAAAACGCAGAAGGCGGATAAAAACCGCCTTCTGTATTTGCTGCTGGGGATGCTGCTGACATTTGCTATTGCACACTCCAACCATTAGCTATTCGCAATGGTTAAACCTTCGTGAACAATTTCAATGCTTTCGATAGCCACTTCATTGCCTTCTGCTTTTAGGTCAGTAGAAGAAATTTTTGTTGGCCAGGCATTTGCGAGAGTCCACACCATAGTTGGTGCACTGCTCTCATCGAGCAAGCTAATGGTGATAGGAACACGCTTGATGGTATTTAATTTAATTTGGTTGAGCCAATCCCAAAATTTGTTATCGCCTTTGAACACGCCTTTTTTCATGGTCACGTTGCCGAATTTTTTCATGCCCGGCATTTTGATCACGGAAAATTGCTTGCTGTCGCCCGAACGATATTTAATTTCTTCGGATTGAATATCCAGTCCACTGACTTCCTGGAAGGACATAACGTTTGAATCCCATTTCACTTCAAAGTGAAACTTGGGCAGTGGCCAAATATTGGCTGATTGTGTTGAGCCGTCTTCTGCCATAGTAATCTCTACCTTAATTTATCTATGGGGTGAAAAAATGTGCGAAGTCCCTGCTTGCCAGCGATATCTCGCTGACAATTGATGACAAAAACCTCGCGTTAATTTTTATGTACTGACTCGGCAGTACAAATAAGCACTTAAGATTTTTGCATCTGTTGCTGGAAAGTAATCTCGATAAATTCCGCTGGACGGCTCAGGGCAACCAATACCGTCACGCGTAAAATCCCTTCGAGAATATCTTCAGCAGTCATGGTCTCGCCCAAACCGACATGCACACTGAATGCATCTTCAGGACTTGAACCTGCCAAACCACCACGCTTCCACACACCGGTCAGGAAATTACCAATCATGCTTTTGATGGTGACCCAGGTGTTGGCAACGTTCGGTTCAAACACATAAGCTTTGCTGGCAAGTTTCACTGACTCTTCCAACATGATCATGGTGCGACGCACATTCACGTAACGCCAATCGAGGCTATTGCCATCAAGGGTACGCGCGCCCCACACCAAAGTGCCTTCGCCGATAAAGGTGCGAATTGCATTCACTGATTTACCGGCGGTATTCACGTTGAGATCTTCTTGCTCTTCGTGATTGATATTTACGGTGGGTGACGATACCGCACTCAAGCTAACATTCGCCGGCGCTTTCCATACACCGCGAGTGTTATCCACCATGGTGTAAATACCAGCCATTGCCGCACTCGGTGGTAACAAATTTAATTTGTGTTGCAGACCCGCAAGGATTTTGGTGTACAGCGGGCAAACAGCGGTAAGGGTTTTGTGCAGTTCATTATTTTCGGCACTGCTTTTGTTCGGGGTATCTGGCAGCTTTTTGATTTCAGTAATAATGCTTTCTTGTTTTTTCAGCGAAGCGATTGTTTCGCGCACTTCCAAACTAAGCAGGCTAACAACATTATCCAAACTGTCTTCATGGATATTGCGGAATGACAATTCACTTACCGGCACAACCGAGCTGTTCAACCAGGGATAATAAACCGCGCTGTAGGCGGGGAAATTAGTCGCCATTTTATTGCGGAAATTATCGATGCAAGAGTTGTCGCGGTTATCCATGAAGCCGCCAAACACATCGAGAATGGCAAAGCGATTTTTCATTTCATAGCCACAATGGGCAACCATAGTTTGCTGCAACTTGTAACAATCTGCCGAAGCCAGGGACACTGCATCCGGAATTACCAACATGGTTGGCTCTTGCTCTTTCTTCAGCAGTTGAATGCCTTCCGACAATTCGCCTTCTTCAATTCCATTCTCGTAGCCGCCAACAGAAACCACATAGCATGCACCGCCGCCGTTTTGGAAAAACAGCATCATGCTGCGATACAGCAGATAGTAGGAACCATCCAGCGAGAGGAAAAATTTATCGTCTTTGCCGGTAGAAAAATCTTCTTCATCACCGCTGAATGTGTCGGTGTTTTTATCTGCACCGGCAATTGCCGCAACCGCTTGGCGAGCATTATTAATTTCAGCAGCGATTTTCTTTTCATCATCCGAGGCACCGGGCGATGCAACAAAAGTAGCGGGAGTAGGCGCCGTGCTGCCTTTGCGGGAGATGGTAAATGTGGCTGGCGGTGGGCCTCCAAAGTAGCTGACAAATTCAGCCATTGAAGAAATACGCCAAGGTTTGTTGAGCAGACTTTTACCTTTGTTATCGGCAAATTCCGTGTAGCCAACAAACGCCGGTACGGCGGTAGCTACTTCAACAACGGAGTTGGGGAAGGCGTCTTTTTCGAGAATGTAGACACCGGGAGTTTTGTACGCGCCAGCCATATTCTTTCCTTTAAGTGCTATTGATTTACATAAATTTCTGCAACAAGGATCTGCTGCCCCCTGAGGTCCCTGCTCTTGCCGATCAAGTTAACTCCTGCGTTAGGTAAACGCTTGATCAGGATCTTGCCCGAATTATTTTTATCTTTTAACTGAAAGCGCTGTTTCGGCTCGCTGCTCATCGCAATTGGGTGATGCGAAATAAATGCTTTGCCATTTCTCGCAACAGGTTCATCACTGGGATAAAAATCTGCTGCCATTTGTGAACTAAGATCATGGATGTCCAATTCCAATTTCGCAAGTTCACCAAAAAAATAATATTTCCAATAAATATCGCGCGTATTAAATTTAATAGTGCGCGCAATCGGCGCTGCATTTTTCAGTGCCGACAAAAATTCAATGCCATTTAATTCGATGTCTAACACCAACAGTGGTGTTTTTGTTCCCGGCTTTGCGCGCCGGATATCACGCTGTTCCGATTCTGCCGGTTGTTCATTGCTGATCACAAGACTGCTGTTATCCGCAGTAATATTTTTTGTCGTGCAATACAACGGCTGCGTTCGGCCTTTTGTTTCTGCGGTATAAAATCCAAAATAGGGATCTTGCGCAAACACATCAAAACGCAGCACAGCATCGTCATCAAAAGGAACTACAAATTCCTGATCGGCAATAATCGAAAAACCGTTTTCATTTTCTTTTACTAACAATTGATATTGCTGCAACACTCGCTGCGAATGCGAGGTCGGCACAAATATCAAATTATTACAGCGCCCATCGGCAAAAAAAGTATGTTCAACATCCAGCGTAAAAAGGGTGGTGAAATGGGCCATAGCCAGTTACCCGAATTAACTGCGAACATCACTCTGCGGCCGCGTTGCCAGAGGCACTTGCGCCAATACGTTATCAGGATTGATGGTTACCATGCGCACACGGTAATAAACGGAGGGAAGGTACTTCCCGCCCAACAAACCCCACAGATTACTTAAATCCTGAATATTCAGGTTCTCGATATCCAATACGAGTTTATCGATGCGGGAGTCCAGATCCGGTGATGAATGTTTATCAAACACCGGCTGCATCTGAAAAAAAGCAATTGCTTTGGAAATAAACTTGAGCGCTTCAGCATAATTACTGCCACTGAAATTCGCTGCCAAAATGACCGACAAATTTAAATGAACTGACCGGCTTCCAACTAACGCACGACCGTCAAATCCAGAGGCGCGCGACGTAACTGATTGGGGCACAGTGTCTTTTTCAATATTAGTCAGGAGTAAAACTAATTTGTTATTTGTATGAGGTGCAGCGCTGCCATCGCTCTCTATTAAACTCGAAACTACCACAATATCTTCTGTGAGATTATTAGTACGTTTGAGATAAGCATTCAGCTGATTCGCTAAATGACTGAGAGCAGCCTGGATCACCTGAACTCCTGACCGGTGTTTTCGTTATGTTTGAAAGATGTTAGCACAAAAAATTTTGACGTCTTGTTCTTTTTTAAATACCAACACAGTCATAAAAGGTTTTTGGTAGAGTTCGACGACAAATTTTATTACCGCGCATTACATCGGATTAAAATAATGATTATTTTTTATTCTTCGCGCTTAATAATTTCAACAGTGATATGAACCAACTCTTCATGAATTTGTAATTGGTTTTTAAAAAATTCCGGTTGTACATTGTTTTGTGTGATTAATGACAACACGCAGGCGTATTGATTTCGCCCAACTCGCCACACATGCAAATCGCGAATTTCTGCCGCTATAGGGCTCGCCGCAATTACCTCGCGAATTTCTTCCACTACCGGCGCATCCATTTCCGCGTCTAATAATGCGCGACCGCTTGTGCGCATTAAACCTATCGCCCAGACCGCAACCAATACGCCACCCACAATGCCCATGACCGGATCAAGCCAGTCTGCACCAAATAATTTTCCACCGAACAACGCGATGATCGCCAGTACCGATGTCGCTGCATCGGCTACCACGTGCATGTAAGCAGCGCGCAGATTTAAATCTTCATGGCCGTGATGGTGATCATGATGATGTGCATGGTCACCGTGGGAGTGATCATGTGCATGTTCGTGATGATGATGGTGTCCATCCTTTAATAACCAGGCGCATACCAGATTGACCAATAGCCCTACAATCGCAAGGGTGATTGCTTCGTTGTAATGAATTTGCGCAGGATTAATTAATCGCTCCGCCGAGTGATAAAACATGGTCACCGCCACCAGCAATAATAAAATCGCACTGGTATAACCGCCGAGCACTTCGATTTTCCACACGCCAAATGTAAAACGTCCATCCGCCGCCAGCTTGCGCGCAACTATATAAGTAAATAGTGCCAACCCAAGCGCAACCACGTGGGAACTCATATGCCAGCCATCGGCGAGCAACGCCATGGAGTTGTAATACCAGCCCCCGACAATTTCCAAAACCATCATCACGGCCGTAAGCACCAATGCACGCAGTGTGTTCTTTTCCGCAAGCGGATTGGTTTGGGTGGGAATAGGGTGATGGCAGGTTTTGAAAGTTGAAGTCATAGCGATAACCAAAAAATAAATACAATGCAGTTACCATAAATGAAAAAGGAGGCAAATGCCTCCTTTCTCATCGATACTTTTATAGGTTTTTCTACCCTTTCGCAGGACTCAAACGGTAATAACTCATCAAGCCAGCCAACAGGATAAGCATCCAGAGATTGCTGCTACCACCGCCACCGCCGGACTTATCACCACCACTGCCTCCATTATTACCGCCGCCACCTTCAACAACGGGTTTATCTACCGAAGTTAATACTGCTGAATCCAACTTATAGTCGCCCTCATCGAAATTCCCTACACCTTTAAGATAGGTGATGAAATAAGTGCTTGGGTAATTTCCATCTTGCAAGTTTGTTATCTGCAAAGTCACTGATGGATATGTTTTGCCTTTCCAGACACGCTCACCAATTTCGACTAATTGAAATGTCCGTTCAAAATTGATTTTACCGTAGGGTTTATTGTTGTCATCGTACATATCCAACACAGCATTGGTTTTTAGACTCTGACCTAATTTAAGTGATTTAGGAATCAACATCCAATTTGTGTAAACGTTCTTTGCCTGATAGCTCTGGTCAACAGTGACAGTTTCGCGGAAATAAAATCCATCGCTACGACGATCAATTGTATTCATCCAGCCATCGCTAGAGGTGACCTGGAATTGATCTTTTACCTGCGCCTTTTTAATTGTGTAGCGGCGATAATTACCAGTTGAAGATAAATAGGTGTATTCAATTTCGCCTACCAAATAATAATCAAATAAATTGACTACCGAATGCGTGTCAGCCTTGTCTGGTGCATATCCAGATTTGATTTCTATTCCATTAGCTACACCATCACCATCCTGATCAAGTAATGCATCTGCTGCATTGCGATCATTCATAAAGCTGTATTTGGATTCAATCTCTCCGCTGATACCATCACCATCAATATCATCATCGCAAACATCGCCTTTGTTATCGTAATCCATATTTTCTTGCAGTGGATTCGAAATTAATGGGCAGTTATCAGCGTAATCATAAATTCCATCATTGTCGGTATCCTTCGGACGATTGTCGGTCGAGTCACAAGCATCACCCAAACCATCGCGATCAATATCAGCTTGATCCGGGTTCGCTAGAGCAGGGCAATTGTCGCGCGCATCGCCGTAACCGTCTCCATCGGTATCCTGATTAAATGGATCGTTATCACATTCATCGCCAATACCATCTTTATCATAATCAGCTTGCCATCCATTGCTAACGGCAGGGCAGTTATCAAGCGCGTCACCTACACCATCCCCGTCAGTATCTTTATCGAAGCTAATATCATCTATTAAGAAGCTTATTTCGTTTTCATTACCCCAAAGATAATCAGCGCTCACTTTAAATGTGATCGTGTGTAACCCGGGATTAAGTCTGAACGATAAGGTTGACCAATTACTGTTGGAATAATCCCCATAAGCTGATGACACTTCTTGTCCATCTACAAATACACGCAAACGGAAAACATAATTATTATTTCCGGTATTACTTAAGCGAAATGAAACATTGGTGCTACTAAAAAGTGCGGTGAAACTAACTTCACTCGATGCGTTGGTCGAACGAACAGGTGATGAGCGCAACGCAAACCCACTTTCATAGCCACCAGACTGAATAGTCCACGGCAATTTTCCATTGGGTGTGTAAAAACCTTTGGGCCAACCTTTTTCAAAGTTTTCTTTATAGATATCCAATGCAACCGGAAGAGACTGCTTATTTCTCGCATCGGAACCCAAAAGATATTCCACACGATTGGAGTAAGTATCCTGATCAAGGTCGCCATCGGCATCGGCTGCATTACGTGGATTCAAACCCCAACTAATTTCAATATCATCCGGGATACCATCATTATCGTCATCGCTATCACACAGATCGCCAATACCATCCTCATCGTAATCTGACTGGTTCGGGTTAGCGACTTTTACACAGTTATCTTTAAGATCATGTACACCGTCGGCATCTGTGTCAGGCAAATTAGACACATCAAAAACGCTAATACCGGGGCCAGTTGCAGTTTGTTTTATCAACACTAATTGATTATTCACATTTGCTACTGACACGCTAATAGCATCGGTTATTGCGAAATTTGATTCGAGCGAAAAATCACTATTCCAGAACTGCAATGTATTGGTACTTTGCGTAATAGTGACCGGTTTATTGTTTATCCAAACACCGGAACTGATGCTATTGGATAAGGCATTAAGCACACTGATGTTATGCGCATCGACAATTTGGCCGGCACCATTAAGAAGGTATTCACCATCGTTACTTACCACCAATGGATAGCGAATATTCAAGGTATCTCCGTGATAGGGCGAATCGCCACTATCTACAAACATACCTGTTTCTGTATTCAACTCACGCCACACAATATCGTTCGGTGAAGTGTCATCGCGATGTGAATACACGCGGTGGGTAACTGGATTCCACACGTATTCACGCCCGATATAAGCCCAATCCTTCGAGTCAACAATACGCCCATCTGCGGCAAAACTATAATGTGTTGCCCAAGCTCCGGAATTATCAACTGCAAATAAAAAATTACCTGTTGCCAACAATCCCTGGGTTTGGCTTGGCAAGCTTGAAAAATGTGTTTCTGCAGGAGTAGCTTGATTGGTTGCAAGATAGGTTATTTTTCCCGTCTCATAACCCAGATACAACCGCTTATGCGCTTCCGAATAAGTTGCCCAACTTGGCGGAGCCAATAATGGCCAAGTGGATAAATATTTTTTCTCATTAAGTGACCAGCGAAATACGCTGAGGGATTCGCGATCAACCAGATACACGATATTGTTATTGTCATGCACAATAAATTCCGGCGTGTAATTCAATCCAACAGGATTAACTGCATCACCGGGTTTTGGAAGATCAAAACCTGAGGCATCAAAGCTGGCGCTTTGCACATTACTGGCAGAAATTTTGAAGGTGAAAATGCGCTCGTTGTACGCAGAAATGAACTCCGGCTTTTCTGTTAAATTAAAAGACCCCAATTCCAAATGACTACTGTTAAACAAAGTCAATTTGGTATTGCGCAACACCACCGGGTTATCGCCAATAAAAGTAATTGCATCAAGGCTACCGGCCAAACTACCGGCGTATTTTAGATCAGCAGCAAAATAGATTATCCCCGCGTTATCATACACTTTGCTCTGGGATGCATTCAGGTAGAGAGCAGTCGCATTCGGATAAGCGCCATGATAAGGACTATCCATATTGCCAGTAATTTTACCGTCGCTACCCACGCTCATTTTTTCAATATCAGAGGGGGATACGCCTGTAGAGCGTGAATAGATTGCATTATTTGTCGGTGAAGCAACACTGCCACCTGCACCCCGATAACTCACGGAAGATGTTTCTGTAAGGCTAAAATCTGTCTTCTTGATTACGTAAATTGTGCCGCTATTTTCCGAAGCATAGAGATGATCCTTGAGCACAACTATACTGGTGATGTCGTTACTGGTATTGCGAATAAAGACACTGTTGCCAGTGGCGAGATCTATCTCACGCAATTCGCGATGGAAGGCAACATAGGCTTTGTTACCGCTGACAGCAAATGCTGTAGGCACTTTGGACAAAGCAACGTCTTCCAACTGGCTTTGGCTAGCCATATCGTAACGGGCGATTTTGTTTGGTGCAGAGAAAAGGAAATAAACAGATCCACCTTCAACTTTTGTACTTACGTGCAATGCCGCAGCATTACCACTCAAAAGCAGGGTGGACAGGAATAGCATGCATAACGCAATTCCCTTTGGAAACACAGACATGACGAACTCCTTGAGTAATGAAGACCTTCTAGGGGCAATATCCCATACGGGACGGCTGGCCGGATCATTATAAAGTTATTCGTGATACTAAAGTGAGAGGATATAAAAAATTTGAACTTGTTGTCTTTGCCCAGGAGCCAGAGGATCAACACTCAGGAAGTGCCCAAGACGTTTGGCCATCTTTGACTTTAAGTTTATCTATTGATAAGAAAAAACCGATCCTTTTGGGATCGGTTTTTTTATTTCACATCTTAAGTAATTATTTTTTGTAAGAGCATTTGTTTGGGTTGCCGCCTGGATCAGAGCCGAAGGCTGCTACAGTGCAGGCGATTGAACCACCGACGGTTACTTTTTTGGTGACCCACTTGCCTTTGCGGCCGAAGGCTACCCAGCCATCGCCGGAATCTACTGCACAGGTTCCGCCTAAGTCAGCGCACTTGGAAAAGCCGCTTGGATAATCGCCGGTGCCGCTCAATACCGGAGCGCTGCTGATAGAGCTTGCGGCGACAGATGATTTGCTTGATGAGCTAACCGCAATTGAGCTTGATGACTTGCTGGAAGAAACGGCGGCGATTGAACTGGATGATTTGCTTGATGAGGCAACCGGTGTAGTTGAACTTGCTACGGAGCTGGTAGTGCTGCCACCACAAACCGATGTGGTTAATTGCGCGTTGTTTTTACCTACGCCGGCGTACTGATCGAGTTTATCTTTTACGCATTGCGGTGTTACCGGTGAATAGCTGTAAGGAATGCTAATCGGGAAAGGTGCGGTAGTGGTCCAGTTGGTTGCGTCGATGGTGCCGCCACTGCTCCAGGTGATGTTGTACGTTGCAAAGTCGCCCGGGTTTTTAACGTTGTTATTGCGCAAATCCCAGAAGCCACAATTGCTGCTGTCGTAACGGCAGGTAATCGGATTTTTTGCATTCTGGAACCAGTTGCTTTCAATTAATGCATAACCGGCTTGGCGAACGTTGATACCGGAATCGGTGATGCCATCGTAAAGGTTGTTGTACATGTGCGTCCAACCACCGCGTTGTAATGGCAAGCGTGCATTTACGTTGCGATAAATATTGTGGTGGAAAGTAATTTCGCGGCCGCCCGCGATATCGCTACTGCTGGAACCATCAAGCCCCACTTTTTTACTATCGCGAATGACGTTGTAAGATACAGTGATATTGTGTGAATCTTTTTTGATATCGATTGCACTTTCAAAGGTGAGATCGCCATCCGGTGAACCATTACATTCATTGTTCACCGCAAACAGTTCGTTGTGATCAACCCACACGTTGGTGCCGCTGTCGATGCGAATCATATCTGCATCGTTATTTGCACCGGCGAGCGCGCCGATTTTCATGTTGCGCACAATTACGTTGCTGGATTTATTGACGACTATACCGAAATTCGCAGACGAACCATTGGCACCGATGATGGTAATACCTTTGGTAAATTCTTTAATTTCTACATAGCGATACGCATCATTCCAACGCGGCTTGGGGCAATTACCAGACGCATTAACAGTGTGATCTGCAATCACCTGATTGATCAATGCATCTTCATTGCCGGTGTAAGTAATGATGAGCGGATAAGCACCACCAGTCACTTTAGTGCCGCTCGCATTGACTTTTGCGTTGGCAATAATCGTGTTGATTTGCTCGTAGGTAGATGCAGTAAAAGATTGCGCACCCGAAATATTGCCGCCGTCGGTAGTGGAGAAACCACCGGTAGCCGCAGCAAAAGCAGAACTTGCAGTGAGCATAGCTACTGCAGCAGAAATGGATTTAAGGGTAAAACAAATATCGTTCTTGGTTGATACAGCTGTTTTGGTAGTGAACATAGTTACAATCTCGTCTTAGTTATTAATTATTAAGGACGGATTGACCGATGATGCCGTGCTGCGATTACGCGGAAGTACAACTTTTCCTGTAAGGATTACTCAAGCATTATTGTTATTCTTTCCTTCATCCTCAGACTGCCATCTACACTACAGACGCTCTTGGATGCGGATCCGACGCTGCATGAGTTGCAGGCCGTGGAGCGCATCTTTGCACTTATAAGTTGATAAATCCAGATTATCCGATGGTGACCGTTTTGGTCGTTTCCAATAGTTACAACACTTGGTGCGAGGGAAACAGATTCAGTAATAGGATGTTTCTTTATAGACATTAGTACATCAAGCTTTGAAATGATCGACCGCAACCGGGCGGCCAAAATAATACCCCTGATATTTATAGCAACCTTCACTTTCCAACCAGTCGCGCTGTTCTTTTGTCTCTACACCTTCGGCGATCACAGTGAGTTCCATGCTTTGGGCGAGGCGGATAATCATGCGCGCGATGGCGGCGTCGTTGGGGTCGATCAATATGTCATTGACGAAGGATTTATCGATTTTTAATTCGCTGATCGGCAAGCGTTTTAAATAGGAGAGCGACGAATAACCGGTACCGAAATCGTCGAGCGAAAATTTAATACCGTGGGTTTTCAGCGCATCCATTTTGGTGATGATGTCTTGCGGGTTGGCGACCAGCATGCTCTCGGTTAATTCCAGTTTCAGCTTGCGCGGATCAACGCCGCTGCCGTGAATAATCAACATCAGTTGCGCAACAAAATCCGGGTGCTGGAATTGACGCGCGCTGACATTGACCGAAAGAATAATATCGGCAGTGGCGACAGATTTACTCCACACCACCAACTGCGAACAGGCAGTGGCGAAGATCCAATTACCCATCGCTAAAATCAAACCGGATTCTTCGGCGAGCGGAATAAAATCCAGCGGCGGCACCATACCGCGCTGCGGATGCAACCAGCGAATCAATGCTTCCGCACCGACAATTTTTCCGGTGTGGTCCACTTGTGGTTGGTAATAGAGTTGGAACTGGCGTTGATTCAATGCTTCGCGAATTTCGTTTTGCATCGCAAATCGCTGCGCAGTGACGGCTTGCATTTCCGGATCAAAAAAGCGCAGGGTATTTCGCCCGGCGGCTTTTGCGTGATACATCGCCTGATCAGCTTGTTTTAACAATTCATCAATTTGCGCGGGCTGATCGCCAAACAAACAAATACCGATACTGGGCGAATTAAAATAATCCTGGCCTTCAAGCGAGTAGTGTTGGTTCAAACTAGAGAGAATTTTTTCGCCGACTTGCTCTGCTTGCGCAGCAGCATCGTCGTGCACTTGTCCGAGCCCTTCGAGCACTACTAAAAATTCATCGCCACCGAGTCGCGCGACTGTATCTTGTTTGCGCACCGCATTGCGCAAACGGTCGGCAACCGCGATTAATAATAAATCACCAATGTGATGGCCGCGGTTGTCGTTGAGCGTTTTGAAATCGTCAAGATCAATAAACAATAATGCGCCGAGTGTGTGCTGGCGGTGGCTACTGGCGATGGCCTGTTCCAATCGCTCTTGTAACAAACGGCGATTGGGCAATTGCGTCAGCGGATCAAAAAACGCGAGCTTGTTAATGCGCTCTTCACTTTCTTTGCGCTCGCTAATATCGGCCAATGTTGAAACGTATTGGGTGATTTTTCCCTGCTGGTCTTTTACTGCAGTAATTGTGAGCCATTCAGGATAAATCTCTCCTGTGCGACGGCGGTTCCAGACTTCGCCTTTCCAATTTCCTTTTTCAATAATCGCTTCCCACATCTGCTGATAGAACTCGGCATTGTGATAGCCGGAACTTAATATGCGTGGATTTTTTCCGGCCACTTCGTCAGCTTCATAACCGGTGATTTCAGTAAAGGCTTTATTAACGCGCACGATGGTACCATCGGGGTCGGTAATCATCATGCCTTCACGCGCTTCAAATGCCGTTGCTGCTACACGCAACTCATCTTCTGCAGCGCGGCGCTGGGTAATATCGCGGCTCAAAACCACAAAACGCGCGAGGCCATCGTGATCATTCGCTTTGCGCGATACCGAAAGTTCAAACGTCGCTAGCCCACGCGGCAAATTAATTGAATAACTTTTGCCGATGGAGACATCTTTTTCCATCGCCTCATCAATAGCTTCATGAACAATTGCGCAGGCGTGGCTCGATAAAAATTGATGAAAACTTTTACCCAAAAATCGCTCCGGTGCGACCGTGAGTAATTCAGGTTGGTTGGTGTGATAGTTGTGGATGATGCCGTTCGCATCTATATCGAATAACAAATCGGGAATCGCATCGAGGGTTGCTTGCAGTTGCGCACGTGCATTCAATAACTCACGCGTTTGTTCGGCGACGGCATCTTGCAGAGTTAAACGGCGACGCTGCAAACGCACCATCAACCAACTTTGGTAGGAGAGCAACAGGCTGATCAACAATGCGATAAATATTTCACCCACCAACCGCCAGCCGCCGATCCATCCACCAATAGGCGCAACACTGAGCGTCCAGGTGCCATTGGGAACCTCAAAGGATTTGTGGATCGGATCAAGTAAATATTCCGGTGCATTGGCAGCAATGATGTCTTCTTCACCAGTGTCCGGATTAGTACGCCAGAGTTTATAGGCCATCGCCTGTTGTTCTAATTGGTAGAGGTTGGCGGTTTCCAGCAGGCGATTGATGCGGATGATCACATTGGTAAATCCCCAGAAACGGGACTCGCCTTGGTCATCCAGAAAAACCGGCAGACGCGATACGGCGCCAACACCACCCTGCACCAATTGCACCGGGCCCGCGAGCGTTAGCCTGCCGGTATCGCGCGCGCGGATCGCCTCTTTGTTTTGCGCTGAATCTTCAAGCTGGTTAAAGCCGACCGACTTTTCATTGCCCGCAAGCGGATAGACCTGGCTGATGATGCCGTTGGGTGAAATGCTGATGTGGGAAACGCTTTCGAAGTAGGGCAGCAGCTCGCGCGCGACATCATCAAAACGGCGCGGCTCGCCTTGGCTAAGCCGGATCAGGGCAGCGAGGGAATAATTGAGCGTCAGCGCCTGATCCAGACTATCGCGCACCAGAAACGCGTGGTTCTGGGCGATATTCTCTACGTCGGCGCGCATCGCATGGCGCTGGTTTTGCTCCAGCTGCCAAATGACCAGCGCCGCCAGACTCAGGCAAGTAGTCAACACTACCAACGCCAGCAGCTTGGGGCGGCGCAGTAGGAGGGGTATAGCATCAGGCATCGAGGGGGAAAGTCCGGCGAAAAAGTGATCGTTAATGATTACTATAGCAGCCACCCGACCTATTGCCCGCCCGATTTAGCCCAAACTTTCATCAGAAACCATCGTATCAATAAAGGCCTTGGCCGCTGCCGTCAGGGTTTTGTGTGGCGCATAGATCAGCGAAAAACTGCGCGAGCGCCCACGCAGCTCTGGCAAGACTTCGACCAAAGTCCCATGCGCTATACGGTCGGCGACAATAAAGTCGTAGGCTTGGCAGATGCCGATCCCGCTCTCGGCGAGTGACACCACGCCGAGCGGATCATCGGTCACTTCAATTGCCGCCTCTGGCATCCAATCAATATCGACTCCAACCTCCTGAAATTGCCAGGGAATTGCGCGGCCGGTACTGGGGATCAAAAACAAAATACAGCGGTGGGTTTTTAATGCCTCCAGCGAGCTGGGTGTACCCATGCGCTGGAGATAATCGGGCGCAGCGAATAATCCCAGCGGTGCCTCTTCCAATTTGCGTGCGACCAAGCCGCTGTCTTTTAAGGCGCCGAGGCGGATGGCGAAGTCGTACCCCTCAGCGATCAAATCCACATTGCGGTTAGTGATATTCACATCCACCTTAACTGCCGGATGCTGCGCCATATAGCGGGCAAGGCGGGAAGGCAGGCGGTAATGTCCATAAGTGGTCGGCACACTCAGGCGGATGCGCCCGACGGTTTCGGCACCGGTTTGCTGGATCGCGCGCTCGGCGTCATCAATCAAACCGAAAGCACCCTTGGCCTGTTCCAGATACAAACGCCCTGCATCGGTCAGACCGATACGTCTGGTCGTCCGGCGCAATAACTGGCAACCCAAACGAGCCTCCAGCCGCACAACCGCCCGGCTAACGACTGAAGGAGTGGTTCCCAACGCGACGGCGCCCGCCGTCATAGAACCTGTCTCCACTACGGTAATAAAGATTTCCAGATCTGCCAGGTGATCGAAGCGGCGCACAATTATTGCCTCAAAAGAAAAAATGATTTTGCTTGCCGATAGTTTATCGCCGCTTATGGCATCAATAAACTGTTCCCATGCCTGTTAGCCAGCTAAATCTCTGCAGGCACCATCATTTACTTACTGAGGAACAGATTATGAAAACGCTTTATCGCCTGATTGCCGCCGTTGCATTAATGGCAACTGCCAGTTTTGCGCAGGCCGCCAATGTGCTGGTGGTGCTGTCCGATACCGACACACTTGAACTCAAAGCCGGCAAAACTTTCGCCACCGGCTTTTACCTGAACGAGGCCATGCAGCCGATAAAAATGCTACTCGATGCTGGACACCAGATCACCTTCGTAACACCCACCGGCCGCGCGCCGACCCTGGACAAAGGTTCGATCAACCCGATGTTCTTTGGCGGAGATACTAAAGCTATGGACGAGCACATCAAATTGCTCGATAAACTGGCGGTCACTTCACCGACCAACTCACCGGTTATAAGCCTTGCACGCGTTGAACAAATCGGCTACGAACAGTTCGATGCCGTGCTTGTGCCCGGCGGCCACGCGCCTATGCAGGATTTATTAACCGATAAAAATCTGGGCAAATTGTTGACCACTTTCCATCACAACAACAAACCCACCGCACTGGTTTGCCACGGGCCAATTGCACTGATTTCTACCTTGCCCGACGCCACCAAATTTACCGACTCATTAACACGCACCAACAAAGCCGCTGCACAAAAATGGATTTACTCTGGTTACAAATTGACGGTATTCAGCAATGCAGAAGAGGAAGCATCAAAAGCACAATTGGGTGGCGGCGAAATGAAATTTTATCCACAAACTGCCCTTGAACAAGCCGGAGCGAAATTCAGTGCGCAACCTTTGTGGCAAGCAAATATAGTGGAAGACCGCGAATTAATTACCGGACAAAATCCCGCTTCGGCAATCGGTGTAGGTGAGAAATTAATCGCGCGTTTGGCGAAAAAATAATACGCAGATAAAGTCGTGAATTAATGAGTACATCTCTTTAATTCACGTTTATTAAAGCTTGATGGTTTTTGTAAGTCAACTCTTATATACCTGCGCATTTATATCGCGCAATGCCTGTTCAATTAACGCAGACGGTTGTGCGCCTTGAATTAAATGTTTTCTGTTGATCACCAAACTCGGCACTGCACTAATTCCTGCACTTTGCCACTGCTGTTCCAACTCGCGCACTTCACGCACATACTCGTCTGAAGCCAGAATTGCTTGCGCGCGCGTTTTATCCAACCCAGATTGTCCAGCCAATTCGATTAGAACTTGCGCGTCGGAATGATTGCGGCCTTCGCCTTGATAAGCTTGCATCAATGCAGTTTTCAATTGTTGCTGGCTTTCCGGTTTACCTTCTTGCGCTGCCCAGTAAAGCAGGCGGTGCGCATCAAAACTATTCCACAGGCGATCGCGCTTGCCAAATACAAAACCCACTTCCGCTCCACGCTCGCGCAAGGTTGTATGATTCGCTTCGATTTGCTCAGCGGTCATGCCATATTTGCCGCGCAAATAATCCACCAGATCAACACCTTCTCGTGGAAGTTGCGGGTTGAGTTCAAACGGCTGGAAGTGCAGATCCACCTTTATTTCATCCCCAAGATTCGCCAGCGCCGCTTTCAAATTCGCAAGGCCGAGTGCGCACCAGGGGCAATTAATATCGGAAATAAAATCGAGTCGCAGCATGACATTATCCTGAAATAAACGAAACCACGAGCATAACGCTCGCGGTTGCTGATATCCAGATTAATGATTTAACCTATGACTTTTATCATTATTATTCTATTTTTCGCCTGTTACCGGTCACCATTGAGAGTGGAAGATTTTCCTTTAACCGATAGCTTTCAAACAAAGCGGCGAATACATGCACTAATACTAGCGCTAATAATGTACTAGCGATCCAGTCGTGCAGGTTTTGCACCCAGTCTTCGCCCCAGAAATAATCAATTTCTTCCATCATATAACCGGTGATGCCCAGCGATAAAATACAGAGCATCATTAATATCATGACCAAACCACCTAAGGGTGAATGGCCCATGCGGTGATAAGGTTTTCCTGTTAGCAGTGCAGTGAGATGTGTTTTAAGCCGCGCAGGCGTGGGGAAAAAATCTGCCCAACGCGCTGCACCAGCACCGAAAAAGCCCCAGAAAAATCTTACTACCAACCAGGCAACGGCAATGTAACCAAGCCACTGGTGCCAAGAATCGCCGGCTTCATTAAAAAAATAGTTGGCAATAAAAATTCCCGCTATCGACCAGTGAAACAAACGGATAAGCGAGTCCCAGAGTTTTTCGGTTTGTGCTGACATTACTCGTCAATTTCCTCTTTCACTGGTTTGCCTGAAACCGGATCAAAATATATTTCGACTTTTTTCTTGTCTTTGTTCCAACCGTAAATTTCATAGCAGTTGCCATCGGTCACTTTAAACACTTTGATTTCGTAACCTTGCTTTTTCAAATCTTCCTGAAATTTGGTTTGATCCAACCAGGTAGATTTATCGGCGGTAGTACATTGAGGTCCAGCAAAAGCGGTGGCACTGCATAACGTCAGGGTCGCAAGGAAAAGCATGCGCATAGGATAATCTCCGTATTGGATTAGAAGGTTTTTTTGACTAACAATAGAGGTGATTCGTGGGTAAGGTTTAAGTTCAAACTGTTATATTTTTTTGCGAACGTTTTAACTATTTTATTATGGGGTAAAACAACAGAATCCTTTCAATCATCACCTACTTAAACAGCGCAGGCTTTGCATATGCCATTTATTGAAATCGAAAACTCGTCGGTATCAACACCTAAATTCTGTATCTGTTTTTTGCAGGCATCCATTAATTGATAATTAAAAAAACTGGATCGCTGCCCGCACTTGTAACACACAATATGCGATGGATGATCACCGCCATTAACTTCATAATGCTTCGCACCATTGATCTGCATCCGCGCAACCAAAATACCCTTTTCCGCAAAGCGGCTCAGGGCATTGTAAATAGTGGAAAATGGTACGGGGGTTTTGTTTTTTTGCAGGGTGCGGTAAATATCAAGAATGGATTGATTTGAACCGTTGGTAGAATAGAAGGTAGCAAGCACTTTCAGGCGCGAATCAGTCGCCGCCAGACCTGCGTGTTTGAGCTGTGCCAGCGCAAAGTAGCGCTCACCAAAATCCAGGTGATCTGCCGCTTTCGCCTTTCTCATAATACCGCTACTGGAATTCATAGACACTTCTTGACTTATCAAGTTGGTTTCACTGATATTTAATAGCAATCGCTAATAAGAATGACTGCGCGCCATTGTAGCGGGCACCCCGTCCTTATTTTGTCCCTGCAAAACCGTCTCCTGCAGAACCAGATCAACCTTGTGGATTGAGAGAAATGAAGCTGCTAATCGTTGAAGACAACCAGAATCTGGTAGCCAATTTATTCGATTATTTTGAAGCCAAGGGACACATATTAGATGCCGCACCCGATGGATTGGTGGGACGCTGGCTGGCAACAACCCAGCAGTACGATGGCATCATCCTGGATTGGAATCTGCCCAAATTGGATGGCTTTCAATTACTGAAAGAATTGCGCGAAGAACACCAGAGCACAGTGCCGATCATTATGTTAACCGCGCGCGCGGAACTGCCGGATAAGGTCAGCGGATTTCATGCGGGCGCAGATGATTACCTGACCAAACCTTTTGAATTTATGGAATTGGAAGTGCGCATGGAGGCATTGATTGCGCGCACGTCGCGTTCCGCCAAAGCGCGGGTTTTGGAAGTGGCTGATTTGAGTTTCGATCTTTCAACGATGGAAGTGAGCAGAGCCGGACAATCCATCCAACTTTATCCCATGTATAAAAAAATGTTGCGCCTGCTAATGGAAGCAAGCCCATCGATTGTTACCCACACGCAACTTGAAGAATGTATTTGGGGCGATAGTCCACCGGGTAGCGATAAATTGCGCGCGTATATCCATGATTTGCGCCGCAAAGTGGATGCACCTTTTCCCAACAAACTTATTCACACTCTTCCACGAATCGGCTATCGCCTGGCGAGTTTATGACTTCAACTAATGCGCTACACACATTCACTTATCGCTGGAGTTTGCGCCGGAAAATTATTATTGGTTTGATCACCTATCAAATATTGCTGACCTTGGGTGTATTGGCCAATGACTTTGTAATCAACGAGCGTGCCGAAGAATTGGTGTGGAATTCGTCGCTAAAAAGCGAAATGGATTATTTGATCAATCGCCGCGAAGCTGATCCAGCGTATGAATGGCCTAATACTGACGCTATGGCAATGTTTGCGCTGGATAAAAATAATCCGCGTCATGCACCTTTGCTTGAACTCGGGCCAGGGTTGCACGATGAAATTATATTTGAAGGAAAAAATCGCGTGTTACTGATCCGCGATACCGGCGCGCAATCCCTGGTATTGCTACTACACATCGATGACTTGGAGCGTGAAGAGGCAAAAGCGCGCAACACTATTTTTATCGCCGCCGGGGTCGTTAGTTTTGTACTCTGTATTTTTATCGCCTGGGCAGCGGGATGGTTGGTTAGGCCGCTGCAAGAACTTGCACAGCAAATCCAGCAACTAACACCGGACAAGCAAAAACAGCGTTTACGGCTACCCGATAATTCAAGTACGGAAATCGAAGTTATTGTCGATGCGATGAATACCTATATCGAGCGCAACGAACAATTTTTAGAGCGGGAACGCGATTTTATTAACATGGCAAGCCATGAATTGCGTACGCCATTATCGGTGATCGATGGTGTAGTAAAACTCTCCCTTGATGAAAAAAATATCCCCGACAATATTAAAGGCCGCTTAACCTGCGTGCGCGGATCGATCAACGATGTCAATGAAATGATCGCCATTTTGTTGGTACTCGCCAAAGATCCCGCCCGCGTACAGGAGAATAGCGAACTGATTTTTCTTGATCAGCTCATTCTGGAGATCATTAAAGAACACGCCTTTCTTGCCAGCGAAAGAAACGTCGAAATTAAGATGGAACAACTACCCGCGTGCGAAATTACCGCACCCCTGCAAATGGTGAAGTGTGCACTGGGGAATTTGCTGAGAAATGCGATTGAAAATTCCCACAGCGGAGAAATATTTATCAGTCTGGATAAAGACTCAACAGTTACGATTAAAAATACCAACAAAGAAATGACCATGCAGGAAATCAGCGAAATGTACGGCCGCCTCGCCCGCAAAAGTGGTCGCAATGGTGGCGGCTTGGGATTGGAATTAATTAGCCGGCTTTGCGTGCACTGCAACTGGAACCTACATTTTTTACCTGATTCCGAGACGGTTACTTTTTCGGTGAAATTTATTTAATCGACGGAAATAGCTTAAATTGAAAATTATCTCGATTGTTCCGTATAAATCGGAAGGAAAAAAGCCCGGCACAGACCTAATCTAAAAAATATAGATCACCGCCGGGTTCTATCACTCATTGCTTAAACGAAAAATTATTCCACAGTCACACTTTTTGCGAGGTTGCGTGGTTGATCTACATCGGTGCCTTTGATTATCGCTACATAATAGCTTAGTAGCTGTAGTGGCAATGTGTAAAGGATTGGCGCTAACCAAGGATGAATATGCGGGACATTGATTACGCGCATGGTTGCGTCTGATTCGAATTTTGCATCTTCATCGGCAAATACGTACAAGATACCGCCGCGTGCGCGCACTTCTTCCACGTTGGATTTTAGTTTTTCCAGCAGATCGTTATTGGGTGCAACAACAATGATCGGCATTTCTGCATCGATCAATGCGAGCGGGCCGTGTTTTAATTCACCGGCGGCGTAAGCTTCGGCGTGGATATAGGAAATTTCTTTTAATTTCAACGCGCCTTCCATTGCGATTGGATATTGATCGCCGCGACCTAAAAAGAGTGCGTGGTGTTTATCGGCAAACTCTTCTGCGAGTGCTTCAATTTTTGGTGCGAGCGCTAAAGACTCTTCCAATTTTGCTGGCAGATTTTTTAATGCGGCAACCATATCCTTTTGTTGTTCAGTTGAAAGGCCGTTGTATTTTCCAATGGCTAATACAAGCATCGCCAAACCAACCAATTGCGTGGTAAAGGCTTTGGTGGAGGCTACGCCAATTTCGGCTCCGGCGCGGGTCATAAAGGCGAGATCAGATTCGCGCACCAGCGATGAACCAGCAACGTTGCAAATACTCAAGCTGCCCAAGTAGCCGAGTTCTTTTGCTAAACGCAAAGCGGCTAAGGTATCTGCAGTTTCACCTGACTGGCTGATGGTCACAACCATGCTGTTGGGTTGCACAAAGGATTTGCGATAACGGAATTCGCTGGCGATTTCTACGTTGCAGGAAATTCCGGCGAGTGATTCCAACCAGTAGCGCGCGACCATTGCTGAGTGATAGCTGGTGCCGCAGGCAACGATCTGGATGTGTTTTACTTGTTTAAATAATTCGGCTGCGCCATTACCAAAAGTTTCATCCATTACTGATTCACTGCTCAAACGACCTTCGAGCGTATTCGTCACTGCGTTAGGTTGTTCGTAAATTTCCTTGAGCATAAAGTGGCGGTATTTGCCTTTATCGCCCGCGTCATAACTGGCAGTGGATTCGTGAATTTGACGCTCAACTGCCACACCGTCTTTATCAAAAATCTGGATGCTGTGACGGGTGATTTCTGCAACGTCGCCTTCTTCCAGAAAAATAAAACGGCGCGTTACCGGCAAGAGTGCGAGTTGATCGGATGCAATAAAGTTTTCGCCGATGCCAAGACCAATCACCAGCGGACTGCCGGAGCGGGCGACAACCAAACGTGATGAATCATTTTTATCCATCAATACTGTACCGTAAGCACCGTGCAAATTTTTTACACTTTTTTGAACGGCTTTTAACAGGCTGTCAGTATTTTTTAATTCTTTTTGTACCAAATGCGCGATCACTTCGGTATCGGTATCGGAAGTAAATACGTAGCCTTCTTCTTGCAATAAATTGCGCAGCGATGCATGGTTTTCGATGATGCCGTTATGCACTACCGCGATATGGTCTTTTGATAAATGCGGATGCGCATTGCGCTCGCTCGGCTCACCGTGTGTTGCCCAGCGGGTATGCGCGATGCCAGTGCCACCGGGGGTAGGGCTGGTGTGTACTGCATCGGATAATTCTTTTACTTTTCCCAGACGACGAATACGTTGCAATTCGCCACTGCTGTTAACAACTGCCACACCGGCAGAGTCATAACCGCGATATTCAAGGCGACGCAATCCTTCCACCAGAATATCCACCACATCGCGTTGCGCTACTGCGCCAACAATTCCACACATGATTAACTCCTTGAGCTGTTTAGTAGTAGTAAAAATATTTTGTTTTTGTAAATCGTGGTCTTAATGCTTTTTGTAGTTGTTATGCGGATGCACAAATTACTTGCACACCTTGTTGTTCAATTTTCTTTTTATCTTGTTCAGCGATGCCGTCGTCAGTCACCAAAACTTTTATCGCCGACCAAGGCAATTCAAGGTTATGGATTTTGCGCCCGAGTTTGTCGGACTCGGCCATCACAATTACTTCGCGTGCGACTTCCGCCATTACGCGACTCAAACTGTAGAGTTCGTTAAATGTGGTTGTGCCGCGCTCCAGATCCAAACCGTCGGCGCCGATAAAAAATTGGTCGAAATTGTAGGAGCGCAGGATCTGTTCAGCGAGTTGGCCCTGGAAGCCTTCGGATTTTGGGTCCCAGGTGCCGCCAGTCATCAAAATGGTGGGTTCATTTTCCAATTCGCGCAGGGCGTTGGCGATGCTGAGGGAATTGGTCATCACCACCAAACCCTGTTTGCCGGACAATTCGGGTAAGAGCGCGGCGGTGGTGGAGCTGCCGCTATCGAGGATGATGCGGTTGTGGTCGCGGATCAGTTGGGCGGCGGCTTTGGCAATGGCTTGCTTACGAAGTGAAACTTTCTCACCACTTGGGTCATTGATCAATTCTTGCGGCATTAACACCGCACCACCGTAACGACGTAGCAATAAACCGTTGGATTCCAGTGCGGCCAAGTCCTTGCGGATAGTGACTTCCGAGGTGGCAAACTGTTCCGCCAGCGTCTCTACACTGACTTCGCCGCTTTCATTAAGCAGATCGATAATCGCGCGACGGCGCTGCTGGGTGTTACGCTTTGTCATTTTTGACTGCCAAATAAGTTTCGATTTGAAAGATATTTTAATACTTCGAAACTTTTAAGCAAGTTTTCTAACAAAATATGTTCACTAAAACGACAAAAGGCACTTGCCCTGCGACAAGTGCCTTTTGATTGATCCCTTACTGATTAGGGATTGGGGACAAATTTGGAGAGCAGGCGAACGTAAGCGACCTGATAATCGTTGTGGTTTTCGGTGATCTGCCAGGAGTTAAGCGGCCAGCTGGTATTGAAATCCAGATAGGCTTTCATCGCCGGTTGGCCTTTAGGTGGATTGGGCGCTGCGCTGCCGCAACCGGCATTCGGGCTATTGGAGGTACAGTTACTATCCCAGTCGTAAGACGGGTTGGGGCCACCGACTAAAAAGCCCGGTGCCGGACCATAGGTCGATGTGCCCACTCTATCCCACAGGGTGCTGCCGTTGGTAAACCAGGAATGGTAGAACTCATTGACCGAGCTATGTACACCCAGGCTGTACATATTGGACAGGTAAACCAAGCCCTGCGGGTTAGTGCCGTGGATATAGTTCAGGTAACCGGCCGCCGCGTTGCGCACCTCGTTGCTATCCGGCGTACCGACGCTGTAACTGACCAAGTTGTAAAAGGTTTGACCCTTGCGCGACATAGTCCGGTTGCTGCCCCAAGTGAAGTTGCTGGTGCCTAAAAAGGCGCGATAAGGATCATCGCCATTGCGCACGGCTGGCCAGTTATCGCTGGTATTGAGCGCAGATTGATACTGGCTCTTCAAAGTATTGGCGATTGTGGTGGTCGCATCCGGAAGCGTGGCGTAATAGAGCCAAGCCGTTAACTCAGGTTCATTCCAGGGCGCGACCCAGTTGGTTGCATTAGTAGCATTGGTATCGACATGAGAGCGATAAGTTGAAGAGCCAGTCGCGGCAAACAGGTAGATCGCCGCCGTCAGTTTTTTCGTCGCGCGGCCTGCATCATCTACTTCTTGTTGACCGGCACCCAGACCTGCCGATGCACCCTCATTATTACGGAAGATGACATTCGGATTGGTAATCGCCCAATCCCAGGCTTTTTCACCGCGGGTTTTCAAATCTGCCGCGTAGGTATTCAGTTCGGTATTACCCAAGCCGCCCAAAATCTTCGCCCCCAGCGCAAACGCGCCAGCACTGGTCAAAGTCGCCGAAGTATTGGCAGGGCCGTAATAACTCGCGCCCGTTGCGCTGGATGGAGGGCTGGCATGACCGCCACTGGCATTGCTGTGCGACAAACCGAGGATGGAAAGGACAGAACCATCATTGTTCTGCATTTTCTTCAGCCAATCAAAGCCCCATTTGATCTCATCGATAATGTCGGGAATGCCGTTGCCGGATTCGGGGATGTTGTAGTCATCAGTCCAAGCGCCGGGATTTTCCGTATAGGCATGGAGTAGGGCGACCAGATAGTAGGCGTGCCAGTTGGTGTATTTGTTGTAATCACCCGCATCGTACCAACCACCCGACAGGTCTTTTTCGGTAGCGGCGTTATTTTTGTCGCTGAAGAGACGGGCGTTTTTATCCTGACCTGCACCTATATGGCTGGCCGCATCAGTCCAACCCGCTTCAGCACAAGGCACCTGTTTAGCCAATCCCGCGCGCTGATAGTAAAAGGTGCGCATTGCGTGCTTAAGCACGGTTTTGTAGACAGTCGTTGAAATTTTGAAGCTAGGTGAGCGGACGTTATTGGCTTTATCCAAAATCGCGTAGGTACCCGGCGTGGTTATGGCTGAGAAATCAAACCACCAGGCTTTATCGCCAGCCGCATCAAAGGTCGCCCCGGATTTCCAGCTAGTAACGGCTTTGCTAAGAGCTACCGTATTGGTATCGAGATTAATCAACTCATAGGACGCGCCCGGGTTAAAACTACGATCAGCGTCATAACCAATTTGCGGATCGCGAATCACCGCAACTTTTTTAGCGTCAGGTAGATAGCCAAATTGGTCCACCACAATAAAATTGCTGATGCTCGCGTTACCCAATAAAGCCGCACTTGGTACAGACATAGCCGATGAAGACGTCGGTTGCTGGCAGCCGTTCGCAGAAGAGCTCGCGGCGGAACTTGATGCAGGTGTTGATGACGGCGCGACCGACGATGCCACCGGAGCTTGGCTGGATGCAGTCACTGGTGTGGAGCTGGGTTTAACATTGCTCGAACCGCCACCTCCACCGCCGCAGGCAGTGATCAATCCGGTTAAAGTCAGGCCGATAAATAATTTGGATAATGCAGGTGCAGGCTGGTTCATAAATCGCTCTTATTAATTATCTGATTTAATTACCGGATGATAACGGTTTCACAGTAAAGAGATAAGCAGTTTTAAGGTTTTTCCTGTATCGATTGGCAAACAACCGGTGCGACATGGGGCTCATGCGCACCGGTATTATCATCAAGGATTAATCAATTCCACCCAAGGCTGACCGTTGTCCAACCTTACCGGGCTGTAAACGCCCACGTAATTTTCCGGCAGGGAATTTTGCAGCGGACTTTTATTGGCAGAAACACCCCAGCGCGCTTGGTAGTAGTGATGAGTACCCGCGCTATCTTGCAGGTAGACCCGGTTGCCCTGGCTATAAGACTTATTGCTTTGCCATAGGCTGTAACCCGTTATTGGATGGCTGACGTTTCCGCCGTTATTTCCACCGGTGGTTACCTCGCTCAAACGGCTGGTGGTACTGATGGTGATGTTGTCAAAATAAGAATACTGGTCGGTTGTGGGCGCCCAATCCGTAGTGCTGCCGCCAAAGAAAGTTTCAAACAAAAACTTATCGATGCTAACCGACGTTGAGTTGCGCAACATCAAACCTGAGACGCGGGATACTTCTATACCGTCGATATAGGTTGTGACTACCCCGTTGTATTGATTAGCCGTCCCTAACTCGACTGAACTGGTGATGGTGTACCAACGACCCTTGGTGAAAAAACTCGCGAGTGGGGAATAATCGCCACATTCATCCTGTTTGACCGGATTGTAGAGATACAAAAACCCGTTGCCGTTTTCACGCCACATAAAGCGCGCGCTGAATCCATCGAGCAGACTATTATTGACGCATCCGGTTGGTTTGGTGCCGTTATAACCCGCCAAGCCCGGAAGCTTGCCGCCTTTTACCCAAGTGAAATTGTTATCGAACATCACTTTGTATTGCAGCCACAGTTGGGTGTGCGGCCCACCGGGAATAGGATAAGTAAATACCGAGGCAGAGCTGCCACCAATCTGATTGGCCTTGTAGGTTACGCGCAACACGCGATTGCTGGACTCCAGCGGATCAGTTACCACGCTGAGACGATTATCCGCCACACCGGCAGATGCCCCCGGAGCAAAACCCCAATCCGCGCTGAATCTGGCAGCGGTATAGGCACCAGCGGTGTGCTGTTGGAAATTATTGCTGTAGAGCGATGGCGCTCCATTAGCAGACGAACTGCTGCTGGAACTACTCGATTGCGATGAGCGCGAGCTACTGCTCAGGCTGCTTGCGGAAGACTTACTTGAGCTAACCACACTTGATGAGCTTTTACTGGAAGATGGCAAACTGGATGACAAGGCGCTGGATGATTTGCTCGATACTGCTACTGACGAACTTGTCGTCACCGTTCCGCACGAACCCAAGTCGCTCCACGCATTGGTCCAAGCCCAACCAACACCCGGCTCATAAGGACCGCCTATTGAACACCAACCACCTACGGTGCAGGAAAATGCGCGATTAGTATTTTTAACTATCTGGCCTGCCGTGTAACTCTGGCCATTTTGGTATTGGGCAATATTACCGCATTCGTAAGCATTGCTTGCGGTAGATAACAACAATGCGCTCACGCCCACTGCCAACACACTGATCAAATTTTTGTTCATGGTTTAATCCCCGGTTTTTTGCGAACTCGACGCGAAAGTCGCGCCTAACGAAAAGCCAGAGCGATGCAATTGTGGTGGTCGATGTTGTAGCTATTTTTATTGGCTGATCATTCGTATTTCTTCCTCTGGATTCATCCCACTTTTTGCCGATTTTGATCGCTACTAAAAGTCGTACCGCAGAATGGGATGCATAGCTCATTCAAACGAGACAACTAAACTGCAAATCCTGACAAGCAGGTGAAGACCATTTTATCGATACCCCAAAATACAAAAGGAGCCGAGTTGGCTCCTTTGTTTATTGTCGATCACTATTTTTTCGTTGGCCGTTCCCAACCCTGAATATTGCGTTGCTTGCTGCGCGCAATCGCCAGCTCGGCTTCTTCAACATCTTTGGTGATAATCGAACCAGCACCAACGGTACTGCCCGCACCAATTTTTACTGGCGCAACCAATGCCGAGTTGGAACCGATAAAAGCGTTATCGCCAATTTCCGTTTTGAATTTATTAACACCATCGTAGTTGCAGGTAATCGTACCGGCGCCGACATTTACTTTAGTGCCGATAGTCGCATCGCCGATATAACTTAGGTGATTCACTTTACTGCCTTTGGCGATCACGGCTTTTTTCGTTTCAACAAAATTGCCGATTTTTACATCATCAGCCAATTGCGTTCCGGGACGCAAACGGGCGTAAGGGCCGATATCGCAATTCGCGGCAAGCTCTGCATCTTCGAGATGGCTGAACGCTTTAATGCGAGAGTTATTGCCGATTCTGCTATTGATAATAATGCAATTTGGTTCAATAACAACGCCATCGCCCAACACTACATCGCCTTCAAATACACAGTTAACATCGATAATCACGTCGCGGCCAACGGTTAAACTTCCGCGCACATCAACGCGATGTGGATCGAGTAAAGTAACGCCAGCATCCATCAGTTCATTGGCTTTTTGTTTTTGGTAAAAGCATTCCAACGCTGCTTGCTGACGGCGATTATTAATACCTTCTACCTCTTCAATCGCATCAGGTTGTTCTACGTGAATCGCAACACCATCGGCTTTGGCGAGCGCAATAATATCGGTCAGATAAAATTCGCCTTGGGCATTATTGTTTTTCAACTGCGGCAACCACTTTTGTAAATGCGCAGCTTTGACTGCCATGATACCGGTATTAATTTCAGCGATTTTTTTCTGCTCGTCGCTCGCATCTTTATGTTCAACAATCGCGATCACTGCACCGGAATTGTCGCGCAGGATACGGCCATATTCGGTTGGGTCGGGCATATTGACGGTGAGCAAACCCATTTGTTTTTCATTTACGCCAGCGATCAATTTTTGCAAGGTTTCTGCACGGGTGAGGGGAACATCACCGTAGAGGATTAATACCGTTGCATCATTGCGCAGCTGTGGCAATGCCTGTTGTACCGCGTGGCCGGTGCCGAGTTGCTGCGCTTGCAAAACGAATTTCACATCCGGCGCTGCCATGCGCTCTTCAACTTTTTCTGCACCGTGGCCGACGATAATTAAAATCTGTTCGCCACCCACTTTACGCGCGGTATCCACTACATGCTGCACTAGCGCTTTGCCACCAATCGGGTGCAATACTTTGGGAAGGTCAGAGCGCATGCGGGTGCCTTTACCGGCAGCAAGTACGAGGATATCGAGCATGATGAAGTCCTTTGGGTTTGAGTTCTGTAAGCTGATTCTGAGGAGCGGGTAGTTGTCGCTACATTTTAACGATTTGATCGGTCATTGAAATGACAATAGCTCTACTGGTTAAAAATTTGTGCAATAAAAAAGGCGACTCGAAAGTCGCCTTTTTCAGGTTCAACAACGATCGCTTACTTGCCTGCTTTTTTCTTAATCGCTTGCAAGGTACGCAATTGCGCAGAAGCTTCTGCCAATTGAATAGCAGCGCGCTGGAAATCAATCTCGCTCGATTGGTCAGCTAGCTGTTGTTGCGCCAGTTGCTGTGCTTCTAATGCTGCAGCTTCATCCATATCATCGGCACGCAAGGCAGTGTCTGCCAAAACGGTAACGTGATAAGGCTGAACTTCAAGGAAACCGCCGGAAACGAAATAAATCTCTTCCGCGCCACCTTGTTTAATAAGACGCACAGGACCTGGCTTGATGCCAGTCAGCAGTGGCGCGTGGCCGTAGGCAATACCTACTTCACCCAAGCTACCGGTGGTGATTACCATCTCCACCAAACCTGAGAAAATTTCACGCTCAGCACTGACGATATCGCATTGAATAGTCATGGCCATACTTGTGTCTCTTCACTGAAATAACGCCGTACCCGAGGGTACAGCAAACAACCCCCATGCTAAGCACGGGGGTTGGCGATTACTTGAGTTTGGCAGCTTTTTCGATCGCTTCGTCGATAGAACCAACCATGTAGAAAGCTTGTTCTGGCAAGTGATCGAACTCACCCGCTAACAAACCTTTGAAACCACGGATGGTTTCTTTCAGTGGAACGTATTTGCCTGGAGAACCAGTAAATACTTCTGCTACGTGGAAAGGTTGTGACAAGAAACGTTCGATTTTACGTGCACGGGATACGGTTTGTTTGTCTTCTTCAGACAATTCGTCCATACCCAGAATCGCGATAATATCTTTCAGTTCTTTGTAACGTTGCAGTACGGTTTGTACACCGCGCGCAGTGGCATAGTGCTCGTGACCGATAACCATTGGGTCCAACTGACGTGAAGTTGAATCCAGTGGATCAATCGCCGGGTAAATACCTTTTGCTGCAATATCACGGCTCAATACTACGGTTGAGTCCAAGTGCGCAAAGGTGGTTGCTGGCGACGGGTCAGTCAAGTCGTCCGCTGGTACGTATACCGCTTGTACAGAGGTGATAGAACCAATTTTGGTAGAAGTAATACGCTCTTGCAGAACGCCCATCTCTTCCGCCAGAGTTGGCTGGTAACCTACCGCTGAAGGCATACGACCCAAGAGTGCAGATACTTCAGTACCGGCCAGGGTGTAACGGTAAATGTTGTCAACGAACAACAGAACGTCTTTACCTTCGTCACGGAATTTTTCTGCCATGGTCAAACCAGTCAGAGCTACACGGAGACGGTTCCCCGGCGGCTCGTTCATTTGGCCGTATACCATCGCTACTTTGTCTACTACGTTAGATTCTTTCATCTCGTGGTAGAAGTCGTTACCTTCACGAGTACGCTCACCTACACCGGCGAATACAGACAGACCGCTGTGCTCTTTCGCGATGTTGTTGATGAGTTCCATCATGTTTACGGTTTTACCTACACCGGCACCACCGAACAGGCCTACTTTACCGCCTTTGGCGAATGGGCAAACCAGGTCGATAACTTTAATACCGGTTTCGAGCAGTTCTTCAGAAGCAGCCAGTTCTTCGTATTTAGGCGCAGCGCGGTGAATCTGCATACGCTCTTTTTCGCCGATTGGACCCGCTTCATCAATTGGGTTGCCCAATACGTCCATAATACGACCGAGGGTTTCGGTACCCACTGGCACTTTGATTGGCTCGTTGGTATTGGTCACAACCAAACCACGGCGCAAACCTTCGGAGGAGCCCAGAGCAATAGTACGGACTACACCGTCACCTAATTGCTGTTGCACTTCGAGGGTCAGGTTGCCATCGGTGATAACCAAAGCGTCATACACTTTAGGCACTGCATCGCGTGGGAATTCCACATCGATAACGGCGCCGATAATCTGAACGATACGTCCGCTACTCATTTCCGGTTCCTCTTTGTTCCAGAAATTCCAGATCTCTTTTAATAAATCTCAAGGATCTGAAGGTTTAAATAGAAAAATCGTTAGCCTTTCAGGGCGATGCTTAACAACGCAGCTTATTGGATCGCTGCCGCACCACCCACAATTTCTGACAGTTCCTGGGTAATCGCTGCTTGACGTGCTTTGTTATAAATCAACTTCAAGCTATCAATCAATTCGCCGGCGTTGTCGGTTGCGCTCTTCATCGCAATCATACGTGCAGCTTGTTCAGAGGCCGCATTTTCAACAACCGCTTGATAGACTTGTGATTCAATAAAGCGAGTCAGCAATCCTTTCAACAGGAACTCTGCATCCGGCTCGTAGATATAATCCCAGTGATGTTTCAACTTGGTATTTTCTTCGGCAACCAAAGGCAGCAATTGGCGAACTTTTGGTGACTGCGTCATGGTGTTTACAAAGTCGTTGCTCACCAGATACAGCTTGTCGATGGTGCCAGCTTCAAATGAATCCAACATTACCTTCACGCTGCCAATCAGGTCGGCCACTTGCGGGGCTTCGCCGATATCACGGGTTGACGCAACAACATTACCGCCAAAACTTTTGAAGAATTGGCCGGCTTTCGCACCGATCAGACACAAATCAATGGCGATACCTTTGTCTGCCCAAACCTTCATGTCTTTAATAGCGGCTTTGAACATGTTTGTGTTCAAACCACCACACAGACCGCGGTCACTGGAAACCAGGATATAGCCAACGCGTTTGACTTCGCGCTCTTTCATAAAACGGTGTTTGTACTCGGGGCTGGAGTTGGCCAGATGCCCGACTACTTCACGGATACGTTGGGCATAAGGTTTACCCAATTGCATCCGCTCTTGTGCACGGCGCATTTTACTCGCGGCGACCATTTCCATCGCGCTGGTAATTTTCTGCGTGCTTTTGACGCTCGATATCTGCGTCCGAATTTCTTTTGTGCTTGCCATCTCTCGAACCCCGGTTAAGGCCTCGCGACCTAAAAGGTTAGAGATCGCTGCGAATTAACGCAGCGATCGCCAGATTACCAGGTGCGGCTCGCTTTCAGCTTGGTCACCAGCTCTTTGAACTTGCCTTCCAATTCGCCGTTCCAGTCACCAGTGGCATCGATGTGAGCCATAGTGTCAGCGTATTCGGATTTGGCGAAAGACAGCAGAGCGGCTTCGAAGTCTAATACTTTGCTAACTTCGATATCTTTCAGGTGACCTTCGTTCGCAGCGAACAGTACCAATGCCATTTGCGCAACGCTCAATGGAGCAAATTGTTTTTGCTTCATCAGCTCGGTAACACGTTGACCGTGTTCCAATTGCGATTTGGTTGCTTCATCCAGATCAGATGCGAACTGGGAGAAGGCCGCCAACTCACGGTATTGCGCCAACGCGGTACGGATACCACCAGAGAGTTTCTTGATAACTTTAGTTTGTGCAGCACCACCTACACGCGATACCGAAATACCGGCGTTCATTGACGGACGAATGCCCGAGTTGAACATGGACGACTCAAGGAAGATCTGTCCATCGGTAATAGAAATCACGTTGGTTGGAACGAACGCAGAAACGTCACCAGCCTGGGTTTCAATGATTGGCAATGCGGTCAAAGAACCGGTTTTACCTTTCACTTCACCGTTGGTGAATTTCTCTACGTAATCTTCGCTCACGCGAGATGCACGCTCCAGCAGACGGGAGTGGAGATAGAACACGTCGCCAGGATAAGCTTCGCGGCCCGGTGGACGACGCAGCAACAAGGAAATTTGACGGTAAGCCCAAGCTTGCTTGGTCAAGTCGTCATAAATAATCAGGGCATCCTGACCGCGATCGCGGAAGTATTCACCCATGGTACAACCGGTGAATGCTGCCAGGAATTGCATAGATGCAGGATCAGAAGCGGTCGCTGCGATCACAACGGTGTGATCCATAGCGCCGTGCTCTTCCAGCTTGCGCACAACGCTCGCAACAGAAGACGCTTTTTGACCAATCGCTACATAAATACACTTAATGCCAGAACCTTTTTGGTTGATGATGGCATCAACGGCGATAGCGGTTTTACCGATTTGACGGTCACCGATGATCAGCTCACGCTGGCCACGGCCGATAGGTACCATCGCATCGATTGCTTTCAAACCGATTTGTACTGGCTGGTCAACCGACTTACGCCAAATTACGCCCGGTGCAATTTTCTCAACTGCGTCGGTCATTTTGGTGTTCAGCGGACCTTTACCGTCGATTGGGTTACCCAGTGCGTCAACAACGCGACCCAGCAATTCCGGACCAACAGGTACTTCAAGGATACGACCAGTACACTTACATTTTTGGCCTTCGGCCACACCGCGGTAATCACCCAGGATTACAGCACCAACGGAGTCGCGCTCCAGGTTCAGTGCCATACCGTAGATACCGCCTTCAAATTCAATCATCTCACCATACATAACATCGGCGAGACCGTGAATACGAATAATACCGTCAGTTACGGAAACGACAGTACCTTCGTTTTGTGCTTCTGTTGAAAACTCAAGGCCAGCAATGCGCTGCTTGATGATTTCACTGATTTCAGAAGGATTCAGTTGCTGCATGCTCTGTTCCTCAACCCTAAAATTAGGATTTCATTGCTTCGGCAAGCTTCGCCAAGCGACCACGGACTGAACCGTCAATAACCATATCGCCAGTGGAGATAACAATCCCACCTAACAGGTTCTTATCTACCGAACCTTGAACACTGACTTTACGATCCAGTTTGGTGCTTAGTGCCTGAGCCAATTTGTTAATCAAGTCAACTGGAAGCTCGTAAGCTGCAGTTACCTCGACATCAATAGTTTTTTCTTGCTGCGCCTTCATTCTGGCAAACAGTTCTTTTACGAACGGTAACAGCGCCAGACGTTTATTGCTTGCAAGGGTGTGGATGAAATTCTTTTGCGCTTCATCCAATTTTTCACCACAAACCTGTACAAAAACGGAAGCTTTCTGCTGCGCCGACAGGCCAGATGCGCCTAACGCTTTCTTCACCTGATCTTGTTCGGCAACAGCGGCTGAAACTTCCAGAGCTTCAAACCATGACTGCAATTTATTGGCAGCCAGGGCGAACTCGAATGCTGCTTTGGCGTAAGGTCTAGCCAGGGTAGTGAGTTCAGCCATATCTACCTCTCTTACAGCTGCGCAGCGAGTTTGTTTACCAACTCGTTGTGAGCGTTTTGATCGATAGAAGATTCCAGAATCTTTTCTGCACCCGCCAATGCCAGGGTAACCACTTTCGCACGCAGTTCTTCACGCGCACGGCTGGTAGCCTGATCAATTTCAGCTTGGGCAGCGGCTTTCACACGATCAGCCTCAGCACGTGCTTTCTCTTTTGCTTCTTCAACAATTTCGATAGCGCGCTTGTTAGCTTGATCAATGATTGCAGCAGCTTCTTTCTTTGCAGAAGTCAGTTGCTCAACCACTTTTTGTTTAGCCAGTTCGAGATCTTTTTCAGCTTTATCGGCAGCCTGAAGACCATCGGCAATACGCTTGGTGCGCTCTGCCAATGCCGCAACAATGGGTGGCCACACAAAGCGGTGTGTCAGATAGATGAAGATGACAAACGCCACCATCTGACCGATAAGAGTTGCATTAAGATTCACGATTAAATGCCTTTGTTAAAGGGATGTAAATCGCAACAGGACCGCTAAAAATTAGACGCCAGTTGCGAACAGGATGTACATACCGATACCAACACCGATCATTGGTACCGCGTCAACCAGACCCATAACAACGAAGAATTGAGTACGCAGCATTGGGATCAATTCTGGTTGACGAGCACCGCCTTCCAGGAATTTACCACCAAGAATACCTACACCAATCGCAGCGCCTACAGCGCCCAAACCAATTACCAGTGCACCCGCCAAATAAATCAAAGCTTGAGCTTCAGTCACAGTGTTTTCTCCTACTAAGTTGATAATTAAAAAAATAAAACAAACTAAAAAAACAAATTACAAAACCAGTTACTAATAATTAGTGCTGCTCATCGGTTTGATAAGCCATGCTCATGTACACAATGGTCAGCGACATGAAGATCAATGCTTGCAAGAAAATAATAAGAATATGGAACAGCGCCCAGATGATCTGGATAACACCGGCAACACCAGCAAACACAATACCGGCACCGTAAAGGATCGCTACTAGAATAAAAATGATTTCACCGGCGTAGAGGTTACCGAACAGACGCAAACCCAGTGATACAGGCTTCGCGATCAAACCTGGCAACTCAAGTACGAGGTTTACTGGGATAAACAGGGTTTGCACAATCGGGTTGCTGCTGCTGAAAGGATGCAGCGTCAATTCTTTCAAGAAACCCAACAAACCTTTTTGGGTGATACTGAACCAAAGGATCAGGATAAAGATGCAGAGGGCCATACCCAAGGTGATGTTTGGATCGGTAGAGGGAACAACTTTGAAAAATACAGCGTGAGGATCAGCACCTAAGGATACGCCGACCAGTTTTGCAATTTCAGGCAGCAGGTCAACCGCAATCAAGTCCATCGCATTCATGAAGAATACCCAGACAAAAACGGTCAGAGCCATAGGTGCAATCATGGCGTTCTTGTAGGGGAACATGCTTTTCACATTGCCGTCTACAAATTCAATCGCGGCTTCAACCACATTTTGCAGACCGGTTGGAACATCGCTGTTCGCTTTTTTGGCCACACTGCGGAAAATTAAGAAAAACACGGTGGCCAAGAGTACTGACCAACCAAGGGTATCAACATGGAAAGACCAGAAACCCATTTGCGCTGCTTCAGCAGAATCGTGCGCAAAACCCCAAGTACCATCCGGTAATTGACCATAGGTGAGGTTGGTAAGGTGGTGTTTAATATACTCGGAGGATGTTATTGCTTCATGCTCGGCGGCTGACATCGTTAAGTTCCAAAATGATTAAAGTTGAAAAAACTTCCGGCCGGGTCGCAGTTATCTTTCAAGCTAGTTAAAGACAACTACTGGCGACGCACCAGCGGGCTGATCCAGGCAACAACCTGAATCATCACATAAGCCAGGATCATGGTAGCGGCATAAGCGGCTTCTTTTAGAAACCCAATCTGCTTAAAGGCCAGCAAAAACATCAAGGCTGTGATTACAAATTTTCCAAGCTCACCGGTATAAAACGCCGCGAGCATCTTTTGGGGTGGCGCGCCCATTTGGGGACGAAACGCCACGAGTGCCAGCCACAAATTGGCCGTCACACAAATAATTCCACCTGCAAACAATGAAATTGCGATCTGATTGTTGACCGCAAGACCCATGGCGCTGATCGCCAAGGTTACCAACAACTGGACTGCCACTGTCTGGAGAGCAAAGTCACGCCCTTTTAAATAACGCGACATATTGGTTTTGGGCTCCCCATTTTTTGCGGCGGCATTCTGTCACAAATGTCAGCTTATTACCATTAGTAACAAGCTTATGTTTCAAACGCCCAAACGTGGCGCATTATAGTGATTAAGCCCTATAGCAGCAACCGCCGGGCTAGCACCAAAGCTCAATAACGACTAGTAAATTTGCTGTAAATTTGCTTCGATTTTTTATCTTTACTGTAACTAGTGTGTGCAGCTGTTATCGACAACTATATGTAGGGAAAAGGCACCTTTATGAAAGGTGCCAATGGCATAAAATTTATTTTATATGGCCGAGAATTCCATCCAGCTCATCAAGCGAGTTATAACTAATTACCAATTTACCTTTGCCTTTCGCACCGTGTTGGATTTCAACGCCCGCACCCAAGGTATCGGAAAGTTGATCCTGCAAACGACGTATGTCGGCAGAAACAGTAACTTCCGGTTTTAATTTGTCCGTATTTTGTCCCTCTTGGTGCAAACGCACCAGCGCTTCGGTTTGGCGAACCGATAAACCCTTAGCCACAATTTGACGCGCAATTGCACGTTGGGTTTCTGCATCCAGCGTTAACAACGCACGAGCATGACCCATTTCCAGATCGCCGTGTTCGAGCAAGGTTTTTACTTCGTCGCTCAACGCGATCAAACGCAACAGGTTAGTAATTGTGGTGCGCGATTTACCCACCGCTTGCGCCACTTCTGCGTGGGTTAATTCAAACTCGTCTTGCAATCGTTTTAGTGCAACTGCTTCTTCAATCGGATTTAAATTTTCGCGCTGAATGTTTTCGATAAGCGCCATTGCAATTGCTGCTTCATCTGGCACATCGCGAATCACCGCGGGAATTTTATCGAGGCCAGCAATTTGTGTGGCGCGCCAGCGGCGTTCACCAGCGATAATTTCATAGCGACCTTCGCCAATCGGGCGCACCACAATCGGTTGCATTACGCCTTGGGCTTTGATCGATTCGGCTAATTCTTCCAATGCCTCAGTGTGCATATCGCGACGCGGTTGATATTTACCGCGCTGAATTAATTCCACCGGTAGATGCGCGAGTTTTCCATCGCGATATTCCAGTTTGCTATCCACTTCCGCAGGATTAATTGGCATCTCGGGCGCAGGCGCCGTTACACCCAGACCGGCACTGAGCAGTGCGTCCAAACCTTTTCCTAATCCTTTGCGTTTTGTCGACATCTGAATCAGCCTTATATCAATTTTTTGTTAGAGAGTTTCTGTTACAGCAGCAGCGGGTTTGTTGCTCATTTCATTGCGACGCAAAATTTCACCGGCCAATGCGAGATACGCAATGGCGCCTTTGGATTGACGATCAAACGCCAACACCGGCATGCCGAAACTCGGTGCTTCTGCAAGACGCACATTACGTGGAATGCAGGTGCGATATAAACGATCGCCAAAATGCTGTTGCAATTGCGCCGATACATCGTTAGTCAAACTGTTGCGTGGGTCATACATAGTGCGCAGCAGACCCTCGATTTTTAAATTCGGATTTAATACTTTTTGAATTTGGTTAATGGTACCAACCAATGCCGACAAACCTTCCAATGCATAGTATTCACATTGCATGGCAATGATCACACCGTCGCAGGCGGTAAGTCCGTTCAAGGTAAGCATGTTGAGCGAAGGTGGGCAGTCAATAAGAATGTAATCGAATTGGTCGCGCACTTCGTTAAGTGCATTTTGTAAACGGCGCTCTTTGTTATCGAGCGTGAGCATTTCAACTTCTGCTGCGGTCAAATCGCCGTTGGCAGGCAGTACCTGATATTTGCCGCTTTCCGAAAAACTCAGGCAGTCTTTAATCGATTCGCGCTCGGTAAGTACATCGTAAATGGATTTTTCCACTTCATTTTTATTTACGCCGCTGCCCATAGTGGCGTTTCCTTGTGGGTCGAGATCCACCAGCAATACCCGCTTTTTGGTCGCAACCAATGAAGCAGCGAGATTCACGCAAGTTGTCGTTTTACCGACTCCACCTTTTTGATTGGCAATGGCGTATATCTTGGTCAAGTGAAAATCCTATAACCACACAGTGGTTGAAAATTTTTATTGTTGCGGCCGCAAAACTAACAGGTGACGTTCGCCATCCGTTTCTGCAACCAACAGTTTCACACTTTCTAATAATTTAATTTTTTCGGCGATGGGTGCAAGTTCATCTTGCGGAAAAATCCCTTTCATCGCCAGAAAAATTCCGCCCGGTGCCAACATGTGCGCGCAACCGTCGGTCATGTCTTGCAAACTGGCAAAGGCACGGCTGATCACCGCATCAAATTTTTGCTCAGGTTGAAATTCTTCTACCCGCCGGTTTTCAACCGTGACATTGGTTAAACCCAGTAGGGTTTTAACGTGAAACAAAAAACGGGTTTTTTTGCCGTTGCTGTCGAGCAGGGTAAATTGTTTTTCCGGGAACATAATTGCCAATGGGATTCCCGGTAGACCACCGCCGGTGCCGACATCAATTACCCGCGCAGCGGAAAATTTTTTTTCACCTTGAAACCAGGGCACCACACTTAAACTATCGAGCAGGTGGCGCGCTACCATTTGGCGAATATCGCGCACTGCTGAAAGATTATAGGCTTTGTTCCACTTTTCAAACTCACGCACGTAAGCCAGTAATTTTTCAATCTGCCCGTCATCCAGGGCGACCGACATTTCAGTCGCACCGCGCAGCAGTTGATTGCGTAATTCGTTATGTAAATCGGTCACTCAACATTCTCTTGGTTTAAGCAGCACTAAAATTATGATGCTTGTTGTTCTGGCGCATCTGCATCTGCTTGCAAACGTTTTAATACACCGCGCTTTTTCAAATAGACCAATACCAGCGAAATCGCCGCCGGTGTAATGCCGGAAATACGTGAAGCACGCGCTAATGTTTGTGGCCGCGCAGCGGTCAATTTTTGTTTGACCTCATTGGACAAACCATCCACTACTGAATAATCGAAGTCATCCGGGATCAGCGTATTTTCATAAGCACGCAAACGATCAACATCTTCTTGCTGACGTTCAATATAGCCGGAATATTTTGCATCGATTTCAATTTGTTCCGCCGCCGCTTCATTGGCGATAGGTTCACCTTTGAGCGAGGCGATATCGGTGTAAGTTAATTCCGGGCGACGCAGCAAATCCATCAAACTGTATTCGCGTGTCAGTTTAGTCTGGATTTTTTGTTCAACTTGTTCTGCTTCGGCAGAGCCGGCTTGAATCCAGGTAGAGTGCAAGCGCTCTTGCTCAAGTGCGATTTGCTCGCGCTTGTCGCAGAAAATTTTCCATTGCGCATCGCCGATCAAACCAAATTCGCGCGCGGTTTCGGTGAGACGCAAATCGGCATTGTCTTCGCGCAACAACAAACGGTATTCGGCGCGACTGGTGAACATGCGATAAGGTTCTTTAGTGCCGAGTGTAATCAAGTCGTCTACCAATACACCGACATAAGCTTGATCGCGCGTTGGGCACCAGGCCGCTTTTTCTTGCGCGCGCAGCGCCGCGTTGATTCCCGCAAGCAAACCTTGTGCACCGGCTTCTTCGTAACCGGTGGTACCGTTGATCTGGCCGGCAAAAAATAAACCGCCGATGACTTTGGTTTCCAGACTGTGCTGCAAATCCTGCGGATTAAAATAATCGTATTCAATCGCGTAACCGGGGCGCAGGATGTGCGCGTTTTCAAAACCTTTCATCGAGCGCACGATTTCCAGCTGCACATCAAACGGCAAGCTGGTGGAAATTCCGTTCGGGTAAAGCTCGTGGGTAGTCAAACCTTCCGGCTCGATAAATACCTGGTGTGAATCTTTATCCGCGAAGCGGTGAATTTTATCTTCGATCGACGGACAGTAGCGCGGACCGATGCCTTCAATCACACCCGAGTACATGGGCGAGCGATCAAGGTTGCGACGAATCACGTCGTGGGTTTTTTCATTGGTGTGGGTGATGTAACAACAAATTTGTTGCGGTTGCATGGCGCGATTGCCCATCACCGACATCACCGGACGCGGATCATCGCCGTATTGTTTTTCCAATACATCAAAATTAACGGTGCGCGCATCAATACGCGGTGGCGTGCCGGTTTTCAAACGATCAACACGCAGCGGCAATTCGCGCAGGCGTTTTGACAGTGCAATCGACGGCGGATCGCCAGCGCGACCGCCGGAATAATTTTGCATGCCGATGTGAATCAAACCACCGAGGAACGTACCGGCAGTCAACACCACTTGATTGGCCATAAATTTCAGGCCCATTTGGGTAACCACACCCCGCACTTGATCGTTTTCAACAATCAGGTCATCAGCTGCTTGTTGGAAAATCCAGAGGTTTTCCTGATTTTCCAACGTATGGCGAATAGCCGCTTTGTAAAGGATGCGGTCTGCTTGGGCGCGAGTTGCGCGCACCGCAGGACCTTTGCGCGCATTGAGCACGCGAAACTGGATACCACCTTTGTCGGTTGCAAGTGCCATAGCACCGCCCATGGCATCAATTTCTTTTACCAGATGGCTTTTGCCGATCCCACCAATCGCCGGGTTACAGGACATTTGGCCAAGGGTTTCAATGTTATGAGAAAGCAGCAGGGTTTTACAGCCCATGCGCGCCGCCGCCAGACAGGCCTCGGTACCGGCATGGCCGCCGCCGATCACAATCACATCAAAACGATCCGGGAAAATCATCGCTTACTACCTTGCAGCCGGGCTGCGTACAAATACCTTGGACAGGCGTGGAACAAAAGGGGCGACATTATAGGGCCTGTCAGCGATTTGCACAAAACTTGTACAGGGATTAATCAATGCTTTTTTATATCGCATTTTTTGAAGATGAAATTTGGAGTTTCCTCTGAGACTGTCTGAGACAGGGATGTCGAAGACAAGCCCCCATGGATGGGTTCACAGCGGGTCTCAGAGGGAACTTCAACTTTCATCCTGGCAGGGACTTATTCAAAAAAACTGCTCGCGTTACAACAAAGAAAAATAATGTATGAAATGAATATATGTATTGTTATTTAGGTATTTAAAAGATGTTGTTATATATGTAGATGAGAACTTCTGTGGATAAGCTAAAAATAGTTATATTTATCAATGAATTAATGGAAGGATAAAGCACTGAAAAAGGTTCGCGCAAGCTGGGCTTAAGCTGCTTGGAAGCTGGTTATAAAAGGCATGGTTATACAGAAAGCGAGTAAATCCGGACTTATCCCCAAAAACCTGCCCAGCTTTTGTCATCAACACCCACAGGGTTGTACACACCAGTTTAATTCGATAAGTAAAACGGTATTTAAAACAACCATTTACGCAATAAAACTCGATTCAACTGTGGATAACCTGTGTAACTGTGTGGAAAAGATTGGAGATAAGTCTGTATTAAGGTTTCTGTTAGTGGAATGTTTGCTTATTCAAGACACATTTGAGATGTCATTGGCTTGGTCTTCGGGAAATGCCTCATCCAGCCATTCTTTGGCTGATAATTGCGCATCCAACCAACACAACAGTAATTCCCAATCTTTGCGGTCGCGCTCATGGGTTTGTTGGGGATAGTCGGCAACACCCCGTCCTTCACCGTAAGCACGGACGTAATATTGGGTATCGCGCAAAGTGGCGGGGTGGGGAATGTTCAGGCTGAGCAGGAATTTTTGTAATCTCTCCCAAGCGCTGGTTTGTTGTTTTACACGGTTAGCCACCACGGCTATGGGGCGACGTTGGCGGCGCATGCTGCGGGTTAACAAGAGTTCACCGATAAAACGCGCACTGGCGCGGATATCAATATCGGACGGTAATACCGGCACTATGATGAGATCGTGGCTCTGGATGATGTCTTCCAGCGCGTTATCGGTAAGCCCGGGGGCGGCATCAGTAATTAACCAGCGGGTAGATTTGGGGGCACGCCATTGGAAGCTGCGGCTTATGCGACTGCTTGGGTCGATTTTTACCCCAAAAATAGCGGGCAATTCCGGTGCGCGGGATGCAAGCCAATGGCTAGCTGATCCCTGCGGATCTGCATCCACCAATACAGTCGTTTCGCCGCGTTTTGCCAACCAGGCGGCGAGATTAGTGCTTAAGGTGGTTTTACCTGAGCCACCTTTGCCGTTGATAACCAGGATTCGGCAAGCGGACAGTAGCTGTATAGCAACTAAGGGATCGGTATGAGGTCTAGCGCTATCAAATGAAGCCGGAATATTCATGGCGTGAGAAATCTATATTGTTTAATTAATAAACAGTATAGACATAGTTTCGCCACTATTTTTAGTGAGGGCTCACATTAGGTGTATTTAGATGTCGCAAGCTGGTCAGTTATTTGCCGATGCAGAAGCTGCTGAAGATACGGCCAAGCAAATCATCCGGGGTAAATTCGCCGGTAATCTCACTCAGTGCATTTTGGGCTTGGCGTAAATCTTCAGCGAGTAATTCACCTGCGGCATAACCTTGCAGCTGCGCTTTGCCGGAGGAGAGGAAAGCTTGCGCACGTTCAAGCGCATCAAGATGACGGCGGCGGGCGGTAAAACCACTTTCGCCGCTCTCGCTAAAACCCATGATAGTTTTCAGATGGTTTTTCAGCTCATCGATACCAGCCCCAGTTGCGGCACTAATACCTATATATATGTCATTGGAATTTGAATAAAACAGTCCAGCTGTTTCATTACTGAGATCAATCTTGTTGCGAACAAGGGTGATCTTGGTGGGATCTTGCAGTTTTTCGACAAATTCTGGCCAAATTTCATGGGGATCAGTCAGTTGGCTTTGACGACTATCGACCAATAACAATACCCGGTCGGCTTGTTGGATTTCTTGCCAGGCGCGCTGGATGCCGATTTGTTCAACTTCATCCGGACTTTCGCGCAAACCGGCAGTATCAATAATGTGCAGTGGCATGCCATCAATATGGATATGTTCGCGCAGCACATCGCGTGTCGTGCCTTCAATACTGGTCACAATGGCAGATTCACGGCCGCTGAGTGCATTGAGCAAACTGGATTTACCGGCGTTTGGGCGGCCGGCGATAACTACCCGCATACCATCGCGCACCAATACTCCCTGTCGTGCTTCTTTAAATACCTGCTGCAGTTTACCGATGATGCCGTCCAGATCGCGGGCGACTTTGCCATCACTGAGAAAGTCGATTTCTTCTTCCGGGAAATCAATAGATGCTTCGACATAAATGCGCAGATGAATCAGCGCTTCAACCAGATCCTGAATTCGTATGGAAAATGCACCCTGTAAAGAGTGCAGGGCATTGCGCGCGGCTTGTTCAGTGGTTGCATCGATTAAATCGGCAATCGCTTCAGCTTGGGCGAGATCGAGTTTGTCATTTAAGAAGGCGCGCTCGGAAAATTCACCCGGGCGGGCAAGGCGAATTCCCAACTGGGTAATTTCGCGCAAGAGCAAATCGAGGATAACCGGGCCGCCGTGGCCCTGGAGTTCAAGGACATCTTCACCGGTAAAGGAATTGGGGCCGGGGAAAAACAGGGCGATGCCTTGATCGAGTACTTCACCGCTGCGACTGGAGAAATCGCAATAGTGGGCGTGGCGCGGTTGAAGTTTGATCTTGAGGAGTTGTTCGGCGACAAGACTGGCTTTGGGGCCGGAGACGCGGACTATACCGACACCACCGCGGCCAGTGGCGGTGGCTATGGCAGCGATGGTGTCGGTAATGATCATAGCAATAACTTATTTAGCAGCAGGTTCAGCGTCGATTTGTTTGGTAATAATGTATTGCTGGAGAATCGACAACACGTTGTTGGTTACCCAGTAAAGTACCAGACCGGCCGGGAACCAGAGGAACATAAAGGTAAAAATCAACGGCAGCATTTGCATGATGCGCGCTTGCATAGGATCAGTCGGCTGTGGATTGAGCTTCTGCATAAAGTACATGGTGATGCCGTAGATAATCGGCAACACAAAGTAAGGATCTTTTACCGACAAGTCGAAAATCCAGCCGAAGAAGGGCGAGTGACGCAATTCAACGGATTCCATCAATACATAATAAAGTGCAAGGAACACCGGCATCTGAATCAACAATGGCAAGCATCCACCAAAAGGATTCACCTTTTCGGTTTTGTACATCTTCATCATTTCTTGTGAGAACTTCTGGCGGTCATCGCCGTAACGTTCTTTCATTTCGGCTAATTTCGGCGCTAACTTGCGCATTTTCGCCATAGATTTGTAGCTGGTTGCTGAAAGTTTGAAGAACAGCAATTTTACACACAGGGTCAGGCCGATAATCGCCAAGCCCCAGTTGCCTACTAGTTCGTGGATCCACTTCAATACAATAAACAGTGGTTTGGATACCCACCAAAGCCAGCCGTAATCTACGGTCAGATCAAGGTGCGGAGAGATTTGCTCCAAACGCTCGGTATCTTTCGGGCCAGCGTAGAAGTTAGCGCTGATACTGGCTTGGGTACCGGGAGCAACTTCAGTAACTTTGCCGGTAAAACCGAGCAAATACAGGTCATTTGTACCTAACTTACGCAAACTGTAACTATTTTCGCTGTTAGCGTCTGGAATCCAGGCGCTGATGAAATAGTGCTGCACCATGGCGACCCATCCACCTTGATGGCTGGTTTTATATTCACCTTCCGCAATTTTGGCGAAGGTCATCTTTTTGTAGTTTTCTTCCGGGGTAGTAATCGCTGCGCCGAGGAATGGATTCATTTCCAACGCGCTGACTTTTACAAAGTTTTGGCTGTCGCGTTTGATCTGGCCATAAAGTTGCGCTGACCAGCTGGTGGTACTTTTGTTGTCGATCAGGTATTCGACTTTGATCAGGTATTCACCGCGGGTAAAGGTAAAGCGTTTGGTGATGCTCACTTCACCTTGTTGCAGAGCCAGATCTACCACGAGTTGGTTTTCACCTTCTGCCAAGGTGTAAGCCGTTTTTTCGCTGGTAAATAGTGGGCGACCTTGTGCGGTATCAGTGCCGTTGGCGCCGATCAGACCACTTTGCGCGAGGTAGGTATGGTTATCGCGGTTATCCAGCAGCACAAAAGGCTGATCCGGGGTATTTAATTTCAGGAAATGACGCGGCAGTGCCAACTGCACTATGTCGCCACCTAATGGGTTAATGGTCAGATCCAAACTGTCGGTTTTCACTTCGATCAGTTGGTTGGCCGCCAGAGTAGTTTTTTCTGCTTCCGACAAGCTGTTGGCAGCTACCGGAATTTCGCTGTTTGCAGAGGCAGAGGGAATGGTGCTTTGCGCAGAACTGGCATTGGCTGCTGCTTGTGAAACTACCGCGGGTTGTGCGGGAAGCTTTTCCTGATATTCGTGCCAGCGAATCACCAGTAATAATAAAGTAGCGAGAATCGCTGCAATTAAAAGGTTTTTTTGCCAATCCATCTTAATGACTGCCATCAGTAGTGTGTGAATGAATAGAAGAACAACAGGTTTTTTTCAGTTCGGGCACTGGATCAAGCCCGCCTTCATGCCAGGGGTGGCATTTTAGTAGGCGGCGCAAGGTTAGATAAGACCCTATAAAAAATCCGTGCCGCACAATTGCTTCTTCCGAGTAATGTGAACAACTGGGATAAAAACGGCATTGGTTGCCAATCCAGGGGCTTAACACATAGCGATAAGCATGGAGCAATTTTACCGCCAGCCAGATCAGGCTCTGGTGGGCCTTATTGATCAGCTGTTTTAACATCCGCATTTACCTGTTGAGTTTGCGCTTGCGATGTTAACCGATGATGGCGCACTTTTTTGAAAATTCGCTGCCATTGTTGGTTTAACTGCTGGATAAAATCGCTATTCGATAAACTATCCATCCCCTTGCGCGATAACACCACCACATCCAGGCCAGAAAAGTCCTGCTGGTTGAGGCGGAAGCTTTCGCGGATTAAGCGTTTCATCCTGTTGCGTTCAACGGCCAGACGCATGTGCTTTTTTGCCATCACCAAACCCAAGCGTGGTTGTGCTTGTTGGTTGAGACGGGCGAGGATCAAAAAATGCTGGTGCGATGCGCGAAAGGGAGCGTCATCAAACACAGGTTTGAAATCAGCGGCACAGAGTAAACGCAAGGATTTGGTAAAGCGGAAGGAGGTATTGCGGGAATCAGAATCAGAGCGGGAATCGCTTGAAGGTTGATTCGAACTAGCAGGCTGTTGAAATTCTATTTTGGCTGGCATAAGTGCGCTAAAAATAGTCTGGAAGCGACCGTTATCGACTACTTTGTATCACGTTTGCCAATAACGAATTTCAACAAACTGCTAGTGAACCAGGGAGCGGAGAGCCAATTAAACTTGGGTCAGCGCTTTGCGGCCTTTAGCACGACGACGAGCTAAAACCAAACGACCACCTTTGGTAGCCATACGAGCACGGAAACCGTGGTTACGAACGCGCTTCAGATTGCTGGGTTGGAATGTTCTTTTCATGATAAACCTGTTAAAAATCCTGAGTTAATTCACACGGCGTGCGAAAAGAGGCGGGATTCTAATGAATGCCACCCGCTAAAGCAAATAATTTTGAACAAATAATCTACAAAAACAGGGAAATTTGGCCGTCCACATTTTCTACCTGTTTTCCCCCAGATAATCCATATCTTATTAACAGGTTTATCCACAGGTTTGGCGTTTTAATGTCTATTTTTGTGATAATTCCGGGTGCTTGATTGAGCTGCCAGTTGTATCGTAACTATTTGAATTTTAATGGCTAAGTTTTAGCCCATTAAATTTATTTTGGCTTTTGTTGTGGATAACTTTGGGAGGCGAGAGTAGACTTGGCTCCCTTGTATAACCTGCCGGTGCAATTTATCTATTACCGGCTGCTTTGGTTATCACCTATCTATTTGATCAAACATCCAAAAATCGATTCAGGTGCTTCAGGCATTACCCATTAGTAATTCATGTGGTAATGCGTGATTGATGCTCCGCCAGCGATATGTGGATTTGTGTGGTCGGATGTTGTTGTTTCATCAGTTCAATAAACAATAAGCGCGGTATGCGTTCCGGGAGTTTTTGTTTTGCTGCAATCGATTTGGAAATTATGTGCCGCCAGCTTGCAGGATGAATTGCCGTCGCAGCAGTTCAATACCTGGATTCGGCCATTGCAAATTGATGAGTCAGCATCGCCCCAGGAATTGCGCTTGTTGGCACCTAACCGGTTTATTTGTGATTGGGTGTCGGAGAAATTCCTTAACCGTATCCGTGAACTTGCCAGTCATTATCATCAAGGTAATGGGTTGCAAGTAGCCGTGGCTGTGGCTCCCAGACCTGCAGCGGGTTTCCAACCTGCGCCAGTGCCACAACCAGCGCGTGCATTTACGCCTAATCAAAGCGATCTGCTTACGACTCCGGTCGTTGATAACCTTGCTTTTACCAGTAGTGGCAAAAGTGAAAGCATAGTTACCGAAATCTATTCTGCGCCTAAAGTTCAGAATTTAGCCGCTAAAATCGCAGATTATGAGGTTAAAACCGCTAACTCTGCTGAAGAAGTCATTATTGATATTCCGCGCCCGGCAGTTGAGATCGAAGTTGAAGGGGGTTTGAAGCACAGCAACTACTTGAACCTCTCATCTACCTTCGCGACCTTTGTTGAAGGTAAGTCCAACCAGCTGGGTTTAGCTGCTGCTCGCCAGGTTGCTGAAAATCCGGGTGGTGCTTATAACCCCCTCTTTATATATGGTGGTGTGGGGCTGGGTAAAACCCACTTGATGCAAGCAGTGGGCAACGCCATGGTGGCGCGTAACCCCAACGCCAAAGTGGTGTATCTACACTCCGAGCGTTTTGTTGCCGATATGGTAAAAGCGCTGCAGTTAAATGCGATCAATGATTTCAAACGCTACTATCGCTCGATGGATGCCTTGCTTATTGATGACATCCAATTCTTTGCCGGCAAAGAGCGCTCGCAGGAAGAGTTTTTCCATACCTTCAACTCACTGCTTGAAGGTGGCCGCCAGATCATCCTGACCTGTGACCGTTTCCCTAAAGAAATTAATGGCTTGGAAGAGCGGCTTAAATCCCGCTTTGGTTGGGGTTTAACGGTGGCAGTCGAACCGCCCGAATTGGAAACCCGCGTTGCCATTTTGATGAAGAAAGCCGAGCAGGTGAATATTGATTTACCGCACGAGGCTGCATTTTTTATCGCCCAGCGGATTCGCGCCAATGTGCGTGATCTTGAAGGTGCGCTCAAGCGGGTTATCGCCAGTGCGAATTTCACCGGTCGCTCTATTGACGTAGAACTGGTGCGGGAGGCTTTGAAAGATTTATTGGCGCTGCAGGATAAGCAGGTGGGAATCGATAATATTCAGCGGGTAGTCTGCGAGTATTACAAGATCAAAATGAATGACATGATTTCCAAGCGACGCAGCCGTTCAGTGGCGCGTCCACGTCAGGTGGCAATGGCTCTGGCGAAAGAATTGACCAACCACAGTTTGCCGGAAATCGGCGAAGCTTTTGGTGGCCGCGATCATACGACTGTACTACATGCGTGCCGCAAAATTAAGGAATTGCAGGAAGAGACTGCGGATATCCGCGAAGATATGAAAAACTTGCTGCGTTCCCTGACGACTTGATTTATAAACGCTGTTTGTCTTTACCGACAGTAGTAACGCAACACCAGAGATAAAAACTCAATAAGTCCCGGAAGATTACTTAAGAGACCATCACATGAAATTTGCCGTATCCCGCGAAACCTTGCTCAAACCCTTACAACTGGTAGCTGGTGTGGTGGAGCGTCGTCAAACGCTACCGGTGTTGTCCAATGTGTTGATTCAGTTGAATGGCGATCAGTTGTCGTTAACGGGGACTGATCTGGAAGTAGAAATCGTTGGCCGTATTACCCTGGAGCAAGCTGGAGTCTCGGGCGAGATTACAGTTCCAGCACGTAAGCTGGTAGATATCTGCAGATCGCTACCTGATGGCAGCAATATTGAGTTTTTTCTAGAAGAAAGCCGCATTATGGTCAAGTCTGGCCGCAGCCGCTTTACCTTATCTACTTTGCCGGCATCAGACTTCCCGAATGTGGAAGATACTCCCGGTAATTTGCGTTTCAGCTGTGCCCAGCAAGAAGTTAAACGCTTGATCGAACGCACGGCGTTTGCCATGGCTCAGCAAGATGTTCGTTATTATTTGAATGGAATGTTGTGGGAAGTTCGCCAGGATCAATTGCGCGTAGTGGCTACTGATGGTCACCGTATGGCGATGTGTACTCGTGCGGTAGCGGTTAACACCAGCGATGTTGTGCAGGCAATTTTGCCGCGCAAAGGTGTGTTGGAATTATCTCGTCTGCTCGACGATTCAAGTGCGCAAGTTGAAGTGGTATTGAGTTCAAACCATATCCGTGTGACCTCGATGGATTACACTTTTACTTCCAAACTGGTAGATGGAAAATTCCCTGAATACGAGCGTGTACTGCCACGCGGTGGTAATAAAGTCGTAATCGGCTCACGTCTGGAATTGAAGCAAGCCTTTGCCCGCACGGCGATTTTGTCCAACGAAAAATATCGCGGTGTTCGTTTGCTGTTGTCCGATGGTACTCTGACTATTGTTGCCAATAACCCGGAACAGGAAGAAGCAGAAGAGCAGGTTACTGTGGATTACACTGGTGATTCTCTTGAAGTAGGCTTCAACGTAAGTTATTTGCAGGATGTAACCAACGTAATCAGTAACGAGAATGTGAAGATTACCTTGTCTGATGCGAATTCCAGTGCACTGCTGGAAGAGCCGGAAAACAGTGATTCTCTCTATGTAGTTATGCCGATGCGCCTGTAAGGGTGCATTGGTAGTTAGCTGTCCGTTGGTCGTATGACCTTAAAACGCCTCTTTATTCAAAACCTGCGCAATTTGGAAGGAGTGGATATCACGCCTTCTTTGCGGGTTAATCTTATCTACGGTGAGAATGGTTCAGGCAAAACCAGTGTACTGGAAGCCATAAACCTGCTTGCCTTGGGTCGTTCTTTTCGCAGTCACAAGCATAAGCCGCTTATTAATCATCATCAGAAATCCTTTACGGTGTTTGGCCGTGTGCATACGGATGATGAGTCGGATGTGCCGATTGGAATAAGCCGACATCTGGATGGAGAAGCCAGTTTTAAAGCTAATGGGGTTTTGGTTCCTTCTGCCGCTGATCTCGCGGCATATCTTCCGGTGCAGGTGATTAATTCCGATACCTTTTTATTGTTGGAAGGTAGCCCTAAAGTCAGGCGGCAGTTTATTGATTGGTTAGTGTTTCACGTGGAACCTAATTTCTTCCCAGCGTGGAAAGCTATTCAGCGCTGCCTTAAACACCGCAATAGCCTGCTGCGGCGTGATAGAATAGATCCTTTTGAACTAGCCCCTTGGGATAGGGAACTCGTTGATTTAACGAATAAGATCCACGAGTTTCGCACCCAGTGTATGGCGCAGTTTGATGAAACATTTGCTGTATTGCTGAAGGAATTTATCAATATCGATGGTATTGCACTCAGATACTATCGCGGCTGGGATAAGGATAAGTCCTATCATGACGTCCTTGCCGATACCTTTGAGCGCGATAAGCGTCAAGGTTATACCCATTCCGGTAGTCATAGGGCAGATTTAAAAATAACGGTGAATGGCTTGGATGCCGCTGAAGTACTCTCGCGTGGTCAACAAAAGCTGCTAGTCTGTGCACTCAAAATTGCCCAAGGCTATGTATTTAGCAGGATTACTGGCCGTAAGTCGATCTACTTGGTAGATGATCTACCGGCTGAATTGGATGAAAAACATCGCGCGTTGCTGGTTCATTGGCTTGATACCATGAACACCCAGGTATTTATTACCGGGGTAGAGGCTGAAACATTGCTTTCCAGTTGGCGTGATAAGACTGAGATTATCCCTAAAATGTTCCACGTGGAACAGGGTAGGGTAACTGAGGTGAGTTAATTCCCTCCAGTTATTGCCTAATGAGATTATGCGCAACCTGCTTATGTTGGTTGCTACTGAACAAAAAAGCGGAGAATAGCTATGTCAGAAGAGAATGTTTACGACTCGTCCAGTATTAAAGTCCTTAAGGGCTTGGATGCGGTGCGTAAGCGCCCAGGGATGTACATTGGCGACACCGATGATGGTTCAGGCTTGCACCATATGGTGTTTGAAATCGTGGATAACTCTATCGATGAAGCACTTGCCGGTCATTGCGATGAGGTGCGCGTGACTATTCACCCTGATGAAAGCGTCTCTGTATCTGACAACGGCCGGGGTATGCCGACCGAAATGCACGAAGAGGGTGTATCGGCTGCGGAAGTTATCATGACCATTCTCCATGCGGGTGGTAAGTTTGATGACAATACCTATAAGGTTTCCGGTGGTCTGCATGGTGTAGGTGTGTCGGTAGTAAACGCGCTCTCTGAATATCTGAAGCTGACTATTCGCCGTGGTGGCAAGATCCACGAGCAAATTTATCGCCACGGTGTGCCTGATGCACCGCTGTCAGTGGTGGGTGATTCAACTACTACAGGAACTGAAGTCCACTTCAAACCCTCCGCTGGAACCTTTACCAATATCGAATTCCACTTCGAATTACTGGCAAAACGTCTGCGCGAACTCTCTTTTTTAAACTCCGGTGTACGCATTGTATTGAAAGACGAGCGCACCGCTAAGGAAGAGATCTATCAATACGAAGGTGGTTTACGTGCGTTTGTAGATCATCTGAACAAGAACAAGACCACCATTAATAAGATGGTGCACTTTGTTTCAATCAAACGTGAGGATGGTATTGGCGTTGAAGTGGCGTTGCAGTGGAATGATTCCTTCCAAGAAAACCTGTTCTGCTACACCAACAATATCCCGCAGCGCGATGGCGGTACGCACTTGGCGGGCTTCCGCGCGGCGCTGACCCGTGGTTTGAATACCTATATCGAGAAAGAAGGTATCGCTAAAAACGCCAAAGTTGCCACTACCGGTGACGATGCGCGTGAAGGCCTGACTGCGATTATCTCGGTAAAAGTGCCTGATCCTAAATTCTCCAGCCAGACCAAAGACAAGCTGGTGTCTTCCGAGGTGAAAACCGCGGTAGAGCAGGAGATGAATGAACATTTCGGTGCTTACTTGCTGGAAAACCCGCAAGAAGCCAAATCCATCGTGGGTAAGATGATCGATGCCGCCCGCGCCCGTGAAGCTGCGCGTAAAGCCCGTGAGATGACCCGTCGTAAGGGTGCACTGGATATTGCTGGCTTGCCTGGTAAATTGGCGGACTGCCAGGAGAAAGATCCAGCGCTTTCCGAACTCTACCTGGTAGAGGGTGACTCTGCAGGTGGTTCGGCCAAGCAAGGGCGCGCGCGTAAAACCCAAGCGATCCTGCCGCTTAAAGGTAAGATTCTCAACGTAGAAAAGGCGCGTTTCGACAAGATGCTGTCCAGTGCGGAAGTGGGAACGCTCATTACTGCGCTAGGCTGCGGTATTGGTAAAGAAGATTACAACCCGGAAAAACTGCGCTATCACAGCATCATTATCATGACCGACGCCGACGTCGACGGTTCCCACATTCGTACCCTGTTGCTGACTTTCTTCTTCCGTCAGATGCGTGAGTTGATTGAGCGCGGCCACATCTATATCGCCCAACCACCCTTGTACAAAATTGCCAAGGGTAAGCAGGAGCAATACCTGAAGGACGAAGCGGCCATGACTGAGTTCCTGACCCAGGCAGCTTTGGAAGATGCAGCCCTGTACGTCAACCCTAGTGCACCACCTATCGCAGGTGAAGCACTGCAGAATCTAGTGCAGGAATATCGTAAGGTAATGGCGACTATCGAGCGCTTGTCGCGTCTCTATCCAGCCGACGTGCTTGAAAAAATGATCTACTTGCCGGCAATTCGCCCTGAGCATCTGGCTGACCAAGGTCATATGCAGCAATGGTGTGACCAGATGGCCGCGCATTTCAGCATTGATGCCCGCGCCGGTAGCCAGCGTTACATCATCACCGTGCGTGAAGATAGCGAGCGTCACCTGTTCCTGCCGCAAGTTGAAATTACGGCGCACGGTATAGCTACCCCTTACCCGTTCAACCACGACTTCTTTGCTTCAGGCGAATATGCTTCTATCGTCTCCCTTGGTAGCAAGCTGGAAAACCTGATTGAAGATGGCGCATACATCCAGCGCGGCGAACGTAAACAACCTCTGTTCAAGTTTGCTGAAGGCCTTGAGTGGTTGATGAAAGAGTCGCGTAAAGGCTACAACATCCAGCGTTATAAAGGTCTGGGTGAGATGAACCCGGAGCAATTGTGGGAAACTACAATGAACCCGGAAACCCGTCGCATGCTGCGCGTAACTATCCAAGATGCCATCGCTGCCGACCAAATCTTCACCTGCTTGATGGGTGATAACGTGGAACCTCGCCGTGACTTCATCGAGACTAACGCACTGGCCGTAGCCAACTTGGATATTTAATAAAACTATTTTGTGGGTTATCACATAAATTGTCCATTTAGCGCATAAGCTGTCCAAGATGGAAAGGCCATAACTCTATTATAATCAATAGGTTATGGCTTTTTTCTTTTCATATATCTTTACAATACAGAGAGTAGATCAATCTCGAAATATTAGAGGTTTTCTGGTGTAATCGGTTACATCTATTACATTAGATTTGAGAAAAATAAAGAATTCCATGCCATTAAGCTGTGTTAGTTTTAACTAGCAAATCTATAATAGACAAGAACTATATCTATAAACTCATAGTACATCCTTGATGCATAGCTCCTGAGCATGCTCAACCATGGAGTGGCATTATGTCGTCAGAAGCAGATAATCGATTGTCTTTTTATATCTGATTTGCAATCGGCATAGTCAATGATGAGTCAAATGAGAATGATTGCTGCCGCGAAAAATGAAGTACTAGGTGTTACGCACGGTTAATTCACTAATCGAGAAATTCTGAACGCATACGCTAAGACAGCAAAACAACATTCCTATCAATTTTTTTCTGAATCAACTGCAAAGTTTCTTGGGTGATAGCGTCCGGTATAAGTTGGTTTGCTATGTCATTAAACCTGCTGGCAATTGTACAAATGCGGTCGATTATAACTTCAGCGTTTTCGCGGGTCAGTTCTGCTTCATCAACGCCGAGCGATATCATCTGTCTGCGGTTAATCTTCAGAGCTTCACCCATTACATCCATTTGATGATAGCCAGCTGGGCCATTGCAAAAAGTCACATCAAATGCTGGTGCTAGTGTCCATTGCCCTTTAGCGGACATGAGATAGGCAAAATTTTTCGGGTGATCATCCCGATTATTGAATGCCACATTGAAAACAGCTCGCTCAAAGGCAAACTTTTTTTCGCGAACATCGTTTGTACACACTTCGGTTGCGCGTAAAAATGTAGCGTAATCCAGTGAACCGGGAGACCTGAAGTCTGCTCCTGTGAATGAAGCAAGGCTTTGCATAGGAATCTTAATATCGCCCTGGCGATCAAATCGCTTGCTCGCGAAAGCGGCTAATCCATTATTCATAATAAAGTGTTGGGTATCTGGAGTAGCGATTCCACAGGCACGTAGGCACTCGGCATAAACATACTCTATGGCACAAACTTCCGCGTTTTCCTGGGCGGCTGGAAATTTGATGAGCCAAGCCTCCCAACCAGGATGAGAAACTGTTGAAAAGGTTCCAGTGATCGGGCAGCGGAATACCAGTGCTTTTGGTCGGGCACCCTGTGGGGAACCACCAATTTTTACGATACGCTCTAAAAATTCACTGCCATGACCGCTGACAATCTCTTGAATTTCGGCAGCAAGTTGCTCAATTGGAATGTGGGGCTGGCTACTATCTATATCGGAAGCAATTGGTTTAAAAGACAATGCTCCCATCGCGCTATCACCAATGTAGGTCAAGCGATCCAAGGGGGTAATGTTGCTGATGTCCAAGCCTCGACGCCGAAAAAGACGATCCATAAGCAAGAGACCCCAACCATCTGGCAAGGAGTCATAGACGGGGCCGGGTAATCCCATTTGGTGATCAGGAAAGCGACCGACGAATTGATTGGTCGCCAGTGGCAATTTATGGCGGGAAAGTTCGTAGCCTTTTTGCCTGGCTTGATCGCTATATTCAAAGAAAATCGTCGGGCGACCGCCAGCGATAGTGGTGGAGACTAGTGACCCCCAAAGCCAGTGCTCGCCCCAACCATCGTAATAAACATCAACTTGTTTAATCATTGGATGGCTTTCTCTTGGCCCGGTGGCGGTGCGCGTTTTCTTCATAACGCTGGATATCACTCAAGCTTGTTAGCCGTGGGCTGAAAAGGTCATCTAATTCGTTTGCCCTGCCAAGTACGCGCGCAACGCGAATAATGTTTTCAAATCCGACACCCCTGCCAGCCTCAAGGTTACTGACGGTATTGGTACTTAGACCAGCTCTGGCGGCCACATCCCCCTGGGACATTTCCTGTGAGAGGCGTTCTTTACGAAGTCTTTCGCAAAGAATCTTCACTATCTCCTCAGGTTTTTTGAATCCCAAATCCATACAGTCTGCCCATTTTGTGATCAAATAACACTTATGACAGTATAGTGGAACAGGAAAAATAACAGCACAATAATTCACATATATTGTGAATTAAGTTTTTATTTCATTGTTAATACAAAATATTTGAGAATTAAGTTAACTAACATACAACCACTAAGAGTGGACTGGACTTTGAAATTCGCCTAGTAAATGGTTGAGCATGGATGTGGAAAGTAAGTGTGATTTTGAGTAATTATCTACATATAAGTATTTGATATATAGGTAATTATGCAATTAATCTAAAAAAACATGTGGATTTGAGCATTAAATGATGTAAATCGAGACTGATTTTGCAATCATAAAAAATGAAAAAAGTTAATATAAATCAATGACATATATATTCAGTTTTTGTGATAACCCACACTATTAAATTATTTAAATTTATAGTTTATTTTATATATAAAATAGAAAGCCGGATTCGCAAGAATTCGGCTTTTTATATGCACAAATGAAATAAAAAATGTCGTCAAATTCACAATTATTCGATTTTGGCTAGTCTATACTCAGGTCGTAGTCGATAGTTTTGAATAAGATTAACTGTGTAGTGGGAAGACTTTAATGACAAGTGAGAACAAAACGCCGAAGGTGTTATTAACTCAGATTGAGGATGCACTGGAGGAACGCCAACGAGCAGACAGACGCCAATATCGTGAAGGTATACCGCAAGATGTACCTCAAGAGCGACGCAAGGCTGACCGCCGTGAGCGCAAAGCCGCAAAATAAATTTCAAAAATAAAGGGGCTAATCAGCCCCTTTATTTTTGTTGTAATTTAATTTGTGTACTAGTCGTCAATATTGGATATTTCATAGCAGCAGCGAGGCAATTCCCATCAAGCTTACACCTAGCAATGAAAAGCCAATAACACGATAGAAAATTTTTGGATCGCTACTGAGAAGTTTTTGATGAAAACGCAAGCCGATTAAATGGCCGAGTGTAGCAGCGGGTAATAGCCACAGATGCGCCTCCAGTTGCAGATCAACACCGGCAATAACAAAGGCCACCATCTTGATAACAACTAAAATAAACCAAAGCACAAATAGCGTATCGCGTAACTGCAATTTACTCACGTGATGCGAAAACACCGCCATAATCAGTGGTGCTCCAATTAACGAAGTACCACTGATATAAGCACCTAACACTAGAAAAAATTTATCCAATAATGGATTACTACTTTTGAATGGTTTGTCAAAAATGTAGCTAATGGAATAAACCGAAACTATGGCAAAAATAATGGCGGTCATTAATGACGCTGGTAAGGTGAGTATTCCCGCAACGCCAATTAGCTTGGGAATAATCATTATTTTCATCGATTTTTTCAGGTAATCCCAATCGATGGTGCTGGTTGTTATGTCAGACGTTGTAAGTGACTTTTTGTTTTTCTGATAATTCTGCCAAACCGTAATCGACGAAAAAAATAGTAAATGCACCGCAATAATCGGCAAATACACCAGTGGTTGATTGTCGATTAATAACAACAGCGGCAGCGACATAACTGCACCGCCAAATCCCAAACCCGAGCGAACAAAACCACTCCATACAAAAATCAATGCGATCAACACATACTGATAGAACTGCAAATCAGCCATCAACAACTACCCCACCGGCAACGCCGTTTTATCAATCGGAGACTTCAACACAAATGACGAATGAACCCCGCCTACACCCTCAATAGCCAATAGCTTTTGTAACAAAAATTGCTGGTAGGCATCCATGTCTTTTACGATCACTTTCAATAAGTAATCAGCGGATTGCCCGGTAATAAGATGGCACTCCAACACTTCGGGATAATCCGCCACCGTCCGCTCAAATACTTCGAATCGATCAGGCGTGTGTTTATCCATACTGATCTGCACGAATGACACCAGCGTCAGCCCCAGTTTACGGGCGTTGAGCAGGGTGACATAGCCGTCGATAAGCCCGGACTCTTCCAGCGCCCGCACCCGGCGCAAACAAGGCGAGGGCGACAGGCTGATGCTGTCGGCCAGCTCCTGGTTGGAGATGCGGCCATTCTGCTGCAAGGCCTCCAGAATCAAACGATCATAGCGATCCAGTTCCATAGCGGTAAACTCCAGTTAATTAACCAATAATTTCAATAAATATCAATTTACAGCAATAATATTGTTCTACTGGCTATATTAACACAAGCTTCGCAATCATCTGCCAAGCTCAATTCCCTATACTAGCCACATGTTGATAGAAGGCTCAGCGCTATCCGCGCCGGAAAGGGGTTTTTACCCGTGCGACCGCATCACCGGAAACCGGCAGTTGATTACCCTTAACTGCCTACCAAACCGGGCCCGTTATTGACCAAAACCACAAGAACTTACTACAGCTCATGGGAGCCTCTGGGTAATCGCTTACCCGGCGGATTATTCAGAGGTTCTCCATACACCTTAGGCGACTGTCTAAACAGCCCAGGCAAAAAATTTTCGGAGTCGATTATGCTTTCCAATCCATCCAGCAAGTACCAGCGCTTTGTCGGCGTGTCTTTGCCCGACCGCCAATGGCCCAACAAGCACATTGAAAAACCGCCGATCTGGATGAGCACAGACCTGCGTGATGGCAACCAGGCGCTAATCGACCCCATGTCAGTTGCAACCAAATTGCGTATGTTTAAAGAATTGGTGGCAATTGGCTTTAAAGAAATCGAAATCGGATTTCCCTCAGCAAGTGAAATTGATTTCAACTTCACGCGTATTTTGATCGAAGAGAATTTGATTCCCGACGATGTCACCATCGAAGTATTGGTGCAAGCGCGTTACGACTTGATCGAAAAAACCGTGGAGAGTTTGCGCGGCGCCAAGCGCGCTATTCTGCACATGTACAATCCATTGGCGCCGGCATTCCGCAAAATTGTGTACAACACCGATAAAGAAGGTGTGAAGAACATTGCGATCCAGGGCACCAAGTGGTGTAAAGAACTAACGGCAAAAGCAGCGGAAGTGGATTGGACGTTCCAATATTCACCGGAAGTATTTTCGTCCACTGAAATTGATTTTGTAAAAGAAGTGAGCGATGCCGTTGCCGAAATCTGGCAACCCACGCCGCAAAAGAAAATGATTTTGAATTTGCCTGCAACGGTGGAGATGAATACACCGAATACCTATGCAGACCAAATCGAATGGGTGCATCGCAATATCAACAACCGCGACTCCATTATCATCAGCGTGCATCCGCACAATGACCGCGGTACTGCTGTTGCAGCAGCAGAATTGGCGGTAATGGCTGGTGCTGATCGTGTTGAAGGTTGTTTGTTTGGTAACGGCGAACGCACGGGTAATGTTGACTTGGTTACGCTCGCATTGAATTTGTATTCGCAAGGTGTTCATCCCGGTCTGGATTTTTCTGATATCGACAAAGTGCGTAAGTTGCATGAAGAGTGTACGCAGTTGCCAGTGCATCCGCGCCATCCTTACGCCGGTGAATTGGTATTCACGGCTTTCTCTGGTTCGCATCAAGATGCAATCAAAAAAGGCTTTGCGGTACAAAAGAAAAATACCCTGTGGGAAGTACCTTATTTGCCAATCGATCCGGCTGACTTGAGCCGCAGTTATGACGCTGTGGTGCGTGTGAATGCACAATCAGGTAAAGGCGGAGTGAGTTTCTTGTTGCAGCAAGAAGCTGGCTTGCAATTGCCGCGTCGTTTGCAAATTGAATTCAGTGCTGCAGTGCAAAAAGTCAGTGATAGCACCGGTAAAGAAGTGAAGGGCAGCGATATCGTCAGCATTTTTAACGACGAATATTTTGCAGTGAATGCGCCTATCACTTATCAATCGAGCAAGTTCACTGAGCAGGATGATAGTCATCAAGTTGATATTGTTATCCACGCGCAGCATCAAAACCAAACGGTGCAGATCAGTGGTAGTGGCAATGGACCGATTGATGCAGCAGCCCATGCGATCAGCCAGTTTATCGACGGTGAAGTCAGTGTGATCGACTATCACGAACATTCTGTGGGTGAAGGTTCCGATGTAGCAGCAGTAACCTACGTTGAAATCAAAGTGAAAAATGGTAAACCGGTTTACGGCGTAGGCCAGGATCGCAACATCATTACCTCAGCGGTAAAAGCGCTGATCAACGGTGTTAACCGCAGCGGCGCTGTTAGCTAATAAAGAGTTAGTTAATAAATAGTTAGTTAAGAAATAGTCAGTTAATAACAAGCAAACCCGTGTTAGGTAAAAAAGCGCAGTTCCCTGAATGAGTAAAAAGGGGCTGCGCTTTTTTATTAATTCGATTTACTGAATTCCCAGTCAATGAATCCAAAGGTAAACAATCCGCATCATACAATTGGGATTACCCAACTCCCATAACCCCCAACCTGGGATTTGGTGGTCTCGCAGTACCGCTTTTTCAGATAGTCAGCACACCAGTTTTTATCTGGAATAGCTTCTCTCCCGGGGTGCTGCCCGGGAGAGAATTTACACCGTCTTTACTAGCTGCTCGCTGCTGACGAAAAAAAACCTGCTTATACTGGAACCGCTTGCTGATGTGCGTATCTATATCGTCGTCATTAAAACTCTTTAAATAAGAAAGTTTTTCAATAACAACCGGCGTTGTTTTAGCAGTAGCCTTGATAATAAAAGTAATGGAAGTGAATCCAGACGAAGTGCGTGTGTGTCCAACTTGCTGCACCAATTGAGTGTGATAAGTAGTACTGCGTATTCAGACCAGGAATTTCTCATGGATAGTTTGCAAGAAATCCTCTTTACCTTACGTCAAAATAAATTGCGTACCGGACTCACCGCCTTTGGTGTTTTCTGGGGGTTGCTTATGCTGATTTTATTGTTGGGCGCAGGGCGCGGAATGGAAAAAGCGCTGTCCGATGGTTGGAGCAATGACGTTGCCGATTCAATCTGGATTATTCCGTCCACTACGTCAGTAGCCTTCAAAGGTGTGCCGATTGGCCGGCAAATCCAATTTACCGAAGACGATATGAATGCGATCCGCCGTGAGCTGCCCGGTGTGCGCTATATCTCCAGCGAAAATCCCCTCGGTTCATTTATCACTTCCGATATCTCGGTCACCTTTGGTCCCAAGTCAGGTTCATTTGGAGTGCTGGGTGTTGCCGACCAATATTTTAATATCAAAGAAAAAGTGCGTTTTGATGAGGGGCGCCGGTTAAATTTTCTCGATCAGGACGATAACCGCAAAGTGGTGGTGATCGGAACCAGTGTGAGCGAGCGATTATTCACTACTCATCTCGAAGCCATCGGCAAAGAAATCCATATCAACGGTATCGCATTTCGCGTGATTGGTTTGTTTTACGACAAAGGCAATCAAGGACGGATGTCGGAAAGAATCTACATGCCGGTGAGCGCGTTTAAAAAAGCATTTGGTGGTGGCAGGGAAGTATCGCTGATTACCGTGCGCCCGAAAGAGGGTGTTGATGCAATCGAGTTGGAAGAAAAAATTCTGGCATTACTCAAGCAGCGCCAACGCATAGCGCCGGATGATCTACGGGCAATTTTTATTAACAACAAAGCGCGTGATGCTAAAGAAATTCACAAAATATTTATCGGCCTTAATATTTTTATCTGGATTGTGGGTATAGGCACTTTGCTTGCCGGTGTGGTTGGGGTGAGCAACATCATGATTATTACAGTGAAGGAGCGCACGCGCGAAATTGGCATACGCAAGGCGTTGGGTGCAAATCCGAATTCAATCGTAGGGGCTTTATTATTTGAATCGGTATTGGTAACCGGTATCGCGGGTTATGCGGGTTTGGTTTTTGGTGTTGCGGTGCTTGAAGGTACTTCGGCAGCGCTGACCAAAATGAATATCCAATTACCTTATTTCCAGCAGCCGGAAATTAATATCAACATCGCACTTATGGCGTTAGTGGTGCTGGTGATTGCCGGTGTAGTTGCGGGTTTAGTGCCGGCGCTGCGTGCGGCGCGCATTATGCCGATTGAAGCTATGCGTGCGGAGTAAGGACAGCGCCATGATTGATATTGATAAGTGGCAAGAAATTTTAAAAAGCCTCAGCAAACAAAAAGTGCGCACCGCACTGACTGCTTTCGGTGTGTTCTGGGGCATTTTGATGTTGGTAGTGCTACTGGGTTTTGGTACTGGCTTTGGTAACAAAGTCATCGGTGACTTTGGCGAAAATACCAACGTAGTGTTGATGTGGTCATCCAACTCTACGCAACTTCCTTACATGGGGTTAAGTAAAGGCAGACGTATTGGTTTGACTCAGGAAGATGTCGATGCGATTCGCGAAAAAGTTCCCGGCGTAAAAATGGTCGATGGAAAAAACAGTATCGGCGGTTGGGGTTCACCCACGGAAGTTATTTATGAACAGGAATCAGGTTCGTTCTCGGTGTCAGGTAGCCACGCCGGATGGCTGCCCTACGAATTTGGCAATATGAGTAAGATCGTTGAAGGGCGCTACATCAATCAATTGGATGAATTGCAAAAACGCAAAGTTGCGGTGATAGGAACGCGTGTAAAAGAGCTGCTGTTTAAACATGAAAAAAGCGTGTTGGGAAAATCCATCTCCATTCAAGGCGTACATTTTGTTGTAATCGGTGTGTATAAAAATATATCAACCGGTGAAGGTGGTGATGATAGCAACAGCTCTATTATGGTTCCCAATGAAACGGCGCGGCGCGCATTTAATGCGATGGAAAAATTCGATCTGATTTTTTTCACACCCAAACCGGGTTATAGCGCAGTGGATCTGGAACAGCGTGTTAAAGAATTAATTTACGAACGTAAAAAAGTACATCCCGATGATAAAGGTGTGTTGGCCACGTGGAATCACGAAAAATTTTTCAAAGAGCAACAGAACCTGGTGCTGGGCATTTTAGGTTTCAGTTGGATGGTAGCTATAGGGACAATCATCGCCGGTGTTATTGGTGTGGGCAACATCATGCTGATCGTCATCAAGGAGCGCACCCGCGAAATTGGTTTGCGCAAAGCGCTGGGGGCAACGCCACTCAATATCAGTTTAATGATTATGCATGAATCATTAGTCATCACTTTATTGGCGGGTTACAGCGGCTTGGTGGTAGGCGTGGTATTACTGGAAGTAATTAAAGTCGTGCTGGTAAAGCTGGGGCAGGGCGATGGAATGTTTGCATCACCGTTTATCGATATCGGCACAGCGCTACTCGCGTTGGCGGTGTTGGTGATAACGGGGGTATTGGCCGCCTTGTTACCGGCGATCAAAGCCGCATCGGTTAATCCGATAGTCGCGCTGCAAGATGAATAAATAATTTTAGCGGGATGAATCCAAATCCCAGTGCAATGCATCAAAGTTAGTAGTTAACCGATTTGATGAGAGTCAATCTTAAGCAGTGTGATTGTTACAAACTGTTAATAGTTTTGGTGGTGATAAGTAATAGGGTGGCTTACATATGTCACTAAATTGTTAAGCCAGCGTAAAAAACCCGGTAAAACGGTTAAAAGCCATTAAGCTTGCGTGAAAATAAAATAGTCGCAGAGTTGCTTGTTGAACGGTGCCTGCGATGCCAAAGGAGATCGCCATGATCAAATTAAATAATATCCATAAATACTATCACTCGGGTGAACATCCACTGCATGTACTGAAGGGGATAGACCTGCACATCCGCGAAGGTGAGCTGGTATCGATTATGGGTTCGTCGGGATCGGGTAAATCTACCTTGCTTAACATCCTCGGTATTTTGGATAACCACGACCAGGGAGATTATTTTCTCGCCGGGCGCGAAGTCAAAAACCTGAAAGAAAAAACCGCCGCAAAAATGCGCAATGAATTGCTGGGCTTTGTATTCCAGTCGTTCAATTTATTGCCGTTTAAAAATGCTACTGAAAATGTTGCGTTGCCGCTTTATTACCAAGGTGTTGGTCGCAAAGAGCGCAACTACCGCGCTGAGCAGTATTTGGAAATGGTGGGCTTGTCCCATCGCGCCAACCATATGCCCAATGAATTATCCGGTGGACAAAAACAGCGTGTGGCGATTGCCCGTGCACTGGTTACCAAACCCAAAGTAATTCTCGCCGACGAGCCTACCGGTGCACTCGATAGCCAGACAACACACGAGGTGATGGCACTACTGAAAGAAGTGCATCAAATGGGCAACACCATCGTAATCGTAACCCACGAACAAGATATTGCTGACCAAACGCAGCGTCAGATTGTGCTGAAGGATGGATTGATTATTTCTGGTAAACATTCGCCTTCGCATATCGCTGAAGTAATCGCCGATCAGGACGAAGAAGAAATTTTAGGGTAAGCATCATGTTCGACGGTTTTCAGGAAATCCTTTATACCCTGCGCCAAAATAAGCTGCGCACCGCACTCACCGCTTTTGGTGTGTTCTGGGGTATTTTCATGCTGATTCTTTTGCTCGGTGCCGGGCGGGGAATGCAAAACGGTATCTACAGTGATTTTGGTTCTGATGTGATGGACTTTATCGTGGTGTACACAGGTACTACCTCGGTTGCCCATAACGGTAGAGGTGTGGGTCGCTACATCGAATTGACCAAAGACGACATCAAATCAATTCAGCAAAAAGTTCCGGGTGTGCGCTTTATTTCAGCTGAAAATAATCGCGGTGGAATTTCTTTAGTGTACGAAAAGAAAACCGGAAGCTTTGGTGTGCATGGCGTGCCCGACGATTATTTTAAAATCAAGGAATCGATTCCGTTTAACTTCGGCCGCAAAGTTAATCTGCTCGACAACGACCAGCAACGCAAGATCACTGTAATTGGTACAGCAGTCAGTGAGCGCCTGTTTGGAAAAGACGTAGATCCGGTTGGAAAAAATATCCGTGTTAACGGTGTAGTAATGAAAGTGGTCGGTGTGTTTTATGACAAAGGTGATCGTGGGCGTGATTCCGAGCGCATCTATATTCCGCAGACAACCTTTCAAAAATTATTTGGTACCAGCGATAAGGTCGGCTCAATCTGGTTGCGTCCATTGGAAGGCGTAGATGGTTTTAAATTGGAAGAAAGCGTAATCCAATTATTAAAACAGCGCCATCAGGTATCACCGGAAGATCGCCGTGCAATTCGCTCATTCAATATGGCCGAACCTGCAAAAATGGTGAATGGATTATTTATCGCAATCAACGGATTTATTTGGTTTGTGGGGCTGGGCACGTTAATGGCCGGTATTGTCGGTGTAAGTAATATCATGATCATCACCGTGAAAGAACGCACCCGTGAAATCGGAATACGCAAAGCGCTGGGCGCAACACCGACAGGAATTGTAAGCACATTATTAATGGAATCCATTTTGGTCACTGCGATTGCCGGTTATGCGGGGCTCGCGTTAGGTGTTGGTTTGTTGGAGTTGATTTCGTTTGCGTTGCGTTCAGCGGGAGCCAATTTACCTTTTTTCCAAAGTCCAGAAGTCGATTTCAAAGTGGCAATTACAGCAATTATTTTATTAGTGGTTACGGGTGCTTTAGCTGGCTTAATGCCGGCGTTAAAAGCGGCGCGCATTATGCCCATTGAAGCAATGCGTGCGGATTAAGGAGCATCACGATGATGATAGATACTGAAAAGTGGCAGGAAATTTTTCTTACCCTTAATCAACATAAATTGCGTACTGCGCTAACTGCTTTTGGTGTGTTCTGGGGCATTTTTATGCTGACCGTTTTATTGGGCGCGGGCAAAGCATTGGAAAATGGTGTGGTGGAAGATTTTAAAGAAATTCCTCCGTCCGCGTGGATTTGGTCAGAGGGCGCAACGCAATTGGCGTATCAAGGAATGCCCATTGGCCGAAACATCCGTTTAAAAGTGGAAGATGTGGAAGCTATACGAAATAGCGTTCCCAGTGTAGGAAAAATCTACGCGCAAAATAGTGTGGGCATTTGGGGCGGATCTCCGGTTTACACTGTGTACAAACAAAATAACGGCAGCTTTTCTATTCAGGGCACTCATGCTGGGATGGCTAACCTTCATCAACAAAAAGTGATTGAGGGTCGCTATATCAACGAGCTTGATGATGAGCGTCGGCGCAAAGTCGCCATCATAGGTACGCGGGTGAAAGACATTTTGTTTGAGCCGGGGCAAAACCCAATCGGTGCAGACATTACTTTATCGGGCATTAGTTTTCAGGTGGTGGGCGTATATAAATCCAGTTCTACCAATCCGAACACCAGTGAAGAAGAAAAAATTTATATCCCTAACGACACATTGCGTTATGCATTTAATCAGGTGGATTGGGTGGGCAGTTTTGTAGTAATTCCCAAACCCGGGTTGCATGCCGCTATAGCGGAAGCAGATGTAAAAAAATATTTGTTCGAGCGCAATAAAGTTGATCCAAACGATGCAGGCGTATTCGGTAGTTTCAATTTGCAAAATGAATTCGACAAAATTTACGGCCTGTTCACCGGTATCAATGTATTCAGTTGGATTGTTGCGATTGGCACCATCATGGCTGGCGCAATCGGTGTGGGTAATATCATGTTGATCGTTGTAAAAGAGCGCACCCGCGAAATTGGTTTGCGCAAAGCATTGGGCGCAACACCATTTTCAATTGTCAGCATGATCGTACAGGAGTCGGTTTTTATTACTGCAGTTGCCGGTTATTTCGGTTTAGTGGTCGGCGTATTACTGCTCGAAGGAATTAATTCTTTGATGGAAGCCAACGGTGGTAGTGCGGGTATGTTCCGCAATCCGGAAGTGGATTTTTATACCGCCATCAGTGCTGTAGTTGTGTTAGTGATTTCCGGATTACTGGCATCGTTAATGCCCGCTGCAAAAGCAGCTGGTGTGAATCCAATCGTGGCATTGCAAGACGAATAATATTTTTACGTAACACACTATTAACAACTTCATTTTCAGCAATCGTAAGAAGGACACCATGAAAAAGTTTATCTGGTACGCAGTTTTGGGTTTGATCGCCATTGTGTTTATTGGCACAGCGGTATTTCTATACAACAAGTCCCAAGCAAAACCTGTTGTATACCAATCGGATGCGGTATTTAAAACGACCATTCTGAAAAAGACAGTCGCGGTGGGTAAAGTTATTCCCCGTCGTGAAGTAGAAATTAAATCGCAAGTATCCGGTGTGGTAGAGCAGCTTTATGTTGTAGCGGGCCAAACCGTCAAGAAGGGTGACATATTGGCGAAGATCACTTTGGCACCGAGCATGGTGATGCTCAACCAAGCGGAATCACAATTGGAAACCGCAAGACTTAATTTACAGAATGCGACTGTTGAATTTGATCGCCAGAAAAAACTCTATGCCGAGAAATTAATTTCTGCTTCCGAGTACAACAAATTTTTGCTGACTTATGACTTGCAGCGCGAAGCGGTGACCTCGGCAGAAAACAATTTGTTATTATTGAAATCCGGTGCGACTAAAAAATCTGACAAAGTATCAAACATGATTCCCGCTACCGTAAACGGAATGGTGCTGGATCTGCCATATAAAGAAGGTGCGTTTATTGTTGAGACCAGCTCCTTCGGTTCAGGTACTACAGTGGCAACTCTTGCCGACATGAACGATATGATTTTTGAAGGTATGGTCGATGAATCAGAAGTAGGCAAGATTCGCGAAGGTATGGAATTGGTATTGGATGTAGGTGCATTGGAAGGTGAACCCTTTACCGCCGTACTTGAATATATTTCGCCAAAAGGTGTTACTGATCAAGGTACTATCAAGTTCCAGATTCGTGCAGCAGTGAAACTGAGCGAGAAATTATTCTTGCGTTCCAACTACAGTGCTAACGCTGATATAGTTCTGGATAAGAAAGAAAACGTTATTGCGATCAATGAGGGTAACTTGATTGTAGAAGAGAAAAAGCAATTTGTAGAAGTGGAAGCCGGCCCGCAAAAATATGAGAAGCGTGAAATCAAAACCGGTATTTCAGATGGCATTAATATCGAAGTGGTCAAAGGTTTGAAAGAAGGCGATAAGATTAAACATCGTTAATAGTAAATGCTGAATGAAAATAAAAAGAGCCGCAATTGCGGCTCTTTTTATTTAATTGAATCTCGTTTTAAAAACGCAATTCTTTAAAGTTTAGTTGCGGCTACTTCCAATTCCATAAAGTAAATTGTAGTTGGGCCTTCAAAACCTGAATCAGTGCCTAGTAGCAACCATACACTTCCTTTTTCATCTGTCACACTAGTATAGCTATCCTTTTCAGTAATCAACGTCTTTTTCAGATAAGGGATAGAGTTACTTGCTTCACACTCCTGTGAGTTTGCAAAATCACCCGCAATAATGGCATCACTGCCTCCGGTAGCTTGATTGCCCTTGTCCCAATTTAATAACAAAAAGCCGGTGCCATCATTCACTGTTTTGGGTTCGTTTTTTGTAGCACCTACTTTAATCCATACACTGTTGCCCGGTGAGCCACCAATCCCCATACAGTTGTTTGGTGCATTGGTTCCAAAAGTGACTTTAAAACGGAAACTGTAACGAGTGTTTGGTTCAAGCCCATCAACTTGTTTGGTAATAAACATAAACAAGTCATCACTGTGGTTATTGCCGGTAATTTTATAACCTTTGCGCGTCGTGGTTAGTGGTGCTGGCAAACTAGTCTGGCCCGAACCTAATTCATAAAACTCTTCTTCACCTTCAGGATAGTCAGCAAAGCCCGCTTTCCAACCGGTGATGCTATCGTTGAAATCGATATGTAACATCTTGGTATTTGGATCTACTTTGATATCGTCGTTATCACTACCGCAAGCAGTGAGCAAACCTATCAAGGGCAGGATGGCAAGAGCCTTTTTTAGTGCGGCAATACTGAATAAAGAAGATGGGTTCATGATGGGCTCCGGGAATTTTAAAGGATGTAACCTGTTACTTCACCCTGCCAATTTTGTGTAATACCCGGGTTTGAGTCTGTTGAGGATGTGTAGCTTATCGTTAAAAATTGTAATCCGAACAGATTGTTATCATCGTGGTTACAGATGATTGTTAGATGGACTTTTGTACCTGCTAACCGCTTGCTGGTATCCTAGCTGCGCTAATGGTGGATCTGTGTTGAGCGATTTATCTACAAATCATTACAACAGCTACTGCAAAAGCCATTTATAAATAGCATCTGTAATCTTCACTTTATTTTTTATACCTTGCCTATGATCTTGCTCCGCGCGTTAATTGCTGCTCTCGCTTCCGCCGTACTTGCTGGCAGCGCGCTCGCGTGTTCGCCGGATACTGAAGACTGTGTCGAGATTGGTAAGTGGGATGTGAGCTTGGGAATAGGTGCAGGAGTGCGCACTAACCCGCTTGAGGCTACACCTGATATCCCGCTATTTTTGCTCCCCCAAATCAATTACAACGGCGAACGCTTTTTTATCCAAAATCTCGATTTTGGGGTAATTCTGTGGGAGAACGAAACCCAACAGCTCAACCTGTTCGCGACCCCGAGTTACGACCAGGTGTATTTCCATCGATGGAGTCCGAGCAATTTTTTTGTCGATGCGAGTGGATTCGCCACCACAGGTAAAACAACCGATGAGCCGGAAAACCTTCCGGTGATTGATGCGGGTGGGGATAAGGGACTGGTTGAGCCTGCGTTCCGCGATGTGCAGGAGCGCGACCTGCGCGACCGTCGCATGGCGGGCTTGGGCGGATTTGAATACAGCTTCTCTACCGATCTGGTCGATTTCCAATTGCAATACGTGAGTGATTTTACCGGCATCCATCACGGCGATGAAGTGCGTGTATCTCTCGCTAAAAATTGGGTGAATGGCCGTCATCGTGTGTCCACTTCAATCGGTGCTATTTGGCAGAGCAGTGAAGTGGTGAATTATTACTATGGTGTCACTTTGCCCGAAGCGGATCTTCGCGGCACTTACAGCGCAGACGCTGCGTTGACACCGACTGCACGCCTGGATTGGAATTATCAATTGACTGAACGCTGGGATCTGCGTTTCTTGGCCAACTATCGCCAATTGCCCGATGAAATCTCAGCAAGTCCACTTATAAATGACAATAAAGTGATCACTGTTTTCATTGGGGGGGTGTACCATTTCTGATGGGGACCTGCTGAGCCTACGCGCTTTATTACCTCTCACCTATGTTAGTTCTCTGGTGGCCCTATTACTGGCAGCTTTGCTCCCGGCAAGCTATACCTATGCGGACGATTCATCCAGCGCACAATCATCTTCTTTGCCCCTGATCCAGTTTTCTATCAAGCCGCGCTTGTGTGTATTGAATGCCGGTGAAGAAGTTTGTCACGATGAGTTGCAAGTAAAGTGGTTATCGGCGCAAGCACGTTCGCTGTGTTTGTATCAAACCGATAAAGTTGAGCCGCTGCGCTGTTGGCAAGAATCCACACAAGGCGAATATCAATTTGAATTGACCGCGAGTGTAAGTACCGATTTTCAATTGCGCGAGTTGGACAGCAACACCTCACTGAGTGACCAGCGTTTTCAAGTGGTGTACAACGAAAAAAAATACCGCAAAGCCAGACGTAATCCCTGGAGCTTCTTCTAGGTTGAAACTGGTAAATAGCCAACGGGATTTTTTACAGAGAACTTTTTATGTCGCAAAACAATTTGATTTTATTGGTTGAGGATGATCGCCGTTTGGCGCAGCTGGTAAAAGATTTTCTGGAGAGCAATGATTTTCAAGTTGCTATCGAAGAAAACGGCAACCGCGTGATTCGTCAGGCGCAGAATTTAAATCCAGCATTAGTTGTGTTGGATTTAATGCTGCCCGGTAAAGACGGACTCACACTCTGTAAAGAATTGCGCCCACAGTTTAAAGGCCCGATTTTAATGCTCACCGCACGCGATTCCGATCTCGATCAAGTATTAGGTTTGGAATACGGTGCGGACGATTATGTCATCAAACCGGCCGAGCCGCGGGTATTGCTTGCACGCATACGCGCACTCATGCGTCGTTATTATCAAAATGATCCGCGCGAACAAGAGGCCTTGGTATTCGGTCAATTGTGTATCCAACCCACTGCGCGCAAAGTGGTGTTGGCGGGTGAAGATATTATTTTATCCAGCCATGAATACGACTTGCTGTTATCGCTGGCAGCCCAAGCCGGGCAAATCCTCAGCCGCGAATTTTTATTCAACCATATCTACAATCGCGAATACGATGGCTTGGATCGAACCATCGATGTGCGTATTTCGCAGCTGCGAAAAAAATTAAATGACAACCCGGAAAATCCCACCCGTATTAAAACCATCTGGGGCAAGGGTTATTTATTTATTGCAGATGCCTGGCAATAAACGCGGTGAACTAATAACGTGAACCGCGCGTTTATAACCCTCTATTTTTTTCTCGTCGCCTCAGTGGTAGTGATTGGCTGGGGCTTAAACCAGTTCTGGGAAAGTGTTGCCCCGGAGCAGGAACCCAGCGTCGAAACCCACGCATTATTTCAATTGATTGAACACGATTTATTAGCGCAACAGCCACAATCGGAACAGGGTTACAACAACACCGCGCAGCAAATCAGCACCAAACTTTCAATTAATCTGGAATTACTCCCACTCGATGATCTCGCCCAATCAGCAGCAATGCATGAATTGCACGCGGGCAAAATTCTGGCCGCGACCAGTGATAATAATGTGGTCTGGTACAAACGGCTCGCGCAGACTGATCAAGTCATTATGCTCAGCATTCCGGTAGATGACGACAGTGAATCGCCCGTTTATCGGGTGTTGTTATTGGTGTTTTACCTCGGCATCGCGCTGGTGATTTATTTGTGGGTGTGGCCACTCTCGCGCGACAGTAAAAAACTGGAAAGCCAAACTCGTACGCTCGGTAAAGACGGCGTACCCGAGACGCTAAAAATTTCGCCGACTTCAACACTTTATCCGCTCGCACAAGCATTCAACCATATGGCGCAGCGCTTGCGCGAATTGATTGCTTCGCATCGCGAGATGACCAACGCTGTTTCACATGAATTGCGTACGCCGCTGGCGCGAATGAAATTTGCACTCGCCATGATTGAAGAAGAAAAACTGGATGAAAAAGGCCGCCGCCAATTGCGCAGTGTGGAGCAAGATATTGCGGAAATGGAATCACTGATTAGCGCGCTTTTGGCTTACGCCGGTTTTGAACAGAAGACCCAACAGCTAAAACAAACCAACGGCCACATGCGCGATTTGCTGGACGAATTACAAATTCGTTTTACACGGCATAACCAACGAAACCTGCAGCTGGAAATTTGCGATATCACCAATAACGCTGAATTCGTATGTGAGTGGAAGTTGATTGAAACTGTGTTGCAAAATTTCATTAACAACGCCGCACGCTATGCGAAGTCACGCATCCGTATTGAACTTATGCAAACCAACAGCGAATACATTATCGCCGTAGAAGATGACGGCCCCGGCATTCCCGCCAGTGAACGCGAGCGTGTATTCGATTCCTTTGTCCGTCTCTACTACGCCGAACAAGACGGCGACCAAACCTCCGGCAACTCCTCCACCGGCGGCTTCGGTTTAGGCCTCGCCATCGTCAAACGCATCATGCAATGGCATCACGGCACCGCCCAATTTGTCGAACCGGAAATCCTCGGCGGCGCCAGGGTGCAGATTCGCTGGCCTAAAAAAAATCATAACTAAAATGGAAAAAAAAATAACCCTTGTGTTATTACCCGGTCTTAACGGTACCGCAGGTTTATTTGATCCTTTACTTGCCGTTGCAACCGATGAATATGAACTGTTGGTAATTAGCTACCCGACGCATGAAGTTAAATCTTATGAAGAGCTGACTGAATACGTATTGGGAAAAATCAGTTCGATTGACGGGCGATTTGTATTAGTAGGGGAATCTTTTTCAGGGCCTATAGCGATATTTATTTTAGCTAAAAATATTACCAATCACATAGGTACAATATTGGTCGCGAGTTTTGAGTCAGCACCTTACTTCACCTTTACCAAATATCTTCCCTGGACGTTTATTTTCAGTGTTGCACCAATGTTGTATTGGTTACGGATTAAATTAAGCGATAAAAACACATCAAGCATTCTGAAAGCAGCAAGTATCGAATTACAAAAAATCAAACCACAAGTACTGGCAGCTAGAGTTAGGTCTGCATTATCAGTGGATGCGCGTGAAGCCCTTGGAAGAAGTGCAGTGCCAATAATTTATCTTCGGGCCAAATACGATATTGTTGTTCCCAAATGGAATTTGAGTCGTATGCTCGCGCTTAATCCGAAAATCACAGTTATTACTTTTCCTGTCCAACACTTTCTACTTCAATCTACGCCAGCAGAAGCATGGCGTGCAATTGACACTTTCGTTAAAGAAACTACTCACACTGATTTTTATAGCGTATCCAACGCCTGAATTCGCGCAAAATTTTTCCTATCGTATCGATTAACGGCGTAGTTCCAACGCAGTTAATTTAATCCATTTACCGTGAATCTCGTTGTAGTAACTGCCGGAGGTTTTCGCCTTTGCCAGAATAGCTTCAAACACTTTCAACGCACGCTCTGTTTGCCCGAGTTTTTGTAATAGTTTGGCAAAGTGATAGCTGGCTTCTGCGCCAGGGTAATATGAATCCAGCACCTCAAACTCATGTAGCGCAGCTTGTGTATCATCAAGCGATTCAAGTACTCGCGCATACAGCAGGTGTGCGTCGGGATTTTTGTAGTCCGGGTTTTTAGCAATCAATTGATCCAACAATTCTTTGACGGCAGAAAAATTACCCAAGCCAAATTCTGCCTGAGCTAAACCATACATAAATAGCGGATCAAACTCGTGCAGTCCTTTCAGGCAATTTTTATATAAAAGAGCTGCTTCGGTGTATTGCTCTTTTAGTAATAATTCCTGCGCAAGACGCTGTGCATTTTCAGTTGTTTTGGCAATCTCATAATCCTGTGCCGCACTTTTTAAATCGCGATCGGGATTAACTAAATCTTGTACCGTCCGCAGCGTTTTTCGCCCTGAGCGGGTGCCGGCAAAATCGGGTAGGAGTTCAAGTACTACATAAGCGACCGCGCCAGCCACGGGCAAAATCATGACCAACCAAATCCAGGTTTTGTTACGTCCGGTTTTTACTATGTGAATAACAAGCGCGATCTGAATTAACAGTGATAAAACCACGATAGGCATTTTCAAACATCCTTTATTTAACGTTCATGTCTTATGCAATCCAAAGCCAGCATTAGGCTGCGTCCCGCTATGTTGGGGGACTAAACTATAGTGTGTCTTTTTAATTTATGCGACAGCAGGAAATTATTCTCCTTTCAGAAGATCTGCGGCAGTCAGGAACGTTAATGTGCGTTTGTCTTCGAGGAGCTTGTTTGCCACGGTTTTTAAATGAAGGCACAGCTGGACAGTATTTATCCAAACAAAGGGTGGATATTGGCGAAAGGTTGGGTATAGAATGCGATCACCTTCACAGAAAGGTAAGAGGCGCCAGCTACCCTCTGTTGATGTGCCCCATAAATCTAACTATGCATTTGGCCCAGCTGGCTCACTCGGTAAAAGAGGCTCAGCCTCAAATCCTCCGGCAATGTTATTCCTCAATGTAAGACCTTTGCTCGATCAATCCCGATGGGGATGTGCTTCGGGTGTTAAGTATTTGTTCGCGTTTTTACAGCCTTGAGCTGTGGCTATCGATGCGTGATTGCGCTGGGTAGACCTGATAATAATTTGGCATTTAGGCAGTGATCTTCAGTAAACGGTTGATACCAGAGGCTATCGTCAGCTCCTCTGGCGGTAGTGCTTTGTCTGAATTTGGCGCAGCCAAATCCAAGAATAACTACAACTGTGAGAGCACTATGAAATTCCATCTGCTATTAGCTGTTTTATTGTCTGTTTTGCTCAGTGCGTGTGGGGGCGATTCCAAACGCGGAAATTCGTCCGCCAGCTCGACCCCAACGGGGACGCAAAAATCGAGTGTGCTGGTTCAAGCCCGTTCTACCCAAGCTGCCGCCAGTAGCCAAAGTGCGGCGACGCCCGTTGTGGGGGTGTTTGTCGATGCGTTTGTGGCGGGGATTGGCTACCGCACGGCAACACAATCCGGTGTCACTAATGCCCAGGGTGAATTTAATTATCTGCCGGGTGAGACGGTGACCTTTTTTATCGGCGCGCTGGAGTTTCCGCCAGTCCCAGCCAAGGGCATAGTGACGCCGCTGGATATGGCGCAGACTCTCAATCCGGCTTCGCCAGTGGTGCTGAATATTGCGCGTCTGCTGCAGAGTCTGGATACCGATGGCAATCCGGCCAACGGCATCAGTATTAGTCCGGCGGTTGCCGCTTTGGCGACGCAGGTGGATTTCAATCTTAGCCTCACTGCGTTTGCGGCCTCGCCAGCAGTGGTGAATTTGATCGCCAATTCTGGCGGCACTAATACGACCATAGTGTCGGTGCAGTCGGCGCTCAGCCATTTGCGCGATACCCTGGAGTTGGTGGGTGTACCGGTCGAGGAAGCGAGTTCCTCATCCAGCCTCAGTTCGGCGCCAGTAGTGGGCGCGAGTTCGGAGGCTAATAGTTCGGCTTTATCCAGTGCGCCGCTTTCCAGTGCATCGCCATCAAGCAGTCCTTTATCCAGCGCTGCCAACTCATCGCAATCGAGCGCGATAGTCGTTGTACCACCAGCATCCAGTTCACCCTCATCGGTGGCGAGCAGTTCGCCCAGCAGCGCTCCTGTTTCATCTGTTTCTTCGGTTAGCTCATCGTCCAGCAGCAGTTCGGCAGTGGCGATGGATTTTAATACCGTGTTTGGTTATGCATCGCTGAATGGTGGCACCACCGGTGGTGCGGGGCCAAATGCGGTGGAGGTAGCGGTATGCACCGGTGCGGATTTAATTGCGGCACTGAATAATCCGGCCAACACTGGCAAACCGCTGACGATTTATGTTGATGGTGTGATTACCTGGCACAACTCGGGCAATACCGACATCAAACTCAATCGCCCGAACGTATCTATTATCGGACGCGGCGCCAATGCGGAATTCTGGGGCACCGGTATCCATATCACTGCCAGCAATGTGATTATCCGCAACCTCAAGATGTACCACGTTCCGCAAAGCCGCGGGCAGGGCGATATCATCACCATTGATGGCCGCAACGGCCCGGTGCGCAATGTGTGGATCGACCACAACGAATTGTTCAATGACCTGAATGTGACTGTGCCGGCGAGCATTACCGATCCAATACTGCGCGATGAATACAAAAAAGATTATTACGATGAACTGGTCAGCGGCCGTAGCGACGTGGCGGATATCACCATTTCTTACAACTACCTGCACGACAGTTGGAAGACCTCGCTCTGGGGCTCGTCGGATGAAGATAACTTCGACCGTCGCATCACCTGGCACCACAACTATTGGTACCACGTGAATTCACGTTTGCCGCTGTTCCGCTTCGGCAAAGGCCACATCTACAACAACTACTATCACAATGTGGATACCTCGGCGATCAACTCGCGCATGGGTGCGATTATCCGCGTTGAGCGCAACGTGTTTGAAAACACCAAAAACCCGGTGATGTCGCGCGACAGTATTGCGATAGGTTATTGGGAGTTAATCAACAACCAATTGCGCGATGGCATTATCTGGGAAGAAAAAGAAGGTGATGCGAATATCCTCGCCGATCAATTGCTGGCCGATAGCGCCTCGACCGGTACCCTGACGCTGCCGACTGGCTACCTTTACCAACCAAGTTTGATCCCGGTTGAAGACGTGCCCGCACATGTGCAGCAATACGCTGGTACCGGCAAGATCACTACTCCGCCTGCCGTGCTTGCCTGTACTCGCCCCGACTGGGATATAGAGCCGCCGCCACCGCCAACTGATGAGCCAGTGACTGCTGATCCATCATCGGTTAGCTGGAACCTGTTCAATGGCAGTGTCAGTCCGTTTGATGCCAATGCTATTACCTTGGCTGATGGTGTGACTACCGCCCCCTTTGTTATCCAGGGCAGTGCAAGTGATTTCACTCCTACCGGTGCGGGTGCAGTTGTATTTGATTCCACTTCGCTCGGTACTAAAAACAATCGTGCGCGGGCGAGTAATGTCGGCCGCAACGATGGCGTTTATCCAAAATACTTTACCCTGATCGCCGGGATTAAAGGTTTCAGTCCACCGGCAAATGCGCGGGTACTGGAACTGGAAACGGCTTTTGGTGGTACGGCAGATACAGCGGCCAGCCGTTTGAAAGTCGTGTTGCGCTCCGACGGTACTAACCAGGGTGTGCAGTTTGAAGGTTCACCAGCACCTAACACGGCTTACGGTTTGGTGATGAATGAATACCGCATTTACCACTTCACCGTGGCGCTCTCCAGCCCGACTACCGGTTGGGCGCGCGCTTATCTGGATGGTTCCAACACGCCGATCCTGAATCAGGAAGAGGTGCAATTTGCCAGCACCACAGCGACCAATAACTACCTGCAAATTGGCGACGGTGGCAGCAATAGCTATAAAGCGCTGATCGATTGGATGGTCTGGACCGATGCCGGTGCCTACACTCCGGCACAGCTGGCGGGTTTACTGCCGGCGAATATCGGCTGTGTTAAAGGTTATGGTGTATCAGAAAACCTGAATGACTGTGACTTCAGTGCGGTCGATGGCAGCTCTTCATCAGCAACATCGGCATCAGCCAGCAGCGCTCCGGCAACGGGTTCTTCGACTTCAGCCGCATCCTCAACTGGTGGCGTGGTTGAGACGTCATCCGGTGCTTCAACTTCATCAACTACGTCATCAAGTGCATCCAGCGCTCCAGTGATCCCGACCTTTGCCTGCGGTTCCGAACCGGATCTGTATTTCTGCGATGATTTCTCCACCGACTCGGGCAAGTGGGATTTGCTTTCCATCGCCGGGGCGAATGGCAGCTTCGATATCCTGAATACACCAGTGGATAACAATGTGCTGCGTTATACCGCTCCGTCGACCGGTGGTGTCGGTGGCGTATTGGCGCTGATCAAACCGGAAGAGTTTGCCGGTGTGACCTCGGCCGATTATTACGTGGAAGCGCGTATTCGTCCGCGTCTCAATTCCAGCGGCACTGCGCAGCGTTCCATCTATGTGATGGCGCGCTATCAGGACCTCAATAACTGGTATGGCGTGGGCATGATCGCCCATGAGACAAACCAGCCACGGGTTGAAATCGTTGAGCGCAACTCGACCGGCAGTCCGGCGAGCACTGGCGCTATGCGCTACAACACCGCCATTAGTCTGGGGACGGCAGGTGCCACTGACGGTGAGTGGTACAAGTTGCGTCTGGAATTGATCGGTACCGAAATGAAGCTGTACCTGAATGATCTGGCGGTAGCCAGCTTCAGCGATGCCAGCTTGACCCAGCGTGGTTTGGTCGGGATTTTCACCAGCAACCGCTCGTTTGAAATCGACGATATCAAAGTAGGTAATGCCAACGACAAACCGCCAGTGCCAGCGCAGCTGACGATAGCGCCAACCGCCAATTACAACGCCGAAGTGGGCGATGCCGCGCGGGTGATTACCGTCACAGCAAAAAATACCCAGAATGCCAACGACACTTTTACCGTGGAATCGAGCAATCCGGCAGTGGTGAGCACCAGTGTGAATGGCTATGAAGTGAGCCTGAATCCGGTGGGGGCAGGCACTGCCACTGTCACCTTTACCAGTGGCTCCGACCCTGACCTGAGCCGCACAGTCACAGCAACCATCGCCCCGCAATTTGTAATGCCCACCGCGACTTACAACCTGAGTGGTTTGGTTACTCCGGCGACGAGTGAAAGCGGTGTTTATGCCGATACCAACCTGACCCTGACGTTTGATTCGCCGCCGGTGTTGGGATCGTCCGGTGCCATCCGTATTTTCAAAAGCAGCGACGATTCGGTGGTAGATACCATCAAGCTGGTGGATCACAAAGACAGCATCGGTTACGGCACTTATCGCACCCTTAATACCCGTCCGATCAGCATTTCTGGCAACACTGTCACCATCGCCCTGCAGGGCAAAAAGCTGGAATACAACACCAGCTATTACGTGGCGGTGAGCGGTTCGGCCTTTACCGGTGCAACCCTCGCGACCTTACCGTTTGAGGGTATCGGTAAAAATGCTGGCTGGAGTTTTACCACCAAGCCAGCACCGGTGGCGGGTTTAACCTCGCTTACTGTGGATGACAATGGTTCTACTGCTGACTTCCGCACCCTGCAAGGCGCACTCAACTATGCAATGCAGAACCTGAGCAAGTCTGATCCGGTCACCATTACCGTGAAAAACGGCACCTATCCAGAGCTGCTCTACTTGCGCAACAAAGACAATGTCACCATCACCGGCGAGAGCCGTTCGGGTGTGGTCATCCAGTACCAGAACTCCGAAGGGCTCAACCCTGGCTCAGCCGGTCGCCCGGTATTTCTGGTGGAGCTGGCAGATATGCTGACGCTGGAAAACCTGACCCTCAAAAACACGACTATCAAAACCAGCAGCGGTGGCCAGGCCGAGACGATTTATTTCAACTCGACCGGCCGTTTGATCGCCAAAAACGCCAACTTTATCAGCGAGCAGGACACACTCCAGCTCAAGGGCTACAGCTGGTTCTACCGCACCTTGGTGGCTGGCAATGTGGACTTTATCTGGGGCAACAACAATGTCTCCCTGTTTGAAGAGAGCGAGATTCGCTCACTGGGCGACAGCAGCAATGCCAGCAACGGCGGCTATGTGGTTCAGGCGCGTACGCTGACGGCGGCGGACAAAGGTTTTGTGTTCCTCAACAGCAACCTGACCCAGGGCGCTGGCCCGGTTGGCCATACCATTCCGGCGGGCGCGACTTATCTGGCGCGCAGCCCGGGCGGATCTGCCACTTGGGATAACGTGGTCTTTATCAACAGCCGCATGGATACCCACATCAACACTGCAGGTTGGGCAGGGGCGGGCGTTAATGGCCAGCCGGCACCGAATCCGGTTACGCCAACAGCAACCACCGGCTGGCGTGAATTCGCCACTATGGATGCGGGCGGCAACACCATTAGTCTGGCGAGCCGCGTCGGTGGTCGCGAGTTATCCCTCGCGGAAGTGACCAGCGATTACTGCAACCGCGCGCAGATTTTTGCCGCGTACAACAGCGGTGCCGGTTGGAATCCGCTGCCGGGCGATAGCACCGATTGCGTCAACTTCGGCCAATCAAGCTCGTCGGACAGTTCGGGTTCGGCGAGCAGCACCAGCAGTACCCCGGCCTCCAGCGCAGGTTCGTCGGTTGCAACCAGTGACTCAAGTTCATCGGCCAGTTCTGCGCCGGTTGGCGATGGCTCGTCCAGCTCAGCATCCAGCCTGGCGACAGTCACCCGCAGTTGGGGTTTTGATTCAGCGGCTTATGCAGTCGCGGATACTAGCTTGTTTGGTGCGGCCTATAACGCTGCGGCCGACAACAGCATCAAGGCAACCGGGGGTGATGTCACAGTCGATGGCCTGACATTTAATTCAGCGGCAAACGTTTTGCGTTATCGCCCGGCAGGCTCTGCTAACAACGCCACGGCAAACGCATTTTGGAATACCAACGGCTCCTTCTTCACCAGCAACGCGGTGATGATGCCAGCGGTGGGTGAAAGCCTTACCAGCGTTCGCACCTATATTTCCATTCCGGTAGAGGCTGGCAAAGCCTTCACGGTAACCATTAATTTCAGACAAACAGGCTCTGGTGCCAGTGCAGCAAAAGTTGCATTAGCGGGTAGCGACAATGTCGTGTTGGTAGTTGGCGATGCAACCTATGCGGTAGCCGGTGGAACAGAAGGGTCAAGCATTACCTACACGGCGGATGCCAGCCATCAGCTGACGGCGATCAAGTTTATCTATGGCCGTGAAAACTTGGGTACGGGTGGAGTCAACATTCTGGAGATGGAGCGCGTACAGTAATTTCGTAGGGTTTGTGTCTTCCAATCCATAAAACCCCCGCTGATCCCGTCAGCGGGGGTTTTTGTTTTAAGTCATGATTTGTTAAATAACTTATTGATTCCTTTGAAATTATTGCCCAAAGCCTGGCAAACCCGTTAAGGTACGGGGTTGGCATAATGATGAATGTGAGACTGCAATGATTGGCGGAATCAAAGCGTTTTTTAAATTGGAGTCAGCAAGCAGTATTTTGCTGATAGCAGCAGCGATCTTGGCGCTAATTGCAGCGAACTCTGGCTTAAAATCCTGGTACGACCAGCTATTGGCCGTACAAGTGGTAGTGGCAATCGATGAATTCTCGATAGCCAAACCCCTGTTGCTGTGGATTAACGATGGCCTTATGGCGCTGTTTTTTCTGCTGGTCGGGTTGGAGCTGAAGCGGGAGGTGTTGGTTGGCGAGCTAAACCAGCTTTCCAAAATTGCCCTGCCCGGTATTGCTGCGATTGGCGGGATGTTGGCACCGGCGCTGGTCTATGCCTTTATTAATCGCGACGATCCGGTCGCGCTGCACGGCTGGGCGATTCCCACTGCAACCGATATCGCTTTCGCCCTCGGTATACTTGGCTTGGTTGGCTCGCGTGTGCCGACCAGTTTAAAGATCTTCCTCGTATCGCTGGCGATCTTCGACGATATAGGCGCGATCATCATTATTGCGCTCTTTTACACGGATAACCTGTCGCCGATGGCGTTCAGTTTTGCAGCGGTCGGTATCGCCATCCTGATCCTGATGAATTACATGGGGGTGGTGCGCAAAACGGCCTATCTGGCCATCGGGATATTGGTGTGGGTAAGCCTGCTCAAATCCGGCGTTCATGCCACTTTGGCCGGTGTGGCTATCGCCCTGTGTATCCCGTTTAAAGGTGTGGATGCTGACGGCAAAGAGCGCCAGCCGATGCAGGCCCTTGAACACGGCCTGCACAGCCCTGTCGCGTTTGTGATCCTGCCCATTTTTGCGTTTGCCAACGCTGGTCTGTCGCTGGCGGGCATAAGTTTTAGCGATCTTTTATCCCCCATTTCCCTCGGCATATTGCTTGGCTTGTTTATCGGCAAGCAGGTAGGGGTGATGCTGTTTACCTGGCTGGCGGTGGTGCTCAAAATCGGCAAATTGCCCGCCGATGTCAGCTGGTCGCAGGTCTACGGTGTGGCGGTGATTTGCGGCGTCGGCTTTACCATGAGTTTATTTATCGGCTCACTCGCGTTCCAGAATGTCGCCGATAACACCGGCATGAGCGACCGCCTCGGCATCCTGAGTGGCTCATTCCTGTCGGCGCTGCTGGGTTATATCTGGCTCAAGTACATCGCCAAACCTAAAACGGCTACGGTTACCGACTAACCTTTACCTGATTATTTTTCCGGCTGGACGATGGAATAGCACTGACAAGATTCGAGCGCAGTGGTAATAATCCCAACGACCGGCCGTTAGCTACTGAGGAGATCGCATGGAGATACTGCTGATTATTGCATTGCCCTTGCTGGGCGCGGCCTTGCCGTTATTGACGGAAAGGTTTGGGCGCAATATCTGTGCAATATCCGCAGCGCTGGGCCCGGCCTTGTCGCTGATTCTGCTGCTGCAATACATGCCTGACCTGCTGCAGAACCGTATGTTCTTCCTGCATCAGCCCTGGCTGCCGCAATTGGGGATGGACTTCAGCCTGCGCATGGATGGCTTGGGGATGCTGTTTGCGCTGATGATTTTGGTGATCGGGCTGTTGGTGATCCTCTACGCCCGCTACTACATCGCCAAAGAAGATTCCCTCGGTCGCCTCTACGCACTTTTGCAGCTGTTTATGATGGCGATGCTCGGCATAGTGCTGGCCGACAATCTGCTGTTGCTGGTGGTGTTTTGGGAACTGACGAGCCTGATGTCGTTCTTGCTGATTGGCTACTGGTCGCACCGCAGCGATGCGCGTAAAGGTGCGCGTATGGCGCTGGCGATCACCGGTGCGGGCGGCCTGTGTTTGCTCGCGGGTGCCTTGATGCTGGGGCAGATTGTCGGCTCCTACAATCTGGGGACCATCCTCAATTCGGCTGGCATTATCCAGGCTCACGAGTGGTATCCGTTGGTGCTCTGCCTGATTTTGATCGGCGCTTTTACCAAGTCCGCGCAGTTTCCTTTCTACTTCTGGTTGCCCCATGCCATGGCGGCACCGACACCGGCATCGGCCTATTTGCATTCGGCGACCATGGTCAAGGCGGGCGTGTTTCTGCTGGCGCGTTTGTATCCCGCTCTCTCCGGTTCGGATTTGTGGTTTTATCTGGTGACTTTCACCGGCCTTGCGACGCTGGTATTCGGCGCCTACAACGCTATGTTCAAGCACGACCTCAAAGGCCTGCTGGCTTACTCGACCATCAGCCATCTCGGCTTGATCACCATGTTGTTTGGTTTCAGTAGCGACCTGGCAACTATCGCTGCACTGTTCCACATAGTTAACCACGCGACCTTCAAGGCCTCGCTGTTTATGGCGGCGGGCATTATTGACCACGAAACCGGCACCCGCGATATGCGCAAAATTTTCGGGCTAGCGCGGTTTATGCCGGTGACAGCAACTGTGGCGATGGTGGCAGCAGCAGCCATGGCCGGGGTGCCGCTACTCAATGGCTTCCTGAGTAAGGAGATGTTTTTCTCGGAGACGCTAAAACTCGATCAACTTGGCAACTTCAGCTATATATTCCCGCTGATAGCGACATTTGCCGGTATTTTCGCGGTAGCTTACTCCTACCGTTTTATCCACGATGTGTTCTTTAACGGCGAGCCTAACAAAGACTTGCCGATCTACCCGCCGCACGAAGCGCCGCTCTACATGATCCTGCCAATGGCGCTCTTGTGTCTGTTGTGTCTGGCGTTGGGGATGATGCCCAATTTGCTGGTATCGCCGCTGCTGCACTCGGCGGCTTACGCGGTTTTGGGTACCGATATTCCCCGCTATCATCTGGCGATCTGGCACGGCTTTAACCTGCCGCTGCTGATGAGTTTTGTCGCCTTGGCGGGCGGGCTATTGCTCTACTACCAACGTAAAGGTCTGTTTGCGTTCTATGAGCGCCGCTATCGTATCGATGAGAAAGTCGTGTTTGAAAAGCGCATCCAGCGGCTGGTGCGTTTTGCCCAGCGCTGTACCGATGCGGTGGAGAACGGCTCGTTGCAGCGCTCGGTGGCGGTGATTATCACTGCCACTCTGGGGATGGCGGCGTACGAGTTCTGGCCGCTCGGTAATATCCTGGGCACGATTCCGCTCACGCCTATCGACGGTATCAGTGTGATTATGGCGAGCATCATGATAGTCGCGGCCATTGTCACTGTCTCCAGCCATCACAACCGCTACGCCGCCTTGCTGGCGCTGAGTGCGGTAGGGCTGGTGGTATCACTCACCTTTGTGCGCTTCTCGGCGCCGGATTTGGCGCTCACCCAAATTTCGGTGGAAGTGGTCACCATTATCCTGCTGATGCTGGCGCTTTATTTCCTGCCCCAGCTCACACCCTACGAATCCAGCTGGCCGCGGGCGATCCGCGATATGTTGCTGGCGGGCGGCACCGGTATAGCGGTGGGCCTGTTTACCTTGGCGATCCTTACCCGACCCTACGACACCAGCCTCGCCGACTTCTTTATTGCTAATAGTGTCAGCGGTGGCGGCGGTACCAATGTGGTCAATGTGATTCTGGTGGATTTCCGTGGCTTCGATACCTTTGGTGAAATCACCGTACTGGCGATTGCCGGTTTGAGTGTGTACATGATGTTGCAAGGGCTGGAAGTGAGCGTGCCGCGCAACGACCGCCAATGGGCACGCGATGCTTACCCCATCATCATCACCGTGCTCTCGCGCATGTTTTTCCCGCTCGCACTTATGGTGTCGGTGTTTATTTTCCTGCGCGGTCACAACCAACCGGGCGGCGGTTTTATCGCCGGTTTGATCACCGCCATCGCGCTTATCTTGCAATACATTTGCAGCGGCACTGATTGGGTGCGGCAGCGCTTGCCGGTCGATTACGGCCGCGTGAGTCTGGTCGGGATTCTGGTCTCCGCCTTCACTGGCTTGGGTAGCCTGGCATTTGGTTATCCCTTCCTGACTACCGCTTTTACTCATGTGCATATCCCGTTAATTGGCGATATAGAACTGGCCACAGCGCTGCTGTTTGATGTGGGTGTCTATCTCGCGGTAGTAGGGGCGACCCTGCTGATGTTGTCGCAGTTGGGCAATCTCGCGCAGGTTCAACCTACGGCCACAACTTCAGAGGAGTCCCACTGATGGAAGTACTTGTTGCAGTGGTAATTGCGGTATTGGTGAGTTGCGGTGTGTACCTGCTGCTGCGTGCCCGTACCTTTCCGGTGATCCTCGGTTTAACCCTGATCTCCTACGCGGTAAACCTGTTTATCTTTGTGATGGGACGCTTGCGCTCCGGCGCCCCGGCGGTGATTGGCTCGTCGGATACCTATGCCGATCCCATCCCTCAAGCACTGGTGTTGACCGCTATTGTGATCGGTTTTGCGATGACGGCCTTCTTGCTGGTGCTCTCCCTGCGTGCCCGCGCAGAATTGGGCAACGACCATGTGGACGGTGGCGCTGCCATCGGTGAAAAGCCGGCCAAACCTGTGCGCCCGCTAGAGGAGGACGAGGTTTGAACCACGTTATTTTTGCGCCTATCGTCCTGCCGTTGATCACGGCCATACTGCTGATGCTGCTGGCTGGCCGCCGCCGGTTGATCCGCAGTATCAGCCTGTTATCTGCCACTGCCCTAGTTGGTGTGACGGCTTGTTTATTGATGCTGGCCAGCGACGGGGAGATACGCCTTTACGCCCCGGGTAACTGGGCGCCACCTTTCGGCATCATTTTGGTGTTGGATCGCCTGAGCGCCATGATGCTGATGGTGACGGCGGTGCTGGCATTCTTCAGTCTCGCTTACGCCGTGCGCGGCCACGATGCACCCGGCGACCGGCTTCACGGCATGGTGCATTTCCTGCTCGTGGGGGTGAACGGCGCCTTCCTGACCGGCGATTTATTCAACCTGTTTGTGTTCTTTGAAATTCTGCTGATCTCCTCCTACGGCCTGTTGCTGCATGGTCGCGGCGTAGAGCGGGCGCGCTCCGGTCTGCATTATGTGATCGTGAACCTGATTGGCTCGGCGCTGTTTTTGATGGGCGTGTCTGCGCTCTACGGCATCACCGGCTCGCTCAATATGGCCGACCTCGGCGATAAAATGGCAAAGCTCGATCCCGCCGATGCGCCGCTCGCCGCCACCGCCGGAATCCTGCTGTTAGTGGTGTTCGGCCTCAAAGCTGCCATGGCACCTTTCTACTTCTGGTTGCCGCGCGCCTACGCCGCCGCCAGCGCGCCGGTTGCGGCCATGTTTGCGATTATGACCAAGGTTGGTGTTTACTCGATCATCCGTGTTTATACGCAGATTTTCGGCGATAACGCAGAAACTCTGGCGAATTTTGCGTGGTTCTGGTTATGGCCGATAGCGCTGGTTACGCTGGTGATGGGGCTACTTGGTGCTTTGTCGGCGCGCGAGCTGCGGGTGCAAATCGCTTATCTGGTGATTGTCTCGGTAGGTACTTTACTGGCGGGTATCGCCCTTAACCGCGAAGCCGGATTGGCAGCGAGTCTTTATTACCTCGTCCACTCAACGTTGATTTGCGGCGCCATGTTCCTGCTCGCCGATTTGATCCTGCGCCAGCGCGGCGAACTGCTTGACCACATTGCCGAAGGGCCACGTTTGCGCCAATCGGCGTTGCTGGGGGTACTGTTTTTTATCGGCGCCGTTGCCGTTGCCGGTTTACCGCCGTTCAGTGGCTTTATCGGTAAGTTGTTGCTGCTCAACGCCGCCGGTGCCAATGACGACGCGCTGGTGCTCTGGTTGATTGTGTTGGGCGGCAGCTTGCTCACGCTCATTGCCCTCAGCCGTTCCGGTTCAATGTTTTTCTGGCAGACCAAAGACAAGATTGCAACTGCGCCCGCCGCTGACCTGGGCGCGCTACTGGCGGTAATTGGCCTGTTCTGTTGTGTAGGTGCAGTTACGGTGCTGGCCAACCCGGTGCTGGATTACACCCAAGCGGTGGCGCGTCAGCTGCTGGAGCCGGGCGCTTACCTGCAAGCCGTGCAGCAATTCCGTGTGCGATAGGGGAGAAATAGTATGAATCCAGAATCAAACACTCATCTCGATCCAGCGGCCGAGGCCAACCAACTCAAGCCGCGTCGCTGGTTTCCGCACAAGGCGCTCAGTGTTTACATGGTGATTGTGTGGCTGTTGCTCAACAACAGCATCGCCCCCGGTCAGATCTTGCTAGGCGCATTTCTCGCCTGGTTGATTCCTTGGGTGACCCAGGCGTTTTGGCCGGAAGCACTGCATATCCGTAAACCGCTGCTGGTGATGAAAATGTCGGTGGTCATCTTTTACGACATCATCATCGCCAACCTGATGCTGGCCGTGCGTATTCTCGGGCCGGTCAATAAATTGCAGCCGGCGTTTGTGAAAGTGCCGCTCGATATCGAACACGATTTCACCATCGCCTTGCTCGCCAGCATTATCTCGCTCACGCCCGGCACAGTATCTGCCGACCTGAGCAAAGACGGCCGCTATCTGCTGCTGCATTGTTTGCACGTAGCCGATCCGGAAGCGGAAATCCGTTTGGTAAAACAACGCTACGAAGCGCCGCTGAAGGAGATCTTCGAATGTTAACGACTGCTGTAGGTATCGCGATGTTTATGTTCAGCGTCGCCATCGCCTTAAACATGCGCCGCCTCGTCATTGGCCCCTCATTGCCCGACCGCATAGTCGCGCTCGACACCATGTACATCAACACCATCGCACTGCTGGTGCTGTTCGGTATTTACCAGGGCAGCATGTTGTATTTTGAAGCGGCGCTGCTGATTGCGATCATGGGTTTTATCGGCACAGTGGCGCTGTCCAAATATTTATTGCGCGGCGATATCATCGAATAGGAAATACTTATGTGGGCTGAATATCTCGTCAGTTTTTTTATCCTCGCCGGCGCCGCTTTCGCGCTGATCGGCTCCATCGGCCTCGCGCGCCTGCCGGATTTTTACATGCGCCTGCACGGCCCCGCCAAATCCACCACCCTCGGTGTCGGCGGCGTGATTACCGGCTCGGTGATTTTGTTCTCCACCCGCGGCGACGGCATCAGCCTGCACGAATGGCTAATCGCCTTATTCCTGTTCATCACCGCCCCGGTGAGCGCGCACATCGCCGCTAAAGCTGCATTGCATTTAAAACTCGAGGCGGTGGAGCGCACGCGTAATAAGCCTTGGGAGTCAAAAGAGTAAATTTGAAAGAGCAGTGAACTTTAGTAACTTGCTCTGCACTAAAAGAGCGTGCAGTGCACATCAAAAAATAAATAATACCAGGCAAGGATGATATTCGATGAAATACCTAAAATACCTGATGTCTCTTTTCGCTTTTGTATCGCTCCACGCAGGAGCATTTGAGTTTAACAATAGCAACACACCCTACGATTTCTCCCAAACCACGCAAATATTCATTGTTGATCAAAAGAACGAAAAATTCTTTGGCATGTTTGATCCTTTCGAAATGAAAATGACCACCGTCCCCAGCCGGTTTTATGTTTCCGTAATGGGAGCAATAGAGCGAGGGCATAGGAATGTGGAAGGAGTTTTCCCGATAGAAGGTGCTGTTAATGACCATGAATATGTATTGATTTTCAGATCACTTAATAGATCGCATATTTTACTTATCGGCAAGGACTGGGTTGTGGATGGCAATAAAAAAATCCAGCTATCTCCCGAAGAGGTAGTTGCGATTTATGAGCTGCTATTAGAACGTTCAAATGATACTCAAGCAACTGATCTACAAAAATTAAACGGGCTGTTTGAAGAGATAAATAATCAACAAGTCGCTGCAGATGGCGATGCGAAAATCAGTAATGATGACGAACTGAAATCTATCATCGAATCAAAAAAGACAATCGAGGAAAGGCTGCCAGCCGGATATGATGACTCAAAAAGCTTACCTTATCACAACAAGGCGCTGGAGAATGAGAGATTTTTAGAAGAGCAAGAGAAAGCAAAAAAATTAACGCAAGAACCGCTGCAATTTAAAAATGAACCAAGTGAGCCGGTCGAAAAAGTTAATGAAGCAATAGAAGATAATGCTCTTCCATTAGAATCTGTTCCAGAAAATAAACAACCCGTAATTGAACAACAAAAGACAGCGGAGACAGGTCTGATTATGAATGGGCTTATAGCGGGGTTTGTAATTGTGCTTCTATGTTTGGCTGGTTTCCTGCGAGTGCGCGGTAAAAACCATCAATAATTGAAAGCGGGCAAGATCAGAGGATGTAGCGGATAAAAATAAAAAACCGCAGGCCATGCAAATGGCCTGCGGTTTTTTATTAGCCTGAGCTTGTGGATTAGAACTTGTAGTTCAGGCTCAGGGTGTAGTTGCGCGGAGTGCCGTAGCGATATGAACTGAAATAGCCTACTTGTGAGTAGTATTTTTCATCGGTTACGTTAGCGGCGTTGAACTGAGCGCTCAGGTCATCAGTAAAGGTGTAGCGAGCCATCAAGCTAACCAGCGAGTAAGCATCCTGAGTGAGTCTGCCAGGCTGGCTTACAGGGTTGATGCCTTCGGAGTAGGTCTCGTTCTGCCAGTTCACACCGCCACCGATCATCAACTTCTCAAGCAATTGGTAAGAGGTGAACAGCTTGAGCGATTTGGTGGCGTTATCGGTGTTCAGGTCATTGCCTTGCGCATCTTCGATGGTGAATTGCGCATAACCGGCACTGATGTTCCAGCCGTCGATTGGTTGACCAACCACTTCAATTTCAAAACCTTTACTCTGCGCACCTTCAGCACCAATGTAGGCATACATTTGCTCAGGTGTACCTACATAAGTGGTGTCGAGTTGTGCCAGGTTGTCTTGCTGAATATCAAAGTAAGCGATGGTAGTTTGCAGACGATCATCCAGGAAGCGACTCTTCAAACCAATCTCGGCACTTTCACCAACCAGTGGATCAAGGAAGTTGCGGTTGGCATCGCGATAGTTCTGCGGCTTGAAGATTTCAGTGTAGCTTGCATAGATGCGGTGGGTATCAGTCAGGTCATAGAGTGCGCCCGCGTAAGGAATGAATTCATCATCGTTCCCGTAATTTACGATACCGCTCCAATCAAAACCGGTGCGCTCCCAAGTCGCAACACGTCCACCCAGGATAAACTTGAGTTTATCGGTGGCAGAAAGACGAGTTGCCGCATAGTAACCGCGCTGTTCGGTTTCAATATCTTGCGATTGGGTGCGTACATCTGACCACTCGGGTTCATTCAGAGTGGGGCTGTCCCATTTATAGAAATCATCAATAGAAATACGGTCATAACCGCCACTCATATCGCCACCCAACGGTAATTGGGTAAAGGTTTCTGCGGACTGATCAGCGCGCAGGGCACCGGCCACAAAATCGTGAGTTTGGTTGAACAGGTTGAAATCACCTTTCAACTGGATATCAAAACTGTCTTGCTTGGATTCGCCATCACTGCGGTAGCGTTGTGCACTCAGGCCGGCACCAGTTGCTTTATCCAGTGAACCGTACACGTAGAGCAAACGTGCTTCTGTTTCGTAGTGCAATTTGTTGTAGTTAGCGAGCAATTCCCAACCATTGCCAAAGGTATGGTTGATGCTGGCAAAGTAGTTAGTGTTGGTTGATTCCCAGCGGTTCCAATCTCTGGAAGTGGTTTTGGATACATCCCAATCTGGTCGGGTACCATCGGAGAAGAAGCCCGGCAAAACACCCCACACGGTCGCTTTCGGATCATTGTTTTGATAGCTGGCACCTACGCGTACCAAGGTCGCGTCGGTCAAATCAGCTTCAAGTACACCGTAGAAAGTGCTCTTGTCGTCTTCGTAATAATCAACGAAGGATTCACCTTGCAACACACGGCCAACAACGCGACCGCGAACACTGCCGCTTTCATTCAGACCAGTACCCACATCGGCGGCAATTGCTTTTTTCTGCCAGCTACCAACAGAGAGATCGACGAAACCGGTCAAATCCTTGCTGTTAGCGTGTTTGCGTACCAGGTTGATAGACGCTGAAGGATCACCTACTGCCGTCATCAAACCGGTTGCGCCGCGCACAAACTCAATACGGTCATAGATAACGGTATCGGCAACAGTTTCGCCTGAATCCCCACCCAAACTCCAGGAAGTTGGTACGCCATCGATTTGATAGCTGTCGATAGCAAAACCGCGCGAATAAAAGCCGTTGCGCACGTTGTCGGTTTCTTCGGCCGTCACACCCACGGCGTTATTTACGGCATCCAGAATGCTGGTGATGTTCTGGTCTTGCATACGCTCAAAGGTCAGTACGGATACTGATTGCGGCGTTTCTGCAATGGTCAGCCCGAGGCCAGTTGCGGTATCCAATGCCTTGGTTTGTTCAACGGCGTACTTGCCAGTAACCACAACCTCTTCAACTTTTGGGCTTTTTTGAGCGCCAGAACCTTGCGCCAAAGCGGCGAGCGGGTTGATGCTGAGCAATATTGCAGCAGAGAGAGGTAAGAGTTTGAATTTCACGAAGCGCTCCAAATGAGAGTAAATAACAAAAGTGGCGCGCATTATAATACTAATAACAATTATTATCATTAGTGAACAATTGTGTTTTGTTGGGAATATTTTGATCAATTGGGGAATCCCATGTCACTGCCTGAATAGACTGAAATGAGCGCGGCCTCAAGATGAAGCCGCCCGCGATGGTGATACCCACTAGAACAACAGATACCCGCCCAGCAATAAGCCACTCAACATGGCCGCAATCGCATTAACCGTTTTCAAGCGCAATGGTAGATAAGTCGCTACCAATCCCACCACCAATGCAGAAAAGGTGATGGCGCAGACCCAGATGGACGCGCCTACGGATGGTCCGCGCAGGAGAATACTGGCGAAAAGTGAAACGGCCAGCAGTGCCCAGCCAGCCAAGGTAAGTAACTGGTTTTGTTTGGGGTCGAGCGCGCGACCGAAAAAGTCGCGCTGGTGTTTGCTCATGGCGGCGGCGAGGCAGCTGAGGCTGATGATGTTAATTGCCCATAATATCCATACCAACATATCAGGCTTGTCCTTCTGCTTGGATGAGAGATTTCTCAACAGGTTTCTCGACAGTCTTGCGCGCTTTAACTACCGCTGCCGGTTTGGTTTGTAATTTATAAACAGACCAGGCGAGCAGGGTACCCATCAGGATGCATGCGAGATCAACGCTGGCGACTGTCCACTGCTGGTGATAAATACTGCTCCACAATGCGCGGCCACCGGTTAATGCATTGACGATGGGGACGATAAAAAATAATCCGGCGCCGATTGCCATTTGTTCGATCCAGGCACTGCGATGCGGCCGCACAGTGGCGTGAATTGCGCTGATCAACCAGGCGATAAAGAAAAATTTAATTTCCATTTCCGGGCGCAGCGGAATTCCAACTGGCACAAAACGGTTCGCACAAAAGTAGACGGCGATTGCGATGGGTAAACCGGCAATAGTGGCAACGTTTAATCGTTCCACCAAACGATAGCCAAACGATTTATAACCTTGTGCCTGCTGTTCGGGCGCGCGTTTCACACACCACAAAATTAATCCACTGGCGACCATCATAGTGCCGAGCAAGCCCGACAAAAATAATAACCAGCGCAATGCCACATCGGCACCGCGCGCCATGTGCAATAAAGTAGTCAGGTTATAAATTGCCGAGGGAATTGAAACAGCGGCAGCTTCTGGTGTCGCTATTACTGCACCGGTCACACCATTAAATTTCATACTCGGTTGTTGGCCGCGACTGAGCAAACTATCGGATTCCTGCGCGCGAATTTCTACTTCGGCATTTTCCCGATTGGGATTGGTTACGCTGATTGATGTAATAGTTTTATTCGGCCACTGCTGTTCAGCTGTTGCCAACATCGCCACCAAATCACCTAGAGGTGCAGCGGGTGCGGTAGGTTGTTGCTCGCGGCCTTCACCATTTCCTCCGCGACCTTCGCGGTTGCCGTTATTGGCTTGTCGCTCACCTCCAGCTTGACGTTCACCATTGCGCTGCGCTTGCTGTTCGCGACGCTCACCAGCTTCGCGATTCGCAGCGCGTGCTTCGTCATTTGCACCTTCACGATTTCGCTGCTGCATACCTTCTCTTTGTTGTTCAGCACCGCGCTGCTGGTTTTGCTGTTGTCCTTGCTGCACAGGGCGGCCATTCATCGCCTGAAAAAAATCTTGTCGCCCACCTTCGTAAGCGGCGTCGATTCCCCAAGGCATCAGCATAAACATCAGCAGTAATAATCCGCTAAAGGTAATGACCAAATGAAACGGCAGCGCGAGCACTGCAGTCGCGTTGTGTGCATCGAGCCAGGAGCGTTGACCTTTGTTTGGTCTGAAGGTGAAAAAATCTTTAAAGATTTTTTTGTGCGTAATAATGCCGCTGATAATGGCCACAAACATAAACAGCGTTGCAAACCCGACGATCCAGCGCGCGATTACGCGATCAATGCCATACAAATCAAAATGAAAACGATAAAGAAAACCGCCGCCGCGAGTGTCGCGTGCGGTAAGTGCTTCACCGGTAGCTGAGTCCAGAGTTAATCGTTCACCGCCACGGCGATCGCGCGGATCATCGCCGGGTTTGCGAATGCTGATTTCGGTCGCGGTTTGTCGATTGCTGGGCAAATTAATATTCCAGGCAGTCGCATCGGGTGCGCGGGTTTGCAGTGCATCAATCGCCGTTTGTAATTGCTGCGCCTGCGGTTGTGTTGCGAGCGATTGGTGCAGCTCCGGTTTCATCCACACGGTAATTTCCTGATGAAAAAAACTGAGTGTGCCGGTTAAAAATACCGCGAACAGCAACCAACCTAATGGCAGGCCAACCCAGGTGTGCAACCAGGACATGGATTGGCGCGGGCCTTCGGATTTTCCGTCGATTCTCATAGTTCACCTATTTTTTAAGAAGCCAATACGCAACAGCAAAAATGATCGCGGGAATTAACACGCCCAGTGTTGCCTTGCGTGTTGACTGCACCATAAATACCCAGATAAAAACGCCGGTATGTACACAAAATGCGAGCAGGGTGCCGCTCAAGGTGGCGCTAGCCTGCTGCTCGGGGAAACCCAAACTGGTGACCATGGCAACCAACGCCGCTAACGCATAGCCGCCAAAAATCGCCAATAAAAACCGGTAAGCAATCATCACCCGGTAGCGGCGCGATGGTCCGGCTTTGCGTCGCGGTGTGCGTGGCGCTGGTACAGCAGTGTTATTGTTTTCTGTGTGCAAAATATTTCCTCTACCAATAAAAATGGACTGCCGTGCAATCAACAACAGTCACGCATTAATTAAAAAACACGTTTTAAAAATTCCTTTCACGTTGGTGTAATACTGGCGCAAACGAGCGTCGAAAGTGCATGCCGCAGAGGGCAGGCGGAAGCAAAAAAGCGGCGGAAGAGCTTCATTGAACACGCGAGCGCAACCTGCTCTCAGATCGGAAGTGAGCCAAATGAACTCCCTTCAGTTGATTGAGTGATTTTACCGCGTTAAATTGAGAAATGTTATCAATGGATAAAAATTATCTATAGTTTTTTATTCTCATTGTGGTGTTCTCACACTGATGCCCAAGCCAAGGTATTTACCCATATGGGAGGATGGGGAAGCCGGGAGCGGCAATAGCAATGCCCGGAGGCATTGCCGCTGCATTTATTCGATGGGATATCCGCTCAAACTGCCAATCGCTTCGAGCGCGACTTGTGCGGTATCGCGGCCTTGTAAATTAACCGCGACCGGGATTTTTTTGCCGCTGCGAGTCAGCGCGCGGATTTTGCAAACTTCTGTGTATCCCTTGCTGCTCTGTGCTTTGTAACTGGTATTGATCTGCAGTTTGACAATCTCTGTGCGTGGGATCTGGTCGCGGCCAATCGGAATACCCAACCAATAACGTTCGCTGATCAGACCATTAGCATCCAGTTGCACGCGCAAACTGGAGAAGAGAAGTTTCAGGCAGAGCAACGCAATAAATCCACCGATAAACATAAATCCCCACACAAGTGGTGCAGGTGCGTTGCCTCGTTGGTACAGCGCAAAACCGGCAATTGCAAAGATTAACCCGACGACCATGGCAGTAAGATTGGTCCCCCACCTCTGCAGCATAGGGAAGTGCATGCGTACACCGCCATGAATTTGCTCCAGATTGGTAATTGTCTCTACTTGCTCCTCGCGGATTTGTTGGTAATGCGGGTGTGCATCGCTCAGTGGGATATCCAGCTGTGGTTGGACGCTGGTGGAAAACACGGGAATATTAAATTGCCGATGCAAATCCACGCCGGGTAAATCGGCCTTTAGGTCCAATCGCCAGAAGTTATAGTCCGAGGAATAAGCTTCCGAGACGGGCAGGCCCTTGGGTACCGCGAAGCGGGTGAGCAAACGTGTCCCGCCAGTCGGCAGCAACTGTGTATGGGCAACGCCGTTTGACTGCCACAAAACACTTTCATTTCGGCTGCGATTTTTACCGCTACCGGTTTCATAACTGCGGATGCAGAGCAATGTGACCGGGAAATGCTGGTTGCTATCAAAGGGAAGTTTCAGATCGATAATGCCGCCGACTTTGCCACCGATGACACCGGGGTAAGGGTCCATCTCCAATACGAGTTGACCAAAGCGACGCCAGCTCAGGGTGATGGTAATCGCTAGATACAATAAGAAAAAACCGGCGATGGGGAATAGCAATATCAGTAAGGCCAGATTGTTGCCTTGGCCGAGTTCATCGGGAATGGCGGTGACGGCTGGCAGGGAGACCAGATTCCAGATAATTGCGAAGATCCAAATTCCCCATAGGCTGCTGCGGGTATCGCACTGCACTCGCGCGCTGGCCCATTCTGTGCGCCCGAGCCAAGGTTTTTCACTGCTGTCGGGATGGTTGGTTTCCGGGTTGCGCGCGACGAACATCCAGACAATCAGGCCAAATCCGACGAGACCAAACACCGCAGCAAAAATCAGCTTGAAGCCGAGCAGGCTCCAACGCAGATCGCGATTGAGTACAGCATCGGCAGGATTATCCGGATTAACCCACGCGGGCACTGATCGACCTCGTTCAAGCGCCGCTTCCAGTTTGCGTACCAGCTCATAGTGGAAATCACCGATATTGTCGGCGCCACTATTGATCGCAACGCGATTGCCAATATATTCCTGCGCTTGATACCGATAGCGGTAGCTAGCCGTTGCTTGATAGGTATAGCTGTCATCACCCTGATTGCGGATCAGCTTGGTCTCAATCAATTTGGCTTCTACCCGTGGCCAGGATTTCATCTGTTGCCACTCAACCAATGAGGGAATGATGCTTAGCACCAGCATGGCCAGCGCCACACCGGCGAACGGCAAGCCAAACAATATCCCAAACCAGCGCCCTTTAAGCTTTTCCTTCATCGTCCGGATTTCCGCCAATTAAAAAGTGAGAGTGTAGTCTACGGCGACAAGAGAGTATGAGACGGGTTGTGGGCTTTTTGCATCGAGCATATAAAAACGGTTACAGGTTAAAGAACAAAAAAATGTAATCGTTTGCCGCAGCATTTTTAGTATTTTTGTCACAATAAATGGCAGAAATTGATCAAATCGCCGTTGACGCTGATAGCGGTGGGCGCGCAGTATGGCGACCTCGACAACAAGTACATGGCGTGTACGCCGCAGGTGAAGCTGCAAGCTAATCCTGCCGGGTCGCTGGATAATAAAAATAACACCGGTACCCGGGATGAGTTGTAGCGTTGTTCATCCCCCAAGCTTTTCAAATTTTTTAAGCTTTTCTTACTTAACGAGTGCTGCCCAGCAGCCATAGATAACGTTTGCCTGTCGGCGAGCGTATCGGCGTTTTTCGGTCTTTATCCCTGCTGCATCACCAGCGGGTGTTTTCGTTTTTCCATAACAACAAACCGAATAACAACGATATAGCCACGAACAAGGTAATCACCATGAAAATAACACCAATGACGCGCCGTATTGGCCAGTACTTCGTATTGGGTGCGGCGACCAGTTTGCTCGCCTGCGCAGTGCAAGCACAAACCCTGGGTTCCAACCTGGCCGTAACCGGCCCCTCTGCCGGCGCCGACGGCTCGGGTTTTGATAACACCAAATTAGTCCGCGATGGCAACGCCGCAACTGTGTCACTTGCCAGCGGCACCAGCAACCAGCGCGTGTCGGTAAAGTGGGGCAGTGCGGTAACGTTTAATACGGTGATTCTGCGCGAATCCGGTAGCAAAGTGACTACATGGAGTTTGGTCAATAACGACAGCGGCGCAGTACTCGCAACCGGAACTGGAATTGGTGCCGAGCGCGTTGTGAATTTGGGTACGCAGAGTGCGAAAAAAATTAATTTGATTGTGAATGCGACCAGCGCACCGGGCATCGCTGAATTTGAAGTGTATAACGCGACTGGCACAGTGGCGTCATCGAGTAAATCGTCTTCCAGTATTGCGCCAAGCAGCTCGTCCAAATCTTCAGTTGTACCGAGCAGTTCATCCAAATCGTCTACCGCACCAAGCAGTACGCCGCTGTCCAGTAGTAGATCATCAGTTGCGCCGAGTAGTGTACCTGCATCAAGCATTCCCGCTTCCAGCCTACCTTCTTCAAGTAAGGCAAGCAGCAGCGTTCCCGATAACGGCAGCATCAGCGCGGACTGTATTCGCATTGCAACCAATCCATCGGTTAACTGGCGTGATACCTCGTTAAAAACCGATCAGGAAATTGTGAGTTGTTTGTCCAAAACTTTGGGTAAACCGGTTGGCTATGGTGAAAAAGCGCTCGGTGGTTTTGATCCGAACGGCAACAGCAAACTGACCATCATTACCAAAAATTCCAGCACGTCGGTTGAGCAACAAATTCTCACCGCAATTACCGGCGAAGCGCACAACTGGATTGTGTTCGATAAAATCCAATTTGCGCAGCCAAGTGAAATTGGTATGTACCGTTTGGGTTGCAGCAATGCGACTGTGCAATCCATTCTCGGTGCAACAGAAGCCGAGTGCGTGAATTACACCCAGTGGTGTGCAAAAAATGGTGTGAGCAGTGCAAATTGTGTAACACAATTTTTTAATACGGCGATGAATAAATCCAACAACCCGATTCGCAATCCGGTGATCGGTTCCAACAAAACCATCGACGGTCGCGGCAGTGAGGCTTATTTCCTGTTTAGCGGTTTTGCGATTGGTAAAGACCAAACCGGTTCACCAACCCAAACTGCCAACAGCGTGATTCTCACTCATTTGAATTTCAAAGGTGCGGGTCACACCGAAGACCATTATGTTGATCCAGATATGATTCGCTCGACCGGCGCATCGCACGATATCTGGATTCACAAAAATACCTTTGATACCACCGGCGATTCAGCCTTCGATGTAAAAGTCGGCGCTTACAATGTGACTATGTCATTCAACCGTTTGGTGAATGTGAAGCGCGCAGTGTTACACGGCTCCAGCGATAGCCACACGATCGATAAACAAATCACCACCACTATGCACAACAATGCGTTTATCACTACTGACGATAGTTACAAATTGTTGGGCAACACTTTGCGTCGTGTGCCTTTGTTGCGTCACGGAAAAACTCATATGTTTAACAACGTGTTTGTAAACTATCGCAACCAGATTTTGAGTTTGCGTGTGGGCGCCAGCGCATTGATGGAAGACAGTGTGTTTGTAGTGAATGCGATCCATCAGGAGAAAAGTACCGTTGCTGCGTCACTCGCCGAAATCAGCACCAACCTGTTTAAAGATATTAGCGATGGCTCCTTCCGCAATGATCGCAACTTCCTCTGGTTTGGTGATGCCAGCTGTAACTTGACTGGAACCACGCAAACGACACTGACTGCAACTAATGGCACAGTCGCCAATCTCGCCAGCAATTACAACGCTGCATCACAAGCGACGATTAATAGCTGGCGTTTTGCTGCAGGTCAGGATCTGGTGAATTACGTGAGTGCAACTGCCGGTAAATACGGTCAGATTCCGTATAACTCACCACTCGCTGCTGATAAGTACTATGTTCTTGGTTTAGGTCAGGTGCCTTGCCAAACACGCTAAGTATTAAATAGCTGGACGTAGTTGTACCGAAAAGCCCCGTTGCATTGCAACGGGGCTTTTTTATTGTGTAGTAAAAAATCTTGGAGGATTTTGGGTGAATTATCTACAATCACACTACCTGTTATTTATCTGCTGGATTATTAATGGACGTTACCGACAACGCATTTGCTGCATTGAAAAAATCCATGGATTCCTATTATCCATTGGGTGCAGACACCTGGGTGGCAATTTTAGCGATCAGCAAATACCGCGAATTAAAAAAGCAGCAGGTGTTGTATGCATTGGGTGAAATTCCATCTGCTTTTGCATTTGTCTATTCGGGTTTATTCAGGACGTTTATTACCGATGAAAAGGGTACTGAATACAATAAGAATTTTTTCTACGAAGGAACTTTTCCCGGCTCTATGACGGCGCTGTTGCGCAAGGAGCCATCGGAGTTTGCAATTGTGGCTTTGGAGCCAGCGCAGATTATTGAAATTGATTTCGCTGCCTATCGCGCACTGCTGCACCAGTGCGAGGATTTAAAACTGTTCCAGATTTATTATCTGGAAAAAAACTGGCTGCTCGCCAAAGACGCGCGTGAAATTGCGATAGTGCAAGAAGATGCTACCCAACGCTACCTGAAGTTTATTGCAGAGTATCCGTTTCTGGTGGAACGTTTGCCGCAGCACCATATCGCCTCTCATCTCGGTATTACCCCGACCCAATTAAGCCGTATCCGCAAAAATTTGGTTTGATCGATCTGTTTCTCAAGTTTCAAAGTCAAATATCAAGTGTTAAATTTCAAATCTATCAACCTATGTAAATGAAATGGATTCGCTCGCTCACTAAGCTGGCCATATTGGTTACAGCAATAGGAGTGAACAATGAATCTTATCAATGCGCTTAACTGGCGTTATGCCGTGCGGGAATTTTCCAGCGAAACCATCGCACCGCAGCAGCTACAACAATTATTAGATGCAACGCGTTTGAGCGCGTCGTCTTACGGGTTGCAGCCGTATCATTTGCTGGTTATTCAATCGCCCGTTATCAAAGAACAACTAATTGAATTCTCTCTCGGGCAGGACAAAGTTTCCAATTGCTCGCAGCTGATTGTATTTGCCGCGCACACCAATATTGGTGATGCCACTGTGAATCGCTATATCAAGCAATTTTCGCAAACACGCGGCGTCGAGGTTTCACAACTTGCGAATATGCAAGCGCATTACAAAGCGGCGTTGGCAGTGATGGATAAAAACCAGCGGCAGCAGTGGGCGCATCAACAAGCTTATATCGCGCTGGGGAATTTCCTTACCTGTGCTGCATTAATGCAAATCGATACCTGCCCGATCACCGGTATCGAGTTTGATGGTTATGACAAGGTATTGGGTTTGCGCGAAAAAAATCTCACTACCACTGCAGTGTGCCCGATTGGTATTCGCCATCCGCAGGACGCCAGCGCGCATGAAAAGAAAGTGCGTTTTGATGCACATGACATGGTAAGCCTGCTATGAATTATTTTTCATGGTTGGCATTGCTCGCCGGTGCCGCAATTGGCATTCAAGCGGGCATGAATGCGCAATTGGGTGTGTTGTTAAAAAGCCCGCTACTTTCCGCTGCCATCACCTTTATGGTGGCCTGTTGTTGTGTACTGATTGTTGTTGCACTCACAACGCGCCAATTGCCTTCGTTAATTAGTGTGCAATCTGTGCCGCTGCATTTATGGTTTTCCGGTGCTATCAGCGCTTTTGGTGTTGCGTCATTTTATTTTTTAATTCCGCGTATGGGCGTTGGCCCGATGATGTCATTTGCACTGACCGGACAATTACTGATTGCAATGTTAGTCAGCCACTTCGGCTGGTTTGATTTGCCCACCAAATCCATCAATGTTTCCAAATGTCTGGGTGTGCTGGCGATGATCGCAGGCATACTGCTAATTAATCGGGAGTAAACAGCGTGATGAACCTGGATCAATGCAATATCGATAACCTCACATCGCTCTGGCGAAAAATGGGTGTGGAAAAAAATTCGGAATTTACACTGGATGGATTAACCGTTTCGCAAACCTGGCCAAACCGTTTTTGGTTTGATTGGAGTGCGAGCGCAGAGCAGATGGCAGCGATTGATGAGTTACTGCCAAATCTACCGGCGCGTGCGGTTGTTCCTGTGTGGTTGGGTGCGGGTGAAAAATCCGTGCAACTGGAGCGCGATCTGTTGGATAAAGGTTTTAGCGTTTCATTCCAGCAGTTGGCGATGTATCTGGATTTACAAACCGCTCAGCCTGAACAAGTGTCCGCGCTGGATATCACCAAGGTACAAACGCAACAGGATTTAGAAGCATGGACAACAACCGCCAGTGCCGCTTTTGGTTATTGGATTGATATAAGCGCAATCGCAAACCTGATCGCTGAAACAGACGTAACCCTGCTGCTGGTAAAACAAAATGGCGAACCTGTAGCGACAGCGTTGGTTTACCAAACCGGTGAGATTATCGGTGCGCACCTTGTGGGAGTGCCCGAGGCTTATCGCGGACGGGGAATTGCACGGGCGTTAATGCACCATGTCATCAAGCTATCGATTGAGCTGGACGGAAAATACCTCACGTTACAAGCATCCCTCGCAGGCGAACCGCTCTACCGCCAACTGGGTTTTGTACCGCAGTTTGTAATCAAGAATTACCATCGCATCTGAATAATGTGCTGCTCTTCTTCTCGTAAAACCCGCCTTCTGGCGGGTTTTTTATTCCTGCCACAGCAGTCCTTCCGAAAAAAGCCTTATAAAAAATCTAGATAACCAGTTCACATAAAGTGGCGTTTTTATAATCATTAACTAATCTAATCCTGTTAATCAGGCTTTAAAAGCAAAATTGGTTATAGCCGAACGATGGATTGGCATGTAAATCAATCACTTATATAACCAAAAATATTCCTCCTTAGTTAATCCCAGGATAATTTTATGACGTTTTCCAGATTGAGACGTTTAGGGACATTCTCCCTTTTGGTAGGCATTGGCCTGATGGCACAAGCGGCATTGGCAGGTACTTTGACCAATGTGTCAGTAACACCGGCTGATCCCGCACCGGGCGCGACTACCAGCTACACCTTTCAATACACCGTAGAGCAGGATGTCTATCAGGACGAAGCTTTGCTCTATGTGACTTTCCCTAGCGGGTTTACTGTGGCGGGTAGTGGTTGTAGCCGGATTACGTCTATTACGCTGAATCCTGATATGGGTGAAACTGCAAGTTGTGCTCAGTCTTATGGTACGGGCAATACGGTAGGTTTCACGGTTACCTTGAGTAATGGCGGCTCCGTTATTGGCGATCCAGTCAATACGGTGGTTACTGTCGTTGTTGGCGGTGTGACCAACCCGTCGGTAGCCGGGAATTATGATTTTGATCCCGCAGGCGGCATCAATTCCAGCACGGGTATTTACACCACCCAGTTTATTGACTCGGGTAATCCGGTTTTCACAGAAAAAGATAAAGCACCAAAACAAACCGTGGCCATAGGTACGCCTACTGCGGTCAATGGTGCATGTGGAGTTGCTCACGGAAAAGTTGTTGATGCTTCCAGACTTCCACCTTCATCAGAGCTCTGCGCTGTTGATGTCGACTTCGGGTATGCGGAAGACGCAACGAGAGTGTACTGGGGTTGTAAAGGTAAGAACGGCGGTACGGATACGGCAGCCAATGCGTGTTCCGCGACCAAAGGTCATCTGATATTGGCAGGTCCCTTCCCGCTCGACAGTGGTACCGCGAGCTGTTCTCCCAATCCGGTCGTTAGCGGTGGAAGCTCGATTTGTACTGCAACACCCGAGCCCGGCTATATGTTCGACAATTGGAGTGGTGACTGTACCGGCGCAAGTTGTGTGCTTACTAATGTAAACACCATCAAGTATATAGATGCTAATTTCGTGGTTGCTCAATACCCGGTTACAACTTCGGTAAATCCCTCAACGGCTGGCTCGGTAAGTTGTACCAGCAATCCCGTAACCCATGGCAATAACACCACTTGTACCTATACCGCTAACCCCGGGTATACCTTTACCAGTTGGAGTGGTGACTGTACTGGCGCGACCTGTGCACTGACTAATTTAACCAGTGCCAAATCGGTGACGGCCAATTTCACCGCACCGACATTTACCATCACGGTAAACACTTCCGGTTTAGGGACTGCCTCTTGTACACCTAACCCGGTAAATGGCGGTAGCAATAGCACCTGTACTGCCACTCCAAGTGCAGGCAATACCTTTACAGGTTGGAGCGGTGACTGCGCTGGCAATAGTTGTGTATTGACCAGTGTGAATGCGAACAAAGCGGTAACCGCCACTTTTGCACCAGCGACATTCAGTATTTCCGGCTTAGCATCGCCCACTGTTGGTGGTAGCGTCAGTTGCTCCGGTAGCATTAGCCACGGTGGCAATGGTTCGTGCAGTGCAACAGCCAATAGCGGCTATGCCTTTAGTAGCTGGAGTGGTTGCCCGAGTGCGAATGGATCTTCTTGTAGTTTCACTAATGTCACTGCTAACCGCAGTGTGACAGCTAATTTCACTGCCAATACATACACAGTGACCGCAAGCGCTAATCCTACACAGGCTGGTTCAGCTTCCTGTGTCAGCCCGGTAACCCATGGTGGCGATAGTAGCTGTACCGCTAAAGCGACAACCGGATACAAGTTCAGCAGCTGGAGCGGTGCATGTACTGGTAGTGACTGCTTTATCACTAATGTCACCGGCAACTCGACTGCCGTCGCTAACTTTGTATTGATCCCAACCTACAACGTCAGCACCAGCGTATCGCCATTGGATAGCGGCAAGATCACCTGCAGCAAAGACATTATTGAAGGTGGTACTGGCACCTGTACGGCTAAAGCCAATCCCGGCTATCGCTTTACCAGTTGGGGTGGGGATTGTTCGGGCAATACCAACTGCTCGCTGGAAAATGTCACCGGTGCTAAATCAGTAAATGCGACTTTTGAGGTTGCTACTAGTTTCAGGATTACCGCTTACCTCCAATGGTTTGACGGGACGTATCAAGTAGAAGATTTAGATTTTTACGATGCATTAGATTGTTCACACTCCAATCCTGTCAGCATAAATTCTACAGTGACCTGCATGTTGCCTGATTCTTCGTTGGAGAGTATCGGAGGATACAGATTTATAGGCTGGAGTGGTGACTGTAGCCGTGTTGAAGGCGGCAATTGCATCATTGACAATATAACTACAGATAAGCACATAAACATTCGCCTCGGCTACCCCGAGAGAAGTGGTTGGAGGATCAAAGTTCTGCCTGCGGGAGCGGGTAGTATTTGGTGTCACAGGTATGATTCTTTAAATGTATCTAGCCTGAGCGCGAGCATCGTGCGTCAAGAATGTATCGCTGAAGCAAATCCGGGCTACGCTTTCACTTCTTTCACGGATGGTAGTGATGGCAACAGTGTCTACGTTAACTTCACCAAACAGGCTGACACTCCGGTAGTGACCTGTACTGATTGCAACAACAGCACCCTCAGCACCGACACTACAACCACCCAAGTGGTAAGCAAAACCAGCGAACCGGATGCTCAAGGCAATACAACCCAATCAACAGTAGCGATTACAACCGATACTGAAAAGCGCGGTAGCTCAACGACGGTACAGGTTTCAAGTCAGGACGCGAATGGAGTAATTGAATTTTCGACAGGCGTGGTGACTAATAATTCGGGCATTCAAGGCTCTGTTATTGGTAACACTGTAATTGTAAGCCCAATCATTGGCCCATCGGAGCTTTCCGGCTCTGTGGTTGCCTCCCCTGACAAGGTCACTACCACTGTTGAGAACAACGGGCAGAAGGTTGCAGAGGTAAATACCAGCAGCGGCCAAACGGCGGCAGTAAATGCTACCGAGACTGGAATCACTGTTGGTGTTACCGATACGGCTACAGGCACAACACTGGGTACGACCACAGTCTCGGGTGACACAACTACTACCGCTTCTGCTGATGGCTCAACCCTTGTACGCAATGCCGCGCGCGGCGATTCAGCGGCGACCAGTACTTTTTACGGTGCGGGAACTGTTATTAGTTCTTCCGTGTTTGGAAACAGCTCCGTTACTACCACTCAAGGGTTTGGTGGTTTAGGCAGCAGTGCCACTATGAATATTGCATCCTCACAGACTTCATCGATTATTTCCGGCGCAATTAGCGGGGGTTTTGTTAGCGCGGGAACCGGTGGTTTTACTCCCGCTACCAATTCGGGCGGCGGCTTCTCGGGCAGTAACGTTAGCGCGCAAGTGACAGCATCTGGAGTTTCCGCTCCAAACCAAAAAGCTGGCTTACAAAAAACATCAGCAGCAGATGACAACGCTCAAGCGGCAATTGATATCACTGGTGGAACACTGCAATCCGTCCAACTTTATTCTGATAGCACAGGCTTGGTGGAATTTTTCAAACCAGGTGCTGATGCCAATTCACCACAAATGACCGCGTTTGAAAGTACAGAAACATCTTTCAGCATCACTCTTAGCTATCCAGCCAAGTAATAAAACAGGAGCACATCATGAAAAAATTAATTGTTAAATCTGTTCTCCTGTTATCTGTTTGTGGATTGGTTGCCTGTGGTGGTGACAACAAAAAAAGCCATAACAGCTCGTCATCCAGTATGGTGAGTTCCAGCAGTTCATCGGCAGTGAGCAACGTGATGCAACTTAATAAAGAGTATCCCTACACCGCCAGTACTAAAATCGCCAATACCGGCACCACTGCTTTGGTCGTAGAAAAGAAACATTATTGGGATGGCAATAAAACAGTGGTGATTCTGAAAGAGGGCAGTGCAACTATCGATTAATCGCTGTTTATTATTCAGTAATAAAAAAAGCCCCGCTGTTATGCAGCGGGGCTTTTTGTTTTTGATGGGATCATAAAATACGGCGTATGTTTGTCGCCTGGGTCTTCGTGGAAAAAATATGGGTTAGTTCTAGTATTAAAAACGCCATTAATAACAATGGTAAAAACGATAAAGGAACTAAATCTATGAAAATGCTAACCATAAAAAATGTAGTGAAGCTCGCGACGGGTGTTATCTCAGCTTTGGTGTTTTCCGCGCAAGCGTTTGCGGGCGATATCGCCTTAAGTGGAAGCTACGGAAATTATATGCAATCGGATTGTGCATGGAATCTTTCCAGCTCTAACACCTATGGCCCTAATAATGTACCCAGTGGTGCAACGACTAATGGTGTGCAAGTTACTATTCATTATTTAATGTGTGCCGGAAATCCTGCACCACAAGCGGTGAAAACCGAGGTGGTTAATTTTACGTTTACTGTGCCTTACTGGAATATCCGCACTGAAACAAGCCGGAGTTGCAGCCTCAGTTCTGCCCAGGCGACAGCGGTTGGTAATTGTGTAGACCATCGCGTATACAATTAAATATCGATGCAACAATTATATCCCGCATAAAAAAATCCCCGCTGTTGCGGGGACTTTTTAAAAATAGATTTAATTAATCTGTTTGCTCTTCAAGATTGGCATCAGTCGCAACTATCCGCACACCGTCTTTTCTTGCTGGTGGCATTTTGGCGATTTCGTTTTCAATCCAGTTTTTAACTTCTTCGGTTAATTGTTTGCGGTCTTTGCCTTCGGTGGCAAAAGGCTCGCTGATCACTACGCGAATAGTGCCGGGATATTTTTTAAAATCTTTATGTGGCCAGCATTCGCCCGCGTTGTGTGCAACGGCGATAATCGGTACACCAGCGGTGATGGCAATGTCGGCACCGCTGCGCGCGTAGTTGCCAACTTGTCCAACCGGAGTGCGTGTGCCTTCGGGGAAAATCAAAAAGTTATTACCTTGTTGTAAACGTTCAATGCCTTTTCGCTTAATTTCTTTTAACGCTTGAATCGGGTTGCTGCGGTCGATTGCAATTGGGCGCAAACTTGCCAAGCCCCAACCAAAAAACGGAATGCGGAATAATTCTTTTTTGAGGATGGTGCTGACCGGGCCAAAATAATATTGCAGGAACATGGTTTCCCATGTGCTTTGGTGTTTTGCCATTACCACGCAGGGAAATTTATCAGCGTGTTTATGGCCAATAATTTCAAAACGCACATTGCAGCACACACGTAACCAGACCATTACGAAACGGTTCCAGCAGGTGACAATGCGCCAGCGCCAAGAGTAGGGAAAAATAGGCCAGATAATAACGGCAATAAAACCGATTAAGCCACTACTAAGGTTGTAACCAATAGTAAAAAGTAAACTGCGAAGTCTGAGCACAATTATTCCTGTTAACGTGTTATCAATTGCCAGAGGCAATAATAAAATCAGCAGCGGTAGCGAGGTTATCGAATACCTGAACTTGTTCGTGGGTTATCAGTGGTGCATCGGTTTGCAAACCGGGCACTGCAAGCTGTGCTTGGGTGCGCACACCATTACCGGTGAGTACCAGAATCGGCTTACATGCTTTTTGTACTGCCGCCTGTAAGTCGCGCAGGCTATCGCCAATAAAATAACTGCCTTCAACCGAGGTGTTAAATTCAGCTTCAATGGCATCGAGCATGCCGGGTTTCGGCTTGCGGCATTTGCAGTTGTCATCCGGATTGTGCGGGCAATAAAAAATGCCGCCAATTTCGCCACCATTTTCTTCCACCAGGCGCGTAATTTTTTCGTGCATGGCTTCCAGGTCTTCCAGCTCAAATTTACCTTTGGCAAGCCCGGATTGATTGGTGGCAATCACCACAGTAAAGCCCGCTTTATTCAAACGCACTATAGCCGCGATGCTGCCTTCAATCGGAATACATTCATCGGCAGACTTTACGTAATCTTCGCGATCCTGATTAATAACACCGTCGCGGTCGAGGATAATAAGTTTCATGAATTTTCCATTTTACTCACCCCCTCCCAACCTCTCCCTTTCCAAGGGGGAGGAGCGGACATAACTCCGTTTTACTCGCGGAGTGAAATCAAGCTCCCTCCCTTTTTAAGGGGAGGGCTGGGGCGCCCGGCTAGGGGTGGGGTTAGGTTTAGTTTTTCGCTGGAACCAGATAAGAAATATCGGCTACTTCCAAAAACAGTCCGCGCAGTTGTTGCAACAACGCCAAGCGGTTTTGTTGCAGCGCCGGGTCATCGCTCATCACCATCACGCTATCAAAAAACGCATCGACGGTGGGTTGTAAATCGGCGAGTGCTGCCAATGCTTTGGTGTATTCGCGCGAAGCAAACAGCGGAGCAACTACAGCCGCTT
>NZ_JBCECX010000014.1:0-104102 GCF_039207905.1 Cellvibrio sp.
ATCGAAGCGACCATAGCTGCTACCGGGATGGCCTGAGTCCAGCCAGATTGCGTTGGGTAAGTGACGTACAGCGACAAACCAGTTGCTGGAATCTGGCTGATAAACAAGGGGGATAATGCGGGGCTTGTCAGCAGTAAAGTCAGGCATGGAATCTCGTTGGGCAGCGCCTTTACGGGGGCTGTATTCTACCTCATCAAGTATGGCCTGCGGCAAATAGACTTTGATGCCAAGCCCGTTTAAGCTGGCCGACGTTTGTTTTAACCCGATTTGGTTAAGGATTCTCCAATGGATGCTCTCGTTTTTATACTTGCGATGATCCTGGGCGGCGTTGCTACCTGGCAGATATTCAAGTGGTATCACAGCAAAAAATTACAGGGGCCGAAGCATGATACGGCGGTCGAATCGCATATCTTGCTGGAGCGTATCGAGAAGGTGTTCAAGATCGTGTTGGCCGAAGGTTATTTCACCGAAATTTATGATCACAATGAAAAACGGGATTTTTTCGGCTTGTTCAAAACCCATAGCAAAGCCTTGGTAGTTGCCAAAGCAAAAGTATCAGTTGGTCTCGATTTCTCCAAAATGCGCTTTCGTCGCGATCATGCCAGCCGCACATTAATCATCGAACATTTTGCCGATCCGGAAATTATTTCCATCGACACCGACTACAAGTTTTACGATATCAATCAAGGTATTCTCAATAAATTTGATAACGATGATTACACGGCAATTCTTGCCGAAGCTAAAAAGTTAATGCAAGAAAAAGCGCAAGCAAGCGAGTTACCAGGGATCGCACAAAAACAAGTGCAATTTATGATGCAGCAGCTCTGTGCATCAGTAGGATGGCAATTAGAGCACGAGAAAGTATTGGAGCCGCTCAAGACAGTTCAGGTCATTACTGGCGAACATAATAAATAAGGATTTCATATGGTGTTGGTTATTATTTTTACCCTGATTGGTATGGGGTTCGGTGAAGCTGTTTTTTATAATAACGGCTGGATTATCGGCGGTGCGTTGGGTTTTTTGATCACCAAAATTTTCCAGATGACCAACACCATCAAAAAGCTTGAGCGCGATCTGACGGTATTGCAACAAGAAGTAGCGCAGCGACTTAAAAACCATGCACAGGAATCGACAACTGCTCCCGTTAAAGCTGTTGATCCAACAGAGATACAGATTCCTTTAGCTGAGCGTTTAAAAGCGCACGGAATTGAATTACCTCCAGAAACTGCACCAATAGGCCCACAGAAAACACCTGCAGATTTACCGATTAGCGATGCTGAACTTGAATCGCTCGCGGTGGAATCTGCACCACCAGCATTAGCGCAAGCGCAGCAACGTCCGGCTGCTCAATCCAAGCCGCAAATAAGTATTCCTAAAGAGCCCGTACAACCCAGCCCGATAGAAAAGGGCATTGCTTATATCAATCGCTTTTTTACCGAAGGCAATCCCATTGTGCGCATCGGCATGGTGGTGATGTTTTTCGGTTTAAGCTTTTTAGTTAAGTACGCATCAAGTCAGGGTATGTTACCAATCGAGTTGCGTATGGCTGCCGTTGCAGCTGTAGCAATAGCGTTAATCGGTTTGGGTTGGAAAACCCGAAACAAAGAAGGTGGTTATGGTTTGGTGCTGCAAGGCGGTGGTATTGCTGCTTTGTATCTCACGGTATTTGCGGCAGCAAAAATGTATTCGCTTATGCCGACCGGCGCTGCATTTGGTTTGATGTTTGTGATTGTAATGCTCGGCGCGGCCTTGGCGATTCTGCAGAATGCACAAGTGCTGGCGTTAATGGCTACTGCTGGTGGTTTTCTCGCCCCGATCCTCACATCGGATGGATCAGGAAATCACGTTGGTTTATTCAGTTTTTACCTGCTGCTTAATATCGGCATTCTTGCAATTGCCTGGTTTAAAACCTGGCGGTTACTTAACTGGGTCGGTTTTGTTTTTACCTTTGTAATTACATCCACCTGGGGCGTACTTAAATACGAGCCACAATTGTATGCCAGCAGCCAGCCATTTTTGCTCGCCTTTTTTGCGCTCTATTTAACTGTGTCGGTTCTATTTTCACTGAAGCAACCACCTAATCTAAAAGGGTTGGTTGATGGAAGTTTGGTGTTCGGGCTGCCTATCGTCGGATTCGGTTTGCAAACTGCATTGCTGAAGCATACTGAATACGGTTTGGCGATCAGCGCGTTAATTCTTGCGCTCATTTATATTGCACTGGCGCGCGTGCTCTGGGCGAAATATCAACACACACATCGCGTGTTGATTGAATCTTTTATTGCACTTGGCGTTACCTTTGCCACTCTCACAATCCCACTCGCGTTAGATGCGCAATGGACCTCAGCAACATGGGCGCTGGAGGCAACGGGATTAATTTGGGTTGGTCTGCGTCAGCAACGCATGCTACCGAGATTGGCAGGATATTTATTACATATTGGTGCTGCCTTTTCTTTATTGATCAAGGGCGTTGATGCGGGGGCAACACCAATCATAAGTGGTGACTTTATTGGCCTGCTCATGTTGGCGATGACTGCCTTGTGTATTTCTTACCTGTTAACTCGTTATCTCGACAACATCAGTCGCTTTGAAAAACCATTACAGCAATTCACGCTAATCATTGGTTGGTTATGGTGGTTGGCCGCAGCGTATAACGAAATTCAAGGACACATTTCCGGCGAGCAGCATTTCACGTCGTTAATACTGTTTTTTGCATTGTCTATTGTTGCCGTTCTATTACTGAGTTTAAAAACCCAATGGCCGCAATTGGCTCGTTTAGGATTTTGGTTGCTACCACTGACTTCATTAGTGGCGATGCGCAATTTCGGTGAATCACTTTTTATTGGGTACGATGTGTATCCGTCACAGGGCTGGGGTTTGTTAGCGTTACTCGCGTTTGTGTTTGTGCAGTACCGATTTCTCTGGCGTCAGCGTGCCATCAGTTCCTGTAGTTTATTGAGTGTGTTTCACATACTAACGGCCTGGTTCTTATTTAGTCTTGTTTATTGGGAAGCAAGCTATTGGCAGGCTGAACTGGAATGGTATGGCACTAGCGCAGCAGTTTTATGGTTTGCATGTCTGGTAGTTCCATTGGTTGCATTGTTAAATCTGGTCAATAAATCGATTTGGCCGTTCGCGCAATATCAGGCTGATTACAAAAATCTAATCCCCGCACCCTTGATTTTCTTTTTGCTGCTCTGGTTTATTTATGCCTGCCGTTATTCAGGTATTACTGACCAATTCTATCTGCCGATTTTGAATCCGTTGGATCTCGCACAAGCGGCAGTGCTACTGATTTTTGCTTATGTCATTAAACGCGGTTTTATCGGTTCCGATAAAATGCCAGTAGAGTTGCGTTATGGTGTGATAGGTGCGTTGGGTTTTGTGTGGATTAATATCGTGTTGCTGCGTGCTATCCACCATTACACCGGAGTGGCTTACGTTCCTCATATCATGTGGGATTCTGTTGTTGTGCAAATGGTGCTGTCTATTCTTTGGGCGATTTGTGCACTTATTGTGATGAATCTTTCGCGTCGATTACAAAACCGTAGTTTATGGATGTTGGGCGCTGCGCTTCTCGGGTTGGTATTGGTAAAACTATTCACCAAAGACCTTATGGGCACAAGCACGCTCGCGCGTATTGCGTCGTTTATGGCAGTGGGTGGATTGATGCTGTTGATCGGCTATTTATCACCAATTCCGGCCAAAGCGAAACTGGCAGAAGAAGAGGGAGTCCAATAGGCGTCGCTTCTCCAGTCGGCAAGAAATGTCCGCGAGTGTTTAAGAATGTTACGAGGTAAATATTGAATGAAATGCGTAAATAAATATCTTTCTGTTGGTGGCTTGTTATTGGGCTTGGGTGCATGGGCGAATGCTGATGTAATTCCGGTCTATCAAATCAAAGACACAGCAGAAACCTATCTACAAACGACCATCACCCATGATATTTATCGTTATTCATCCAGCATTCAATTAAATGATGTGGTCGTTACTGATAAAGAAGGTAACAAATTACCCTACCGGATTACCCCTCCGAGTACGCAATCAAGTGAGCAATCTCACCAGAAAAGTGTACGTTTCTTCCCGGTTGCGGTTGGCGTACCACCAGAAATCATTTTGGCTTTGAGCAGTGCATCTATTCGCTTGGATGACAACGGAATCTCCGTAAGCGCCGAAAAAACCACCAACACCGAGTTACAAGAGCAAACTGCACCCATCGATTTTTATGTAGTAGACCTCAGCGAATTAAGAGAGCGTGCCGATAAACTGATTGTGAATTGGCAAGTAAATGAAACCAATCAGTATCTGGAAGTGCAGGTGAGTGGCACTAATGATCTCACTAATTGGGCGCCTCTTGCCCAAGGTACATTGGCGCAACTTCAGAAAGATGGCGAACGCCTTACCAGTAATAAACTCACACTTAATATCGCTGAAAAACAATATGCCTATCTTCGTTTGAAATTTACCCGTGGTGGCGAAAAGCTGGAATTGACCGACGTGCATGTCGAAAACACCGATAGAATTCCCAATATTCCGCCAGCGGATATCTGGAATGTAAATGGTGAGCTTGCAGATGAGCAAGACTCAGCGTTGCGCTCAGCCGATCTCAAAAGTACTTCCGTAGCTGCATGGGAATTTACCCGTGAAGATATTTCACCGCTTAATGCAGTAAGTTTGGATCTTGGTACCACCGCTTATGGTGATAGCATAAAAGTGTTTTCACGTTCCAGCGAGAAAAAATCCTGGCAGTTAGTCCATCAAGGTGTTTGGTTTAACGCCCAAGTCGGTAGTGAATGGCAGCATAGCAATCCAATCAGCCTTCAAGCTGCCAGTGAGGCTCATTGGCGCATTGAGTTCAACGAACAAGTTCGTAAAACGTTGAAGCCTTCATTGGTATTTCATCGCCAACCACAACACTTACAATTTATTGCCAATAACGCAGCACCATACAATATCTCGATAGATGACCAAGCCGCTCCTGATAACCAGCAAAATAATCTCCAAATATTTTCTCAGCTGCTGAGTAATAAAGAAGCTAAATGGACACAAGTAAAATACGAAGAACTGAATCCATCAATTAGCTCCTTCGCTCGCCATGCAACCGTGTTCAGCTGGAAAACAATTCTCTTCTGGGTTGTATTACTTGCCGCAGTTGGTGCATTGGTGTTTGTTGCAGTGAGATTGGTTGGGCAGATGAAAAATCATACAGAGTCACCACAATGATTGACGAAAATGAAGACGTAGATATTTGGAAAGGTGATTTGCTTGGCAGAAAAGACGAAGCCATATATCTGCAGCGTTACATTGAAAATGCATTTAGCATGGATAAAGCCCATGAAACATCCCTAGTGTTAAATATTAATTCCGAGTGGGGAAGTGGGAAAACTTGGTTTCTTGAGCGATTTTCAAAAGAGCTAAAGAAGAATCATCCTGTTATATATTTTGATGCATGGGCAAATGACTTCACTAAAGATGCACTGATGTCTTTTGTGTCGACTGTTTGCAATGATATTGAAAGGCAATTTGAGCAAGAACTAAATATTAAGAGTTCGGTCTCGAAATTGAAAGAAACAGCATACAAGTTTATAAAGCCTTCCCTTCCCGTTTTGTTATCAGCTCTTGTTAAGCATTATGTCGGCCTTAACGTTATCCAAGAGGATGAGGCCTCTGCTATTGAGTGCGAATGGAATCCGGAAAGCGTATCGTCAATTCAAGATGTTGCATCATCTTTTACATCAATTGCGGCGTCAGCTGCAATTGAGTCGTTCCATGAAGAAAAAGGAAGTATTGAGAATTTCAGAAAGACATTGGGAGCTTTGATTGAGTATTTAAAAAATGAAAAATCAGCAAGTTATCTACCAATGTGCATCTTTGTTGATGAACTTGATCGCTGTAGGCCAACATATGCGATTGAGCTTTTGGAGTCAATTAAACATCTGTTTAATATTCCCGGGATTTTCTTCGTTATTGCTTCTGATACCAAACAGCTGTCGCATTCAATCAAAGTTGTATATGGGCAAAATTTTAATGCAACCGCCTACTTGAAAAGATTTTTTTATTCTGAATACATGCTAAATGTTCCGGAATATAAAAATATGGCGGAACATCTTTTTCTAGGCTTTAACTATGGTAGTAAATTATTTTTACCAAGCTCTTTTAACTCATCTCTCGACGGCGCGCCAGGATTATTTTCCAAAGTTGCTGAGTTTTTTCAGCTCACAGTAAGAGAGCAAGAGCAGGCTTTTTCTGTCCTAAAAAATTGTGTTTTGGTTACAGATACACCTGAATTGCATGCAACTTTTATTATGTTTTTAGTTTGTCTAAAACTGAAGCATGAGGATTTTTATGGTGCTTTAGTAGCCAATCCTCAAAATAATGTTTATGACAAATATATTCATAAGGGTATAGATGAAGGATATTTCACTGATGTAAAAATGGAGAACTATTTGTATGGTGGTGGGCACGGAAAGCTTGATAAATCTCTTTCTATTTTTGCGGTTTTTAGGCACTACATTTCCATTTTGCGAGTGGATATAGAAGGCATAAGAGTTAACTATAATGGCAGTTATTACCTTTATCAGGAAGAGATCGCAAATAAACTTTTAGAGTCTACCCATGTGATACCACCGGGAGTGCGGACGACTAAACATAATTTGAATTCTTACTTCCTTCTTCTAAATCAGGCTGGTCGAATTATTGTTTAAGTTTTTTAGGGTTCTGACTAAAGGTTATTTCGTACCTCAAACCTCAGCACCAATCTATGATTTATAAATTAAAATGAGTTCCCAATGGCTTCAAAATTTTATGTGGTATGGGCTGGTCGTGAGACCGGGATTTTTACGGATTGGCCTACGTGCAAGAGGCATGTAGATGGTTTTGTGGGTGCGCGTTATAAATCGTTTTTAACTCGCGAAGAAGCTGAAGCAGCGTTTGGCAGCGCCAAGCCGACAGCGGGTACTGGTCGTGCCGCAGCGAGCGGTGCAAAAATTAAAACTTACAATGCCGCTGAAGTAAATGCATTATCTGAACAAGTGAAAATATTCACTGATGGAGGTTGTGAGCCAAACCCAGGTGAGGCTGGTTCCGGGTTGGCGGTATATCAGGATAATAAATTGAGCGAGCTTTGGTACGGTTTGTATAACTCAATGGGAACAAACAATACCGCAGAGCTAAATGCATTGCATCAAGGGTTGCTGCTCGCCAGAGATGAAATCGCGAAAGGGAAAACTGCCGCGGTTTTTTCTGACTCCCAATATTCAATTCAATGCGTTGTGCAATGGGCAGTTGGTTGGGAGACGGCAGGTTGGAAAAAGAAGGGGGGGGAGATTAAAAATCTCGAACTGATTAAAGAGATTTACTCCTTGCATCAAACCTTGAAAGACAAGGTACAGGTGCTGCATGTAAATGGCCACGTTGGTTTGCAGGGCAATGAACTGGCAGACCGTATGTCCATCTTGGCAATTCAATCCCGCGAAACTGACTTTGCTCTTTATCGCGAGCCGCTTGATATAAATGCCATTTTGGCAACTAGATCGGGTTAATTATCTTCAATCTTGTCAGCATCCAGCAAGACTACATCCTGGTAGCCTTGCTGGATAATTAAACTAAAGCGCTATTCTGCTTTCATTCTTTTTCTTAAATGTTTTAGTTAGCTTGATATCAGTAGAAGATGCACCGATTTTTACAGTGTATTTTCCTGCATCTACTAGCCAATTGTTTTGGCTAACGTCAAATGAGGTTAAATCCTTTTCAGCTATAACAAACGTCAGAGTCTGTGATTCTCCCGGTTGCAGCAGTTTGGTTTTCGCGAATGCACGCAATTCGGCCGACGGTTTTTCAAGCTTGCCTTCAGGAGCGCTTACATATAATTGCGCAACCTCCTTGCCTGCTACTTTGCCACTATTTTTGATAGTCACTGTTACAGTTAACTCACCATCAACTGATGGCTTGCTGAGTTTTAAAGCGCTGTATTTGAATTCGGTATATGACAAACCATAACCAAATGAATATGCGGTTTTGACTCCTTTGGTATTGAAGTGACGGTAACCAACCCAGATGCTGTCTTTGTATTCCACACTTGCCGCTTTATCGCCGAGCATTGGATTATAGGTGCCAGGGTCAGCAGCTTCGAGCACAACGCCGGGGAAGTTTTCGGCTGCTGGATAATCATTCAGCTTAAGCGGGAAGGTTGCAGTAATTTTTCCTGAAGGATTTACTTTGCCTGATAACACATCTGCCACTGCATGACCGGCCTCTTGACCCGGTTGCCATGCCAGTAAAATACCATCGACCTTATCTCTCCAGCTTGCTGTTTCGATCACACCACCAATATTCAAAACCACCACCACTTTTTTCTTTTGTTGATGGAAAGCCTTGGTGACATTTTCAATTAATTGTTGTTCAGCTTTACTCAGATAAAAATCATCGTCTTGCTTGCGATCTACAAATTCGCCCGAGTTTCTACCGATAGTAATGAGTGCGCTGTCTGTATTTGTTGCTGCCGCATTAATAACGTCCAGCGAAAGCGTGTTCTCAGGAATAGGAGGTGGCAGCATAAACGGCATTGCTGGTGGTTGAGACTTGCGTTGTGCTGTTAAATAGTTTTCGTAATTGGACTGCAGTTTTTTATCAATAACAAAGCCTGCATCGGTCAAGCCGGTTAGTAATGAAACGGAGTAGGCTTCGTTAACATCGCCACTGCCTGTGCCGCCAGTAACCATGTTGTAAGCGCTGTTACCGAACAATGCGACGCTTGATTTAGCGATAAGAGGCAAGGATGCTTTCTGGTTTCGTAATAACACCATTCCTTCAGCAGCTGCAGTACGAGCGACTTTCGCGTGCGCGACCAAATCGGGTTTATCGCTATTGTTATATTTTTTAAAGGTAGGGGTTTGAACCACTATATTTAAAATCGCCGCGACATTTCGATCCAGAATTTTTTCATCGAGTGCGCCATTTTTCACTGCATCCATGAGTGTTTGTAATTGTATTTGTGTACCTGGCATCAACAAGTCATTACCGGATTGCATTTGTGCAACGGCATTTTTACCGCCAAACCAATCCGTCATTACCAAGCCATTAAAGCCCCATTGGGTGCGCAATATATCAGTTAACAATCGGTGGCTTTCTGATGTGTAAGTGCCATTAATTTTGTTGTAGGACGACATAACAGTCCATGGGGCACTTTCTTTAACCGTAATTTCGAAACCCTTTAAATAAATTTCACGCAGTGCACGTTCGTCAACTTTTACGTCAATAACGTTGCGATTCCATTCGTGATTATTTGCAGCGAAATGTTTTATCGATGTACCTACACCTTGCGATTGAATTCCGCGTGTCATTGCTGCGGCCATTTTGCCCGACACCAACGGGTCTTCCGAGTAATATTCAAAGTTACGACCGCCCAAGGCATAGCGTTGGATATTCAATGCCGGTGCTAGCAATACATCCACGCCGTATTCTTTTACTTCATTGCCCATGGCAGCACCGACGCTGGAAACCAGTTCGGTATCCCAGGATGATGCAAGCAGGGTTGCTATCGGAAATGCTGTTGCGTAGTAGGTTTTTTTATCGCCTTCGCGCATCGGTTGGATTCTTAAACCAGCGGGGCCATCGGCAAGAACAATGGAGGGAATACCTAAGCGTGGTACAGCGTGAGTTGTGCCTGCGGCGCCGGCAACGCCATCAGACACAATTCCTACAACAGGACCTTGCATGCTGGGCGGCAAACCTGGGAAATCCATACCCGACCCGGTAACTATAAGCACTTTCTCTTGTAACGTGAGTGCACTAATAACGTCATTTAACGGACTTTTTCCGAGTTGAGGTGCGTTGTTGGCGATAGCGTTAGGTGTGGTCAGGCTTGCGGTAATACAGATTGTTGTAGCCAGGCGCGTTGTATTTGCCTTTACCCGAGTCAGGTAATTCATAGGCGTTCTCCAATTATTAATTATTGCGAAACGAGAGTTGAGTTATGACTGCAGTAAAATTTTTTGTTTTTACGTTTTTCTACGCATTAGTTTTTGATAATGCGATTTTCAATTGCCTGCTTTTAATCACGGACAATGACTGCTAGTGTGGCAGTCAATAAATATGTTGACAACATGTTGTCATATTCTGTTTTGCTATTATTGCGACGAGTAACCGCGAGAGAAGGCGATATGAAACACACACCGCAAGGCGAGACTTTTACCCGATTGGTTATAGAAGCCTTTAAAATCAATGAATTGCTAACAATTGATGGCGATGCCATTTGTAAGCTCCAAGGTGTTACCAACGCCCGCTGGAAAATACTTGGCTGTATAGCTGATGACAAAAGTCAGCTCACGGTGCCGCAGATCGCACGCAAACTTGGGCAGTCGCGTCAGGCGGTGCAGCGCTTGGCAAATTTGATGGAAGCCGAAGAGTTATTGATCTTTACTGAAAACCCGCAACATAAGCGCGCGAATTTCTTGGAGCTGACTCAAAAGGGGCTCACGGTATTTAGTAATTTAATGGAAGTGCAAACGCCGTTGGTGAATCGTCAAGCATCGCAGATTCCACTGGAGGATTTGGAGAACGCCCTACGCATTATGCAAAAAATATCAGCAGTGATTGAAAGTGAGCATGAGCGTTAACTATAGTTAGCAAATCATCGGCCTGTACTCTCTGAGTACAACTAACTCTTATACTAATAATGAATCTAAACGATATCCTGCAAAACCCGAGTCACAATCTCGCCCTTGTTATAGGCAACGGCATCAATCGCTATAACAGTGATGGTAATATCAATTCATGGGATGCAATGCTGTTGGATTTATGGATCAAACACACGGATGATGATCCCAAAGATATCCCGCTCGGAATATCGCTTACTGAATTTTATGATGCGCTTGATTTAAGCAGTAAATCCAAAACCAAAAATCTGCAAAAAGAATTCTGCGATTTTTTGGTGGGTTGGAATGCGAAGTCTCATCATCAAGCCATAGTCCAATGGGCAAGGCGCCATAACGCTCCATTATTAACAACCAATTTCGATGAAACCTTATCTGATTGTGCGGGTTTAAAGTTGCATCATAGTGATGCAGTTCGGTTTACCGACTTTTATCCTTGGGCGAGTTATTTTGCAGAAGGTGAAATAGAGCATCCCGAGAAAGAGTTTGCGATTTGGCATATCAATGGAATCAAACGTTACTCACGTAGTATTCGATTAGGCTTGAGCCATTACATGGGTTCGGTTGAGCGGGCGAGGGCACTCATTCATAAGGGCGGCGCTCAGCGATTATTTTCTGATAAGAAGCACAGCGAATGGAATGGTTGCAATACTTGGTTACATATCATTTTTAATAAGGATTTGTTGTTTGTTGGGCTCGGCCTGGATACCTCAGAAATTTTCCTGCGTTGGCTATTGATCGAACGAGCCAAGTATTTCAAAGCCTTTCCCGAGCGAGCGCGAAAAGCCTTTTACGTTCATGCTGGACGAGAGCTGTCATTAGGACAAACAATCTTTTTAAAGAGTGTCGGTTGCGAGATCATTAAGGAGCCTAGCTATGAGGCTCTTTATGGTGATAGCTGGTCTGGTGTTTGAGTCGCTTTTGAGCAAACGTACAGGTATGTTTTTGTAAAGGCTCTGCCATTTATCGGATAATTCAGTTAAATTCACGGAAAATACTAATAACCAGGATGATTCAACATGAATTCACGTTTCCTTCCCAACGCTCTATTTACCGCCCTGGCATTTACTGCTGCTTGCCAACCTCTATTTGCTGCCAATAATCCTGACAAAGAAGAGTGGGTCGATTTGTTTAATGGCAAAGACCTGAGTAACTGGACGGTTAAAATTCGCGGTTATCCGCTGGGTGAAAATGCTTTTAATACGTTCCGAGTGGAAAATGGCATTTTGGAAGCGCGCTACGACCAATATCCCCAGTTTGACGCTCGCTTTGGCCATATTTTTTCCAATGCTGGCGCTTTTTCTCACTACAAAATTCAAGTGGAGTATCGCTTTGTGGGCGATCAAGTGAAAGGTGGTCCGGCCTGGGCCTTTCGCAACAATGGCATCATGTATCACACGCAAGATCCCAAAACCATGACTGTGGAGCAGGACTTTCCAGGAAGCATGGAGTACCAATTGTTAGGTGGTAATGGAAAAGATCCGCGTACCACCGGCAACCTTTGCACGCCTGGGACTCACGTGGTATTTAATGGCAAATTTACTGAAGATCACATTATTAACTCGACCAGCGATACTTACCACGGCGATCAGTGGGTGACTGCAGAGTTGGTAGTGCATGGCAGTGAAAAAGCCGAGCACTTTATTAATGGTAAAAAAGTGCTGGAGTATACGGGCTTGCAATGGGATGACCGTACACCCAACGGCAAAGGTTTTATTGCATTACAGGCGGAGAGCCATCCAACCGATTTTCGTAAAGTCCGGCTATTAAACCTGGAAGGTTGTATGGATAAAAAAGCGAAGAATTACAAAACCTATTTTGTAAAAGACAATCCTCAAGTTTGTAAATATTAATTCAGCCTATTCACAACGCAAAACCGCTACCAATCCACATTGATGATATTGGTAGCGGCTTTTTATTGAATCAATTAAGCCGCTTTGCGTAGTTTTTTCGCTGCCGATACCATGTTAGTGAGTGCAGGGATCACTTCATTCCATTGACGTGTTTTCAAACCGCAATCCGGATTTACCCATAAGCGTTCAGCTGGAATACGCTCAGCTGCTTTCAGCATCAACTGCACCATGTGCTCTTCTGTTGGAATATTGGGTGAATGGATATCGTAAACCCCCGGGCCAATTTCGTTTGGATAATTAAAGTTATCAAACGCATCGAGTAATTCCATATCGGAACGCGAGGTTTCGATAGTAATAACGTCTGCATCCATATCTGCAATAGATTTGATAATGTCGTTGAATTCGGAATAACACATGTGCGTGTGAATTTGTGTTTCATCTTGCACGCCGTTTGCGGTGATACGGAAAGATTCGACCGCCCAATCCAGATATTCTTGCCACTGTGCTTTACGCAGCGGCAATCCTTCTCGCAACGCCGCCTCGTCGATCTGAATGACTTTTACACCGGCTTTTTCCAAATCCAATACTTCTGCACGAATCGCTAACGCCAGTTGGTAACAAGATACTGAACGCGGTTGATCGTCGCGCACGAATGACCAATTCAAAATAGTCACAGGCCCAGTCAACATACCTTTCATTGGTTTGTCGGTAAGAGATTGCGCGTACTGCGTCCATTCAACTGTCATCGCTTTCGGGCGACTGATATCACCGAATAAAATGGGCGGCTTCACGCAGCGTGAACCGTAAGATTGTACCCAACCAAATTGACTGAACGCATAACCATCGAGTTGTTCGCCGAAATATTCCACCATGTCATTGCGTTCGGCTTCGCCGTGCACCAATACATCCAGCTCCAATTCGGTTTGCTCTTTTACGCTACGCGCAATTTCTGCACGCATTGCATCTTTGTAAGCGGCTTCGTTAATCTCGCCCGCTTTAAATTGGCTGCGCGCTTGACGAATTTCTGCCGTTTGCGGGAAAGAGCCAATGGTAGTCGTAGGGTAAGTTGGCAGTTTCAATAATGCCGCTTGTTTTGCAGCACGAATTGCATAAGCACTTTTGCGCTGACCTAGCTGTGTGGTCAATTGTGCAATCGCTGCCTTAACGGTTGGATTGTTAACGCGTGGAGAATTACGGCGCGCTTCGATTGCCGCTTTATTTTCTGCCAATTCGGTTTTAACTGCATCGCGACCTTGTTTCAGGGCAATCGATAATATTTTCAGTTCATCGAGTTTTTGCAATGCATAAGCCAACCAGGATTTGATATCGGCGTCGAGCTTTTGCTCACTCGCCAAATCAACCGGTACGTGCAGCAAGGAACAAGATGGCGCAACCCACAAACGATCGCCCAAGTTTGTAGCTATAGGTTCCAGCCAATCCAGCAATGAATTTAAATCGGTTTTCCAAATATTACGGCCATTGATGACCCCAAGAGAAACGACACTGTTTGCCGATAATTTTGTAATCAAGGATTCCACTTCGTTGCGTGCATTGATTGCATCTAAATGAACACCTTGTACTGGCAAGCTTGCCACCAATTCAAGATTCTCTTGCAGCTGACCAAAATAAGTGGCGAGTAATAATTTAATGTTTGCGGTATGTAATGTGGCGTAAGCAGTTTTGAAAGCGTCTTTCCAATTGTGCTCTAACTCTGTAACCAGAATCGGCTCATCAATCTGCACCCACTCAACATTTTGAGCCGCCAGAGTGTTTAGCAATTCAACATAAACGGGCAATAAACCAGCGAGCAGCGCTAATTTATCTGAATCGTCTTTTGCTTTACCGATTGCCAAATACGTAATAGGGCCAAGGATAACCGGCTTGGCCTTTACGCCTTGCGCCTTTGCTTCTGCCAGTTGCTCAAGCAAGCGGCTTGGGTCTAATTTGAATTCTGTGCCGGCGGTAAATTCTGGGACTATGTAGTGGTAGTTGGTATCGAACCATTTGGTCATTTCACCGGCGGCAACACCGCCACAGCAATGTGCGTGCTCTTCGTTTTGCGCAGAGCGGCCGCGTGCAACACGGAAATAGTTGTCGAGTGTATCGCCATGAAAGCCTTGAACACGTTCAGGCAAGTTGCCTAGAGTAAAACTGGTGTCCAGCACTTGGTCATAGAAAGAGAAATCACCTACGGGCACCAAATCCAAATCCGCTTGATTGGCCCAGTGACGCTTGCGCAATTCGGCGCCCAATGCTTTCAATTCATCACGTGATGACTGGCCTTTCCAGTAGGATTCTTGTGCAAATTTCAATTCGCGCTTGGCGCCAATACGGGGAAACCCGAGGTTATGAATCTTTGCCATGACAATGCCTCTCTGCGGTTTATTCAAACGATGGGCAAATGCTAGGCTGATTTATTTATGATTAAAAATGGTATTTTTTCAGTAATCGATTATTTATTTTCATGTGTTTGGTTGTGTATATGCGATTTGCAATTTACGTTTATTATGAGTAAAAATGATATTAGTTGACTTTATGTTTAGTTTTATTCATGTAAATACTGGATTTTCCTATGCTCGAACGAATCCATCTTGCTGTGGTGCGCGAAGTTGACCGTCAGGGGTCGCTTACCGCTGCGGCCGAAAAATTGTTCCTCACCCAATCGGCGCTGAGCCATACAGTGAAAAAACTGGAGCAAAATCTGGGTACAGATATTTGGGTTCGTGAAGGGCGCAGCTTAAAGCTCACGCAGGCCGGGCAGTATTTGCTCGCGGTGGCGAATCGTGTGTTGCCGCAACTGGATCACGCCGAAGAGCGCATTCGCCAATACGCTGAAGGCGAGCGCGGTGCATTGCGAATCGGGATGGAATGTCATCCGTGTTATCAATGGTTATTGAAATTAGTATCGCCTTTTTTATCGGCATGGCCGGATGTTGAAGTCGATGTAAAACAGAAATTCCAGTTCGGTGGTTTGGGTGCGCTGTTCGGTTATGAAATTGATTTGCTGGTGACGCCGGATCCGTTATACAAACCAGGACTGCATTACGAACCCGTGTTTGATTATGAACAAGTACTGGTCGTAAACCGCGCTCATCAGCTCGCAAGTAAAAAATATATTGAACCCACGGATTTGAGCAGTGAGGTATTGATTACCTATCCGGTAACGCTTGAGCGGTTGGATATTTACAACCAATTTTTATCGCCCGCCGGTGTTAGCCCAACGCGGCATAAACCGATTGAAACCACTGACATTATGATGCAGATGGTTGCCAGCGGACGCGGTGTAACTGCGCTACCACGTTGGCTGGTAGAGGAATATGCGAGTAAGTTGGATGTGATACCCGTGCGATTAGGTGAGCAAGGTATACACAAAAATATTTACCTCGGCATTCGTGAGGCTGATATGAATATTGATTACCTGCGTGCGTTTGTTGAACTGGCTCGTCAATTCCGTGCATCTACAGAGTGATTCCACTGTGACTGACAATAATGAATTTGAACGCAAACCGATTCCATTGCCCGATGGACACAGCAAAGTATTGTTACACTCTTGCTGCGCTCCCTGCAGCGGCGAAGTGATGGAAGCAATGCTCGCTTCCGGTATCGACTACACGATATTTTTCTACAATCCCAACATTCATCCGCGCAAGGAATATGAATTGCGCAAGGATGAAAATATTCGTTTTGCAGAAAAGTTTGGTGTGCCTTTTATCGATGCAGATTATGACCGTGATAACTGGTTTGAGCGCGCCCGCGGAATGGAGGATGAACCTGAACGTGGTATTCGCTGCACCATGTGTTTTGATGTGCGTTTTGAACGTACAGCACTTTATGCCCACGAACACGGCTTTCCGGTAATCACCAGTTCACTGGGAATTTCACGCTGGAAAAATATGCAGCAAATTAATGATTGTGGTCAGCGTGCAGCAGAAAAATACCCGGATCTGAAATATTGGGATTTTAACTGGCGAAAAGGTGGCGGTTCCGCGCGGATGATTGAAATCAGCAAGCGCGAAAATTTTTATCAACAAGAGTATTGCGGTTGTGTTTACTCGCTGCGCGATACGAATAAACATCGAGTTGCCAGTGGGCGAGATCGTATCAAATTAGGTGTGCTTTATTACGGTGCCGAAGATGCATCCAATATTATTGCTGTTGATTCCGACAGTAATGGTTAAGCCACTGAAAAATAAAAATCCCCGCATCTGCGGGGACTTTTATTTATGGTTACTAATTTGCGGTTAGCGCATTAGCGCTTAGTGACCTTCATGCACTTCTTCTTTAAGTGTTGCGAGGTAAGCCACAAGATCGCGCAGTTCTTCTTTAGTTAATGCTAACCCCATTGGCGGCATGGGCGAAATGCCGCCTGTTTCAATGCTCGCAACATCTGCACGTTTGATTTCGTGTTTTTTGTCGGCCGCAGTAATCGTCATCGTGGTTTTGGTTTCTGCATCGAAAGAACCTTCAATGCGTTCACCCGTATTCAACACGGCGGTAATTCTGCCGAATCCGGGAGCGATACGTGCAGCAGGAGCTACCAATGCTTCAAGCATTTGTTCACGAGTGATGCGTGTAGCAATTGTAGTTAAGTCTGGTCCAACACGATTACCGCGCGAACCCACCATATGGCAACGAACACATTGCGTTGAGTTGCTGTAGCGAAACAGGGAAACTCCTTTTTCTGCATCACCACCATAAATAGTTTCGCGATACACATCGAGCGGATTGTTTTGATCTTTTTTACTTTCGTAAGTGGCAAGCTGTTCTTTAAGTGAGGGGCTGCCAATTTTTTCAGCCGCGGTGATTAATTCCAGTTGGACTTCAGGCGCGATTTTTCCTTCTAGCAACAATGCCATTTGTTGGCCGAATACTGCCTCTGCTTCCGGTGCTTTAACATTAGCGAGGGAAAGCATTGCCGCTTGTTGTTCGCCGGTAGTACCGGACTTTAACAAGAGCGCGTGCATATCAACCACTTGTTGAACGGGAAGGTTTAATTCAGGCACCATCGCCAAAGCCTCCATGCGCACTGACTGGTTTTTATCTTTTAATGCAGAAAATACCAGATCGCCCATATTGTTCGGCTTGAATTTTTTGAGGGTATACAGTGCGGCAATACGCACAGATGGTGCCGAGTCTTGCGACAGCATACTAACTAATTGTTTGTTTGCACTTTGGATATTCAACTCACCCAAAGCTTGCACAGTGGCTTCGCGCACGATTGGTTCTTTATCGGCCAACAATTTTGGATAGCCTGCGGTAATTGCCGTAACTGCTTCTGTTTGCGGATGTGTTAGCGGACCGCGATACATACCGGTTACACGGTCATACTTTGATGAATCGCCCCAGACGGCAACAGCGTTGATTGCCTCTGCACGCAAAGAACCAGCGATATTTTTTTGCTGGGCAAATTGAATCAAACGACTGGCGTTATCGGCTGTGTTGCCACCCGCGTAAACATTCGCATTTATTACGCGGCGTAAAAACGGTTCGTTAGTGAATTTGGGTGCGTCGAGTAATTGTGCCAGCGCAGGTAATGCATCAGTGACCAAGGCATCATCATTAATCGCACGCGCAGCATTGGTAACAACAAACTCACTTTTATCGTTTAAGAATGAGGCGAGGGCAGGGCTTTCCAGTTGTTTCAATGCCACTACTGCCGCAATACGAACAGCTTCTGAAGGATGAGTAGATAACTTGCCCAGCGCATCTTGATTACCGATACGCGCTAAAGCAATTGCGCCAGCATGACGTAAGTAAACGTCTTGCTCGTTGTTTGCTTCAACCATATCGATGATTGGAGCTATAGCCTCCTGCGCGCCAATGCGGCCTAAGGCCTGTGCACTATAAAGTTTTACCCGCGGATTTTTATCGGCAAGCAAAGGTATTAATTTAGTGGTGGCTTCTTTAGTGCGTGCATCGCCCAATACCTTTGCCGCTTGTGCACGAATTTCAGGATCTGCATCTTGCAGAAGATTAATTAGTACGGCGTGTTCAGCTGGATTTTTGCGTAGGATTTGCCCTAGACCCCAAATGGCATGAATGCGCGCAAATTGGTTGCCCGATGAAATGGCAGAATTTTGCAGCGCTTTTGTTTGCTGATTTTCTACCAGTGCAAATTGGGCTTTTTGGCGCACGCGCATATCGGCGTGACTCAAAAGAGAGACAAGTTTCTCGGCTGATTCTTTACGCAAATCACTCCCGAGCAGTGCTTGGGTTTCTTTGCGGATTGGATTGCCCGCAGTATCGGGGGTATCCAATTTCCACACGCGACCTTTTTGTTTCAAGCCCCAACCTTCAATCCAGTCGCTCAAGTAGAGCGCACCATCAGGGCCGAAATCCAAACCGGTTGCGAGCACGCCACGGAATACATTTTTGTCGCTCGCCAATTCAAAACTCGCACCTTTCGGTTTTAGCGTAAATGCATTTACGCCTGCGCGTGTTGCAGAGCCAACAAATTCCACCACAAAGAAGTGATCTTTCCATTGGTCATTAAATGCAGTGCCCGGGTTGTAAGTCATACCGGCAGGGCCTGCGTGATAAGGTGCAACCGGTGGCAATACGTGTGCAGCCTGGCCCTTGAATTGCGGCTTGTAATAATCCTCATCCATCCAGACTTTGTATTTATTGTTTTTGGGATCTATATATTTTCCCAGCTGCCAATTGATTCGCCAGCCAGTATCCGAGCCCTCAATCAAATGCACTACGCGCTCGTATTCACCGACGTGATCACCGTCGTTATCGACGCTGATAAAGTTGCCGTATTTATCAAAGGAAAATTCATACACATTGCGTGTGCCTGCCGCAAAAACTTCAAAGTCGCTGCCGTCCACTTCGCTGCGCACAACAACACCTTGATTAGGGTAGTGCCATTTTTTTCCGGTGCTATCGGTAATACTGGTGCCGATATCGCCCATGCTGTAATACATTTTTCCATCTGGCCCCAGAGTCGCACCGGAAAGGCCGTGGCCACTAAAACCAATGTGAACCGCATAACCATTAGCAAGCGATACTTTGCTATCCATCACGCCGTCATTGTTGGTGTCCTTTAAACTCCAAAAATCCGGTGCAACGTTTACAAATAAAGTATCCGTCATGTCGTTATAAAACATACCGCCAATAACGTCAGTGACTTCGCTATTAAAATCCTCCACAACGGTTTGCGCAAAATCGGCTTTGCCGCTGCCTTGGGTATCCTCAAGGCGAACTACTTTTTCTTTCACAACTGCAAGATCGCGCCAGTCGTGGCTGCCATCATTATTGCGGTCAGGAATTTTTTCATTTTGCGCACTTTTTTCCGGTGCTAGTTCGGTGTGCAGGAACTGGCGGCGATCTTCCACAGATGAAAATGCTACCGATGGATGTTCCCAGTCCGGGTAAGCGCGAATATCAAATTCTGAGTTATTGCTGCGCTGGGTGATGCCCGCCCAAATGCGACCTTTGTCATCTACGTGGATCGCGACCGTATCGCCCAATAATTTTTCTGATGCCCAGAGTTCACCGGTAATCCCCTCCGCCAAGGTCAAGGGCACTTGCGGCTCTATGGCTTCCGCCTCTTTCTTCGCTTCTTCCGGGGTGATGCGGATAATTTCCAGTGCTGGACTACTTGATGCAGCGCTAGCCTGCGACTGCTGCACTTCGGGCGTGTTGGTTGTTTTTTCCGAGCAGCCGCCAAATAAGATGAGCGATCCAACAACAGGAACAATCAGGAAACGGGATAGCGGAATACCGAGCGGGCGTTTTTTCATGGGAGGCTCACAGCTAATTATGGTTTTAGTCACTTTGGACGGTCTTATAGTCAGCCGGAATTATAGGGCGCTTGGGATCAAGCGGCGCGGGAATTGACGAACGTGAACAATATTTAACACTTCGACGGGAGGCTTTCCTCACGTGGGACAGCTTCAGGTCAGCTCCGATCAAAATTTCGCCGCCATTATTTGATCGAACGGTAATATTGCCGTGAATTAACGCGATCAGCCGTGTTAGCTTCTGAACGAATATTCAACAGGAGATGAATTATGGCTAGCAGGGTCGTTGAGGGTTTTGAGACAAGGTTTCAATCGACATTGATTCCGAGTGTTGCACAGTTGTTGCGACGTTTGCGCATAGGTACTGGAGAGCAAGTTCGCTTTCATGTACGACGACCCGACGACTTGCTGGTGTTTGACCTTCTGTTTGAAAACCTGCAAGTTGAGGGTGGCGCGGAGGGCAAGCCAGTTTTGCGCCGCTCAAACCCTGAAAAACACGGCATCCTGATTGTTGAGTTTCCTCCACAAGCATTTGGCGAAGAAGCATTCGTCGGCGAACCTTCACCGCTCAAAACACTTCCTGCAGATGTGCAGGGTGTAAAAAAGGAAAGTCCAACCTTCAACAAAATCACCGAGACAAAACTCGTCGATAATGAATTGCAAAGCGTTGCTTCCTCTGCTGCTGAAGGCGTCGATTTAGTTCGTATTCGCATGGCCGGCGCCAGCCGTGTCGCATTCGTAATGGATGCTGCGATTGAAGAAATTCCTTTTACGCTTGATGCAGTTCTTGATGCGATGCGCGATTGGAAAATGAGCCTTGATAGTAATGCCAAAGCAGACACCCCTGATACACAGTTCGATTTTTTTCTGGATAGGGTAGTTATTAAGGAATTGCGCAACGCGGTTGTCAGGCAAATTAGCAACCGGGCTGCTGTAGAGTTTGAAACAGCACTGAATTACGCAGTGCAACGAATTACCCGTGAATCGGCTGGTGGGTTTACTGACGCCGGCAGATCGCAAATTGGTGGTGTCATGTGGGCCGGCGTTTTGCGAAAGTCTGAATTTTTATTCAGTCAGAATCCTGAGTTACGTGAAGGGGATTTGCATTTTGCTACGCTCGCCACGCTCGCACTGGAATCAGCAGGTCTTTTATCCGATACAGCCATACAATTGAATGTTAATTTTGATCAGCACCAACTATTTGAAAAGCTGCCTTACATTTCTTTTTTGACAGGTTTACCTCATGAACCTGCGGAGCACGTAACCGCGCTCGAATTACCTTACCGTTTAATCCTTTCTCCTATTGAAGATGCACGTTGGCGTCACCGTATTTTCCCACATGTGGCGCAAGGTGTAACTGAGCTATGGCATACGCGTTTAATTACAGAGCGTGGGGATGCTGAAACAGCAGCAAAAGTGCGAGCAATCTGGTCACCTGATTATCTACTTGATGACGAACAGGTTGCAGAAAATGTGAACCGACCATTTCGCATGAGCCTTGATACGCAAGACCGCAAAATGCTGGTTAATCTGATGGGTAATTATCGTCAGCGGCGTGGCGATGTTACGCGTCACAACTATATTCCGCGCGCGAGTACTGCCAAACGTCTACAGCTATCCGCTCTCGGTGGATTGCTGGATTCGGAAGGTGATTGGGCAATTAGACCCAAAGGGGTAGATCTGGAGCAATGGCGACATCTTGCAACGCTCGGGCGAGATCATTATGTGCGTGTTGTCTACAGCGGTTTTCTCTTGCCCTTTGGTCATGCTGCGTCCTTGGTAAAGGTGACAGAGCGAAAATTTGAAGGCGATACTAATAGTCGTAGAGCCGTGTTACGGCAGCGTTTTTTTATCGTTGTGCGTGAACGCGTACGCCGTTATGACGGAAGCGAGCATGAATTCGGCGGACGTAATTTTCCTTTTACACAAGTGGAATTGCTTACACGAATTACGCCGGATCTTACCTCTCCGAAAAAAGCGTTTGGACATGAGCATCCTGGAATTACTGACCGCATGGCGTTTTGGCCCAAAGTGCCATTAAACCAAGCTAATCAAAAATTATTCAATTTTGAAGTGTCAGCAATTGATCGTGATAACCGCAGTGTGAGTTTTTCCTTGCCCATGTTGTTTGTCAGTGAATTGGTTAATCGCGATCACAATTCAATAATGCGCGATGCCTACAACGCGAGTGACAAAGCAACTTGCCGTGAAACCAATATGAACGGGGCAAGTATTCGCTTCGATAAAGAAGAAGGTGATTCCACACTTGCAACACATTTGTTGAGTTTCAATGTTGGGGATAATGGCAAGACAAAAACGACAAACCCTAACTTTCATCCGCAAATGGAGTTTGCTGAATTAGGTGTTCCGGTTCTGCAAAAACTGATCGGGCGGAATGATCTAATTGTGATGCAATATCCTGATGTTGTTAAACATGCAGGCAAAAATGAAGGGCAGGTTTTTTTAGTGGTTGGACCAAATGGTCCGGCGGAATTAAAGTTTGAAGGAGGGCAGGGGGGGCAGCAAACTGATAGTTTAGGTGGTTTGGCTGCACCGCAGATGGCAATTTATGGGCTATCAAAATTGTCTGGGCCAATAGCAAGTAAAAAAGGGCAATCGCCTGAAAATGCAATAAAAAATTCAGTTAACAACCAAATTGAACTGTTCGACTATTTTTCACCTGATGCAACGTTGATTGGTGGAATTACCTTAGTTGATCTTTTTAAAGGTGTTGGTGCCATTGCACTTAATCATGCTAATGCCCCTAAATTTATATCCACAGAAACCACAAGCCATATTGAAACCCGTTTTGATTGGATAACAACAATATCAAAATCGGACGAGAAAAATTTATTGATCCCTGATGAGTTACAGGGTTCTAAACTCACAATGAGCGGTAGAACATTTGTACCAATCAATAATCCCCAGACAGCACAAAAGTCCGCTAATGCAGCCTTAGAAAAATTCAAACTCAATCTCTACGGTTGCATTATTCTGCATTTCGATAAACTGGCATTTACCGCTAGCCCAGGCCAAAAGCCTGATGTTTCCGTACAGCTTAATCATGACGATGCGGTGAGATTTGGTGGCCCGTTGGAGTTTGTAAATAGCCTGCGCGATTTTATCCCCAGTAATGGTTTTTCTGATCCTCCATCCTTAAGTGTAACGCCAAGCGGTATTTCCGCGAGTTACTCACTCAATTTGCCAACGATTGAGGTAGGCATTTTTTCTTTATCCAATGTCACTCTGGGTGCCGCATTTAATTTGCCTTTTGATAATCGCCCAGCTTCTGTTCGGTTTAATTTTGCTGAGCGACAACGCCCGTTTAGTTTGACCGTATCGTTACTCGGTGGAGGAGGTTTTTTCGCAGCTACGGTTGGTGCTAAAGGGGTTCAGGAAATTGAAGCAGCATTGGAATTCGGCGCGGCGGTTTCATTAAATCTCGTAGTCGCATCCGGCATGGTTGAGATCAAAGCCGGGGTTTATTTTAACTGGAAAGACGATGCCGAAGGCAAGCGTGTCGTGCTAGCGGGTTACGTGCGTATTCATGGCGAGCTGACGATCATCGCAATATTTTCAGCATCACTTACGTTTAACTTGCAGCTCGCCTATGAGAACAGCAGTGGTGAGTCAATTGTTTATGGCGAAGCGGAATTGATTGTGGAGTTTGAGGTAGTGCTCGTTAGCTTCTCCATTCCCGTACGATGCCGAAAAGAATTTAGTGGTGGTGCTGCTGACCCAAAATTTAACGATCTAATGAATAAAGAATCATGGACTGAATATTGCGCTGCGTTCGCGCCGGAGGAAGTGTAATGGCCAAGCAAACATTGATATGGACTTGTCTACCAAATGGTATTTCTGCTGACGAAAAAGAAGTACGTATATCCGTTATGGTTGCACCAAAATTGGATGCGGAGGCCAATGCCCAGGAGCTTTCCAGTTTCCCAGAATGGTTGGATTGGCCTGCGACCTTGGCCAGTGCCAGATTTTCATTTGTTGCGAATGGTCAGGTTATCGCCAAATCATCCTTAGGAGATATTGAAGGTGCCAGCCGTCATGACACTACTATAGGTTCGCCTGATTCGGATGTGTGGTGTGCGTTATTTAAAGCGAATTTTTATGTCGAAAGCTACGATGTGCAACGAGATGTAACTGATCTGTTAGATAGCAATGTATTGTCTTATAGCACGGTTGAAGTGCAGCGTTTAGTTAAAGAGATGTATGCAGATTTGGCTGTGCGCACTAACGAAAATCTGCCGCGCATTGGCGCAGACTTGCTCGATAATAATTTGTGGCGCGATCTGGTTGAAAGTGTGCAACAGGTTGATCGCTGGGGAAATAAAAGGCACGGCAAAGATTTTTTGCCAGAGAACAATACCGCAGAGTCTAAAATAGGTCGTCGTTTTGCAACACTTGATGCCTTATTAAAAGCTGGAGATACGATCGAGAAGGGCAGTGATCTACAGCGAAAAATACATCACCTCGCACGTTTTGAATTGTTTCATACTCCACCATTACGGCCAAAAGCTATCAAACAGGTTGCGCGTACCGACGATAAAAGGATTTCTGAAACTGTTGAAGAATTTGAGCGTCCACCTGAGCCTTCGAAAGAAGATCTTGTGAAGACCATGCATTTTCATCGTGCAATTGCGGCCATGAATAATTATCCCACTTTACTGCGTCGTTTGGGGTTGGTTGTCGATTTTTCATTGAGTCGCGACCAATTTCCCAAAGGCGATAATATCGCTCTGGAAGTGATGGTTGAGTTTTCTGAAGGGCTTGCAACCCCGTTGAATATTAATATTGATTCTGCACCAATAACCTATGTTACCCATGATCAACAGCAATTTTTAAGCACACCAAATCCTGGTTTAAATCCAGAGCAGGCAATACGAATTCATCAAGGACTGTTGGATATTTACAGTCATTCTGACAGTTATGCAGTTGTGCAAGCGGATATTGATAGTGCTGCTCTAAAGCTAATGAATTTTGCTCGCTCACTCGGTACTTACGATGCTCAAGCAAAAGTAGATCCGGCAATTTTATTGGATGATGTTAGTCGGCATGAAAAACGGGCGGGGGCGCCGAGTTTGCGTACGGCCGGAATCTCTCTCGTTCGCAAAGATCGTGGTGATTTGCTTAAGCAGCGTTTCGCTGTGAATAAACAACATTTAAGCGATGCACAAACCCAACAGGGAATTCAATTTTGGGCGGAGGATCTTGTTCGTGGTTATCGTATTGATGTGTGGGATACAAAAGTAAAAGTGTGGCGCTCACTCTGTCGGCGCACAGCTGACTATATGTTTGCTGCCGAGCGTTTGTTGGTAAATCCTTTAGCCGGTGAAGAGGAAGCAACAGTACAGATGGCGGCCACCCGCTCGCCTGATCCAACCTATAACCAGGATATTTTGTATTTGCATGAATCGATGGTGTCATGGGGCGGTTGGAGTTTAGCTGCACCGCAACCGGGTAGGGCAATTGGCAAAGATACCAAAGCTGACAAAGGATCTGACGGAAGACCACAGTTCACTGAGGGGGCAGAGGCTTTGGAAGGATTGGATTTCAAGTCGCAATTCAAAGCGGTTCCCGGATCGCTGCCACGCCTGCGTTACGGTCGTCGCTATGCTTTGCGCGCTCGCGCTGTCGATATCGCCGGTAATTCGTTACAGCCTACGGAACAAAATATCGGACCGGAAAATCCGGAAAAAGAAGCGCAGGCATTTTTGCGGTTTGAACCCATTGCCGCTCCGATTCTCGCCTTACCAGGCATATCTCGTGACCATGGGGTTAAGCAGCCTGATTTTGGTGAGTCGATGTATCGATTGGTGATTCGAAGTTTCAATGACAGTTTTGATGATTCCAGTTTATCCACTCAACAATGCGAGCGTTTCGCTGTACCGCCACAATCAACAATTCATGAGGCTGAATTGCATGGCGTGCTCGATCACGCTGGTACACTCAATTCAGCTGCTTACGAAATGCTAGCTAAGGAAAAGGATTTTCCTATAAATGATGCGAATGCATCTTTATGGCAAACAATATTTCCCATGAAAGGGCCACTTGATAGAGAAGGTACTGAGGTAGATACGCACTATGCAGTGTGGAATGCAGGCGCTCGTATGAGTTATTTAGCAGATCCAATGGCGCAAGTGGTATCTGCCTGGTTTGTTGATCATCCTGCAATTTCTCCACAGGAAACTATTCGAATTCCGTTGTATCGAAACGATGCAACCTGGCCCGAGGCTGAGCCATTCCGAATTGATTTGTACGAAGATGTGGATCCGCTCGCTAAAACATTTTACGAGGAGCAATCACATGTCCTCCGGGTTCCCTTGGCAAAAGGTGAGAGAGTAAAACTGCGTTTATCGATGCGTATTCTAAAGCGTGATCTTGTTGAACGCATGGGGCTTTGGCAATGGCTAGATGAAGCCGCACAACAAAAAATTGCAAAGGCTACGTTGGATGGTCGCTCGTGGTTGTTTACACCATGGCAGGAAATTGATTTGGTGCACGCAGTGCAACGTCCATTGATTCAGCCAGATATTCGTTCGATATATATAGATCGTAATATCGGTTCCACATTTGCAATTCCTCGTTTATTTGCAAATTGCAGCCTGAAAAGTACCGATCGCCTTGATCTGCAAGCGACCTGGCATGAGCCAATGAATGGGTCGGATGTGGGTGACGTGAAACGAGAGGATATGGCTTTTCAAGTAAAGATTACTGATATAAAAGATTTTCTCGCCGATCAGCACGCATTGCGTGATCACAGTTTACCTTCTGAAGAACATGGCCCAGATGTTATTGGCATCAACAAACCGCGAACGGATTTTGAATCCGAAAAACGCCATGAGTTTGGCGATACTCGTTATCGTCGGATCGAATACAGACTTAATGCAACAACACGCTATCGCGAATATTTGCCACCGGAATTGTTATTCAGACCCGGCTTCGATGCGACCGGGGAGCCAGCACAAACTGAGGAACATATTCATCTCTATGGCGCGAGCGCAGTTACCTGGATACCTAACTCAGCTCCTCCACCTGCACCTGAGGTGCTTTATGTTGTGCCTACCTTTGGTTGGTCCCGTGCACGTACAGAAGATGGTGCGCAGCATATATGGCGACGTGGTGGCGGACTGCGTGTCTATCTTGATCGCCCTTGGAACAGCAGTGGTTATGGTGAAATGTTGGCGGTAGTGCTGCCTGAGTCTGGGTACACCAAAGACCCTGAAAAAGATCCACTTTCTCGCCCCAGCAAAAGTTTCATTACACAGTGGGGGAGCGATCCAATTTGGAACTCTCCTGCAGTTGCAGGTTTGGCGCCCCGCATCAGTAATTTCCCGCGTGCACGTTTACAACCTGATGCGACTGGTCGATGGCTGCCGCCGGGCGCGCCAGCGAGTGAAGCGAAGCAAATGCCGGGAGAGTTTCAAACACGATTATCTGTTGGTGATTCAACGGTGGATATCGCACCACACGACGTATATTTCGATGAGGAGCGGAAGCTTTGGTATTGCGATATCGAAATAGACCATGGCGATAGCTACTGGCCATTTGTGCGCCTTGCATTAGCACGCTATCAGCCAACTTCTGTTGGTGGTGCACATCTTTCTGAAATTGTGCTTGCCGATTTTATGCAGCTCACCATGGATCGCTGGGCGACGATACGCCACAACTCACTCACCAACGGTTTTGACGTAAGCCTTCATGGCTCTACTTACAGTAACTCTGCGGGAGCGCGTGAAGTGCTGGCTCGTCTGCCACGTTTCCAACAACGCAGTCCCGCGGCCACTAGTGTGGTTGAAGTATGGCTTGAGCGTCTTGATCCTTCGCTTGGAACTGACTTTGGTTGGCGCAGAGTTGCAGAGGGAAATCGCAAACAAACTAATGTTGAACGAGAAGAACACTCCTCTGAAACGATTACAATAAACCGGTTCAGCACTTTTGAGCGCTTACAATTTAGCGGGCTACGCAATTCAATATCTGGCTCACTAATCAGAACGAATCGTATTGATTCCAATCTAATTGAGCGTTGGATAAAACCTAAGCCTTTGTGGGAGGGATTTGTTGAAAGTCCCCGCGATATCACTAGTGAAGGTTATCGCATTGTGATTGCGGAATACGAGGAATATCCAACGGATGACAACACACCTTATACGGGAGTGCCCTTATCGAAAGGGCGTAGGTTAGTATTCGTTGAGCATATAGAATTGCGTTAACTGTTTTCCTCTGGCTCGATTTATATCGAGCCAGAGGAAGTATTATTTACGTAGGAATTCCATCTGGCACACGCGCGACTTTTTTCGCCTGGGTTCCCTCAGGGGGTGAATAAAAACCGGCATCCTCACCCAATTGATCGCGCACGCGAATCATTGAAAACATTCCGCCCATCTCGAGTTTTCCGTAGCGACCTTCGCCCATCATCATTGGCAAAGTATTTTCCGGGCCAGGCATGTGGCCCATGTCTACATGCACTTGATGTTCAGCCATGCCGTTTTCACCCATTGGCATGTATCCCGGCAATACTTTGCTTACTGACTCGGGTTGTTTCACTCCGAGCATATTGGGTACGCCGTGCCCCATTGCATTCATGGTGTGGTGGCTCATGTGGCAATGAAAAGCCCAATCGCCTGGAACTGCAATAAATTCCAAGTCGCGTGTTTGCCCTACACCAACAATCTCGGTGACTTCTTTGCGCCACTGCGATTCTGGCCAACGTCCGCCATCGGAACCCGTCAATTCAAATTGCACGCCGTGCAAATGGATCGGATGATTCCACATAGATAAATTACCCACGCGAATTCGAATGCGCTCGCCGGTTTGTGCGACCATAGATTCAATCGCGGGAAATACTTTGCTGTTCATTGTCCACAAATCGAACTCACTCATTACGCTTGGATCGGGGCGATAAGTGCCGGGATGCACGGCCCAGTTGTGCAAGAGCACAACGTAATCGCGATCAACCTTCGGAGTAACCGGCTCTTTCGGATGGATAATAAACATACCCATCATACCCATCGCCATTTGCACCATTTCATCGGCGTGCGGGTGATACATATGTGTGCCGTGTTGTTCCAGCGTGAATTCGTACACAAATGTTTCGCCGGGTTTAATCGCAGGCTGTGTTAATCCACTCACACCATCCATTCCCCAAGGCAATAAAATGCCGTGCCAGTGCATGCTGGTGTGTTCGGGTAATTTATTGGTGACGTAAATTCGCACGCGATCACCTTCAACGGCTTCTAATGTCGGGCCGGGCGTTGCTCCGTTGTAACCCCAGGCCTTTATTTTTGTGCCCGGTGCAAATTCGTGCTCAACTTCCTCGGCAATTAAATGAAATTCTTTTACCCCATCACTCATCCGATAGGGGAGAGTGCGAGCATTGGGGGTAATTACCGGTGTGTAACCTTGATCGGTTGGCTGCGGCTTTTTGGTGGAAACTGTGGGTATTTTTGATGTTGTTTTTGCTGCGCCTTTTTTGACATTTGTGTGGCGACTATGATCACTCGCCGCCGCAGTGCCATGTTGATGGGCAGCATGATTCTGCTGCGCTTGTAAAGGTAGGCTTGCAGCAACCAGACCAGCTGCACTGCCGAGTAAAAGCGTACGACGATTAATCATGGTGATGCTCCTCATGTTCACTGGCGGCATTGGTGTGGTCGGCATGATTCATATTGCTGTGATCCATTTCTTTATGGTTCATATGGTCGTGATGAGTATCGCCATGATCCATTTTGCTATGATCCATGCCGTTGTGTTTTATCGATTCAGATGTTGGTAGCGCGCGTCCAATTGCCAGTTCCAGCTGTGTGCGCGCTTGCCAGTAGGCTGCTAGCTCGTTGGTGTAATCGTGGGCTAGTTGAATTTCCTGGCGTTTAATGTCGAGCAATTCGAGCGGACTGCTGAGCATAAAATTAACTTCGCGATTGGATAGCAGTACTCGTTTCCCCGCGACTTGCAGACTGGATGTAATTAACTCCAATTGGCTGCGACTCGACTGCATTTGATTAAGCGCTTGCGCAATTTCGCTATCTGTATTGAGTCGCAACTGATCCAGTTGCGCTTTATTTTTTTCCAGCTGCGCCGTTACCGTGGCCAGCTTTCCTTGGTTGCGATTAAATAATGGCAAGGCTAATTCAATTTCCGGGCCGATATTTTTTGCACCATCAAATTCTCGCTCGGCGTTTACACCGATGGTCATATCCCTCCACCCATTTTCTTTGCGCAACAGATTGCTACGTTGTTCAAGCAGGCGTGATTGTTGTTGCACAATCTGTAAATCTAACCGGTCACTTTGAGCCTGTGCGAACAGTGTGGCGTGACTGAAATCATCCGAGGGCAGGAGCGGCAATTGTGTAGGCAGTATTACTACTTGAGTTGAATCCAAACCAATAACATTCAGTAGCTTCAGATAGGATTTCTGCGCTTTAAGTTCGCGTTGCTTTACTTGCTGCTGAACACGACGCAATTCATTGTCATAAAATAGGAAGTTATTTTCTGATAGGTTGCCAGCGCGATACATGCTATCGGCTAATTGCTGGCGCGCACGCGTTGCATCGAACATGGTTCGAGCTACTTGTAAATGTTGTTGTGCCGCTATCGCGCTATAATAAGCAGTGCTCGTTTTTGCAATCAGTTTCTGCAGTTTGTCCTGCAGGTGTAGCTGCGTGCTCAGCAGATTCTCTTGCGCCATCTCGCGCCGCAATGGGCGAGTGAACAGCTCCAATAAAGGCAGGCTCAAGCCCGCATCCAATTGCCAGCGCCCGCCATCTTCTGGCCTTAATGCACCGAGAGAAATATGCGGATTGCTGATTAACTCAGCCTGTAGTTGTTGCGCATTGGCAATACCTAATTGCGCCAGTTCAATGCGAACTTGTGGTGACTTGCCAAGCAGTGTTTGAACTGCATCGTCCAGCCCAAGTGTTTTGTTGGCGAGCACGGGCGCTGTAGCTGATAGTTTCGCAGTGGGGTAGCGCGCGCTGAGTTGTTGCTCTATCAGTGCCTTGGCGGTATCTGGCGGCGTAGTGGCACATGCGCTCAACAATAAAGTGGCGCATAGTAGAAAGCTGCTACGAGTGAGCAGGTTGGTGGTGTTCATTTTTTGAAATCCTTAACTGTTGATCGCCTGCTTTTGCACAACGATTTAGGTTAATGGTTGCATCAAATCGATATGAGAAATCGACACGCTGGTTTAGCTTGCAGCAGCGATCTAACGCGCTTGCAAATAAAAACTACGCGCAGAATTGCGGTGGCCGTTGAGGGGTTTCCAATGCGGGCTGTGCGGGAGAGGAAACTTTAAATTGGATGTAAGTGCTTTCCGAATAAATACCCATGGGTGTTAATTCGTGTACCACTAAAGCGGAGTGCCAACTGCAAGAAAATTGGCAATGATTGCAAGATTTGGTGTCGGTGGATATTGGATGGTGATTGCTAGTTGTCGAGCTATCAAACTGCGCATCAGGCACAGAGTCATGGCAGGAAGGATGAGGTTTAGGTTCCGCTGCTGAATCCAATTGCGCCAGACTGGATTCAATTTGCGCGCAGTGCAGCCATTGCCCGGCAATCGCCTGCAGCGGAAGCCACAGGCAGAGGGCAATCACAATCATGTGTAAGCGTTTGCGTGCAATCATGTTGTTAATCGTTTGCGGTCAGTTTAGTTTTTCGGTTGTGTATTCATAACGCCAGGTTTTTAGTCGCAATGCATTGGTAACTACAAACACGCTGGATAGTGCCATTGCGCCGGCAGCAAGCATAGGTGATAAGAGTACACCAAATATCGGATAAGCCACACCTGCAGCAAGCGGAATTAATGCGGCGTTATAGGCAAATGCCCAAAATAAATTCTGTTTGATATTGCGCATGGTTGCTCGCGCAAGTGAAATACTTTTGGGTACACCATCGATACCTCCGCTTACCAAGACAAGGTCCGCGCTTTCTATCGCAATATCAGTACCTGTTCCAATCGCCAAACCAAGATCGGCTTCGGCAAGCGCTGGTGCATCGTTAATTCCATCGCCTACAAATGCAATCGCGCCGTGTTGCTTGCGCAGCTTTTTAACGGCTGACACTTTTTGCTTGGGTAATACTTCGGCGACTACCAGATCAATACCTAATTGGCGTGCAATCACATCTGCAGTGCGTTGGTTGTCGCCAGTGATCATCGCAATTTTAAAACCTAGATCATGCAGGGCTTTTAAGGCTTCGGTGGTGCCGGATTTTACCGTATCTGCCAGTGCCATCACCGCAGCGATCTGGTTATCGATCGCAATATAAATTGGCGTTTTTCCTTCGCTTGCCAATTGTTGTGCACTTTCAAGAAATGAATCCAGCGCAATACCGAGTGGAGTGAACAAGCGATCAGCACCAATATGAATTGTTCGTCCTGATACAGTTGCTTTTAGTCCGGAACCTGTAATTGCTTCGAAGGCTTCCACATTGCCGAGAGAAATGTTTTCAGCTTCTGCTGCTTTTACCAGTGCGCTGGCAATCGGGTGCTCGGAATGTTGTTCAGCGGTTGCGGCAAGGGCAAGCACAAAACTTTTCTCAAATCCGGGCGCGACAATAAAATCTGTGAGGGTAGGTTGGCCAATAGTCAGAGTGCCGGTTTTATCAAATGCAATTGTTTTTACTTCGGCTAATGTCTGTAATGCACTGCCGCGACGAAACAGCAAACCAAGATTCGCAGCGCGGCCGGTGCCAACCATAATCGATGTTGGTGTTGCCAAGCCCATGGCGCAGGGGCAGGCGATGATAAGCACAGCGACAGCATTGACTAACGCAAAACCAAGCGCTGGTTCAGGGCCAACAATAAGCCACACCATAAAAGTGAGCGCGGCAATTAGCATTACTACTGGCACAAACCATTGGGTGATTTTGTCTACCAACGCCTGAATGGGAAGTTTGGAACCTTGCGCGGACTCAACCAGATCAATAATTTGGGCAAGCAATGTTTCTTTGCCAATTTTAGTGACCTTGTAGGTAAACGATCCGTTGGTATTGAGCGTACCGCCAATCACTTGCGCTCCTGTGCTTTTACTTACCGGTATGGGCTCGCCGGTCATCATCGACTCATCAATATAAGAAGCTCCCTGAATAATCTCTCCATCCAATGCGATTCGCTCACCGGGACGAACCAGTAATAGGTCATCTACATGGATCTGGGCGATATCCACAGTCTCATGTTGCTCACCTTTCACTCTCGTTGCCACATGGGGTTGGAGCTTTACCAGGCGGGCAATTGCATCGCTGGTGCGACCCCGCGCATTTGCTTCCATCAATCGCCCGAGCAAAATCAGCGTGACTATGACAGCCGCTGCTTCAAAGTAGATGTTTACTGTTCCGGTAGGCAACAGAATCGGGGCAAAGGTTGCCACTAATGAATAACCCCAGGCAGCAAGACTACCGAGGGCGACCAGGGAGTTCATATCCGGTTGCAAGCGCAGCAGCGCAGGCAATCCTTTTTGATAAAAAGCGCGGCCGGGGCCGAACATCACCAGGGTCGTCAGCGCGGCTTGAATAATCCAACTCCAGATCCCGAGATTCGTCATTATCCAATGATGAAAGGCAGGCACTAAATGGCCGCCCATTTCCATTACAAAGACGGGGGCAGTTGCGATCAGTGCTACAAAGAACCTTTGTTTAAGTTGCAAGCGTTCCTGTTTACGCCGATCAGCTTGTTCGTTGCGATCATTAGTGTTGGCAAAGGCGGCTTTATAGCCAGCTTGCTCAACGCTAAGGATGAGGTCTTCAGCGGCAACCGGGCGTGCAAGCACCAAATGCGCTCGCTCGGTGGCGAGGTTGACGCTGGCAGAGCTGACACCATTTACTGAAACTAACGCCTTCTCGACATGGGCGACGCAGGAGGCACAGTTCATCCCGCTAATGGCTAGTTCTAATTCCTGCTGATTACCGGACACAATTCGATCCTCTCAAATGCTATTGCCCAAGACTAAACCTTTCCCCAAGGGGAAGGTCAAGCGGCTATTTGCAGTCGGCGCGATAAACATCTAGGATTCCGCACTTTATTGGTGCGATGGAATTTACCATGACAATCAAACACATCATTCACGAAGCTCGCCTGTATTTGGGTATAGAGCGCAACACGACCAGTCACAGCGAAAAAATCATTTCCGCTGTGGGGGCCTTTCTGGGGATTGTGGCGGTCTATTGGGGCACTCGCTGGTGCTTTCCGGACGGATTTATGCACACCGCAGGTACCCTGATTATGGTTACCTCTATGGGCGCGAGCGCGGTATTACTGTTTGCGGTTCCGCAGGGGGCTTTGTCCCAGCCTTGGTCGGTAGTCGGTGGGCATTTGTTATCGGCATTTGTTGGTGTATCTGTCCAACAACTATTTCCTGATCAAACCTGGACGCCGGCACTGGCAGTCGGTTTAGCAGTCGGTGTGATGCATTATCTGCGCTGTATGCACCCTCCGGGAGGCGCAACGGCTCTGGCGGCAGTGATCGGCGGTCCGGAAATCTACCGACTTGAATATTACTATCTAGTTGCTCCCATCCTGATCAACGTCACCAGCATCATGGTCATGGCGATAGCATTTAACGCGCTCTTCTCCTGGCGCCGTTATCCGGCGCATCTTACCCGCCGTAAACTCGTCAAACCGGCGGCTGCGGCTGAGCGTCAATTTGAGTTAACGCAAGAGGATTTCTCTGCCGCTATGGAGCAGCTCAACTCTTACGTGGATATTACCGCTGAAAACCTGACCCAGCTGCTGGAGCTGGCTAAACAGCATGCCGAGAAGAACATCACCCACCCTGAGCAGGTTGTGGCAGGGCACTTCTACAGCAACGGAAAACTGGGGAACTTGTGGAGTGTCCGTCAGGTCGTAGACGCCGCCGATAATCAGAATGCCAGTAAAGATCAGGTGATTTATAAAATTGTGGCTGGCGCTGGTGGTTACGCTACTGGTATTTGCCTTCGTGCAGAATTTCGTCAATGGGCACGCTATGAGGTTAAACAACAACCAAATGGCCATTGGACGAAAGTGACCGACGAGGAATAGCCTGAATAAGCTGGCGTAAGTATTACAAATTCCAACAAATTTAAGGTGTTGAGTCAGTATCACTCAGGATAAGATGCGGCAATCCTAGCTGGGTCTAAAGGCTTGGTTAGCAACAACATCAGTCTATTTATAACTAGAGGTTTTTCGTCCATGCAATCATCCGCCCAGTCTGTATCCCCGGCTAAATGGCTCAAACTTAGCATCTCAGCAGCTTGCCTAAGTGCTGGCGTTTTAATGACTCAAGCCGCTTCTGCAACGACCGTGCAATTTCAAACCCCGCTGGGTGATTTTGAAGTAAACCTCTTTGATAAAACCACACCTAAAACTGTGGAGAATTTTCTCGCTTACGTAAAAGCCAATGCTTATACCAATGCAATCGTGCACCGTTCAGTTCCCGGATTTGTAATTCAGGGCGGTGGTTATAAGTACACCGGCGAGCTACCTTTGGTTGCTATCGCACAAAATGCCAAAGTGACAAATGAACCTGTTTACTCCAACGTGCGCGGCACTATTGCCATGGCTAAGCTGGGTAGTGATGCTAACAGCGCAACCAATCAATGGTTCATCAACCTTAGCAATGACAACGTGTCTAACTTGGATAAACAAAACGGCGGCTTCACTGTTTTTGGACAAGTGACTGGAAATGGTATGGCAATTGTTGATGCCATCGCTGCCTTGAATCGTTTCAATATGGGCAGCCCTTTCGATAGCATACCGCTGCGCAATTACACTGCGGCGGATAACACGAATAAAGTCCCTGTTACTGGCGATCATTTCATGATGATCCAGAATATTGTTGTGTTGAATGCAGATCCGGATACTGCTGCAAATCTTAATCCTGCTAAAAACACCCTCATCAACGAGAAAGAAGACAAAGGCGGTGGCGGTGGCGGTAGCGCTGGTCTGTTTAGCCTGATGATGTTGGGTTTACTTGCGCTGGGACGTAAAAGCCTGTTGAATAGGAAGTAATTTCTATTCTCAGAGGGATATACCGTGGTCACGTATTTGTATTGGTTTGCCGTTATCAGTGTCGCTATTTTTGTTTTTTGGGGTGTTGGTCGCTACTTAAAATGGAAAGTCGGTCTGATTGGTGCCCTCGTGATACTGGCCATCGGTTGGGGAAGTTATTACTTTCACTACGAACAATACTTCGTTAAAAATCTGGGTGGTGTAATGTCGATTGCCGTCCCTGACGGGCAAATGCACATGCAAGCGACTTGGAAGGAAGAGAATTTGTGGATCGAAAATTATGACCCCAAAACCAACACCTGTATTTTCAGTGAATACTCAAAAGGCAGTTTATTAGAGGGTAGGGTTACGATTAAAAACTGCAATCCGCTTATGCCGAAAATAGAGTAACTTGCTGAAAGCTATCAAATACTTAACACAAAAGGGGCCTTTGGCCCCTTTTGTGTTTCTAGAATACACACTTAATATGGCTCGCGATTTGGTCTTTAATATAAATTAGAACTTTTAAGGCTAAAGGCGCATTTTTCATTGTGATGATGCTGTTAAGAGCTAATCTTTAAATAAGCGGAGTATGTTATCCCGCGTTCGAAAGAGGCCACACTATGAAAATCAATCATAGCGCGCAAATTGTCTGGGCGTTGTTCGCAGTACTGTTAGTTAGCGGTTCGATACCAGCTTACGCCGCAAAAGCTGTTAAAGAAAAAACCTGTAGTGCAATTCAAAAAGCAATTAATCAATTACCGGCGGAAGGTGGAGAGTTAACGCTACAAGCTGGCATTTATACTTGCACCCATCCAATTATTATCGACAAAAATAATGTCACGTTACGCGGTGCAGGCCCTGCAACTTTATTGCGTCTTGCAGATCATATTAATGCGCCCGTAATTGTAATGGGCTCCGCTGAAAATGTTCCCAGTTATGCGGTACGTTATGTGCGGGTTATTGATTTAACAATTGATGGAAATCGTGTCAATCAAACAGCGGAATGCATGGGAGGGCCGTGCAGCCAAGAGTTTCCATTGCGTAATAATGGCATCAGTATTCGTCGTTGCTTGGATTGTGTTGTGCAATCGGTAACTGTGTATGGTGCTATGTCCGGTGGACTTGTGACTGAATTGGGTTGTCGCCGTTTAACTATTCGCGACTACACCTCATATGACAATGAATTTGATGGCCTTGCAGGTTACGAAACTGAAGACAGCACATTTTCCGGCATTCATTTATACGGAAATAAAGCGGCCGGTATCTCGACTGATATCAAATTCAATAACAACAAATTCTATGATGTAACTATCGCCGACAATAAAACTGTGGGCATATTTATGCGCGATTCGCTTGATAACTCATTTACTAATTTGCATATCCGCGACAACGTGCAACACGGTATTTTTCTTGCGCAGGTGAATACTGATCCGAGTACTGCGGCCACCGGCAATACATTTACCGGAGTGGTGATTTCACGCTCAGGTGGAATGGGAGTTTTGGCCAATGATGCATCATGCGTAAATAATATGATGGTAGGTGCGCAATTTATTAACAACAAGCATGGTTGTATCAGTGAAGCGACATCAGGATTGGTAGAGAATGTTGGTGCAATTTGCCGTTAGATTAAACAGCAAATAGTGACCTAAAAGATTTTGAGATGTGTGTGTACCAGGATGTATTTTTACGTGAGCTCGCAGCCTTAGTGGTTGCGAGCTTTTTTTTATTGCAGATAGTTAGTTTTCAACACTGGGCAGGAAGCGATAACCAACACCGGGTTCCGTTTCTATATAGCGAGGGTTAGATGGATCATCCCCTAACTTGGTGCGCAGACGAGCGATAAAAATACGCAAGTAATGCGTATCTTCCACATGGGTACCGCCCCAAATTTCACGTAGTAACTGTTGCTGGGTAACCAGACGGCCGGCGTTGTTGATCAAGCGCTTCAATAATTCAAATTCTTTACGTGACAGCTTAATGACTTCACCATCAACAGTAAGCTTGCGATCTTGCAGCTCAATAAGAATACGCTCGTCCTGATATTTTTGGACAGTTTCAACGCTCGGCCCAAAGGCTTTTATAAGCCCGCGGATTCGTGCCAGCAATTCCTGAATGCCAAAAGGTTTCACAACATAGTCGTTGGCGCCCGTATCCAGGGCCTGGACTATCTCAGACTCACGATTGCGCACAGACAGCACAATGATGGGTGCATGAAAAAAGTCACGCAGTTTTTTGAGCACAACTTGACCATCAAGATCGGGCAGGCCCATATCAAGAATAATCAAATCGGGAGGTGTTTCAGCAGCCAGCGCCAAACCTTGTCTGCCATTATCAGCTTCATGGATAACGTAGCCTTGTGCGGTAAGGCCGATTTGCAGGAAGCGACGAATTTGCGGCTCGTCATCAATAATTAGAATCTTGCTCATGGTTACTCCATTCTTCAGGGGAAGTATAAACACCGATAATTAGGTCGGGTGTCATATCCCTGTTAAATTTTTATTCTTCGGATTTACCAATATCTTGTTGTTCTATTGCAATAGTGACAGGAAGTTCAATCCTCACGCAACACCCGGGATTAGTTTTATCCCAGAGGCGTTTCGGGTTTCCGTGAATACTAACACTGCCACCGTGGGCCATGATCATTCCTTGGCAAATAGTTAATCCAAGACCGCTTCCCGAGCGACGACGGTCACCTTTTTCCGCGGTATGGAAGCGCTCAAAGACTTTTTGCCGCTCCTCTTCGGGAATGCCGGTTCCCTGATCGCAAATGGTAATCACCATGCGATCATCTTCTTTTGAGCAGTGTATATCGATGCTTTCGTTAACCGGTGAAAACTTGATCGCATTATCTACCACGTTGAATATCGCCTGCTCCAGCAAAGCTGCGTGCACATAAAGTGGTGGCAAATCTGGATCTATATCTTCCTTTAAATAATTGTGGATGAGTAATGGGCGCAAACGCTTTTTTACTACCCCCATAATCTCTTCCACGCTGACCCAATCGCACTCCAGTTGCAGCTGGCCAAAACCGAGGCGAGTCATATCTAACAGGTTTTGGGTGTAGCGGTTCAGGCGTTGCGCTTCTTCCAAAACTGTATCAAGAAGTTCGCGTGTTTGCTGCTTATCCAAATGTTCACCAAACTCGATCACCGTTGATGTAGCACCAATCATAGTGGTCAGCGGCGTGCGGAAATCGTGAGAAACCGATGAGAGAAGGGCAGAGCGCAGTAATTCATTTTCTTTAGCCGTTTTTTCTTTTTCAAGATCAGCTGCCAGACGGGTACGCTCAAGCGAAATATTTACCTGGCGCAGTAACAGTAGAAAAATATCTTTAGGCAAATACTGGATGTTCTCAGTTGCGATGCGCAATAAACCAATTACTTGCTGCGAGTTGTAAAGAAAATAAACATCATGCTCCCGTTCCAAGGCGGGAATTTTTTCAATTACCTCCGGGGTCAGGCGCAATTTCAGCAGCTCTTCCAAATAGGTTTTGCGCAAATTGGTTAAGCGACGAATCATTGGGTGCGTCACCCAGTTGTCGGCATCGGTAATGAGGACACAATTTTCTCGCCAGGGTTTGAGTGCATCGCGCATCGCGGCAATTACTTCTTCCGTGTTCTGTGCCTTGGGAAGTTCTTCCAATAGTTCTAATTCGATATCGGTCATAAATTCGCGTTCACGAATTTTTTGCACGTTTCGTTTTTGCTTGGTCGCTATATAGCCCACAATTACGGACGAGAATACAAACAACAAAATGGTGAATAGATCTTCGGGGCCATGAATCAGAATGGAACCATCGGGTTCGGCAAAGAAGAAACTGTAGGCAAAAAAACTGGATAGTGCATTGATGATCGCCAGTTCAACAGTCACGTTGATAGAGATAAATACCACCATCACCAAATACAACAACTGTACATTGGTGTCGGGTAGGTAATCTGCAATCAGAAATGCAATCGGCGTTAGCAACCAGGGAAATAGTATTGCTATCGGGTAGGCAAATTTTCGGATGTGCTGTTCGATGCTCATTACGCGCGCCAAAATGCTGGAGTAAAAAGCACCAGAATGGTTAAAAACTCCAGTCGCCCAAGCAGCATGCCGGCAGAAAGCGCCCATTTTGCTGTATCGCTTAAGCTGGAGAAATTTCCTGCTGGTCCAATAATGGGGCCAAGCCCTGGGCCCACATTCATCAATGATGATGCAGTGCCCGTAATGCTGGTCATTAAATCCAGACCAGTCAATGAAAGAATCGATGCGATCACAACAAAACAAACCATCATCAAAAACATATATGAAATTGATGATGCAATAATTTCTGAACTGATGAGTCGCCCGTTATAACGGCGACTAATGATTGCATGGGGATGAATTGCAACGATGATTTGCTCTTTTACCAAGCTGGCAAATATTTGCAGGCGAAATACTTTGATCCCACCACTGGTTGAGCCTGAGCATCCTCCAACAAAAGTGACGAAGAAAAAAATCACTACGGCTAATGGGCCCCAATGTTGGTAATCGCCAGAAGCGAAGCCTGTGGTTGTGATCACCGATACCAGATTGAAACAAGCCATAGTCAGCGCCTGAAATGGCGGCATGTGCTCAGTCACAATTAGTTGTGCGGTTAGAATCAGCGTTGTTATCGCCACAATCCAAAGTAGGGCGCGGACCTGGGTATCGCTAAACACAATGAGCTTTCGGGTAATCATAAAGCGTACGAACAGTACGAAGGGGAATGCGCCTGCCAGCATAAAGGGAATAGCAATCCAGTGAATTAACAGGCTATCAAATTGCGCGAACGAATGATCAGACGTAGAAAAACCGCCGGTAGATACGGTCGCCATGGCGTGATTGAGTGCGTTAAAAAAATCCATTCCGGCCAACCAAAAAGCCATGCAGCAGATAAAGCTCAATCCTAGATAACAGTAAATTATCATCGCCATCAAACTGCGCGCGCGCGGCATTGCTTTGTCTGACCAATCAGATGATTCCGTTTTAAACAGGCGCATCCCGCCAACTCTTAAAAAGGGCAGAACGGCAATCGCCATCCCGATGATGCCCACACCACCAATCCAGTTCAGGATTGAGCGCCACAGCAATATATCTTTCGGGCGAGAGTCCAACCCGGCCATCACCGAGCCGCCGGTTGCAGTCACACCTGATACCGATTCAAACACTGCATCAGCAATCCCGAGTGGATTCGACATCAGGAGAAAGGGCAAAGTACTGAAAAGCGATACGCCCGTCCAGGCACAAGTAGTGATCAGAAAAACCTGGCGCGGTTGCATAAAATCCAGACGGGATTGTTTGCCGATAAGGAGAAAGATAATGCCGGCGAGGCTCGTGATGGCAGCAGAAGAGAAAAAAGCCAGCTGGTTATCGCTGCTATAGGTGATAGACAGAGCCAGGGGAACCAGCATAAATAGGGCAAGAATATTCAGGATTGCGCCCAGAATCAGCAGCGTAGGCCCTAATAGTTTCATAATGCTCAACTTATACCGGAAGATGTGCCATGGATTTGGCCGCATTCTAAACGCTACGTTGGCGGGAGCCTATGGGGGAGCGGTATATATTTCATAAAACTAGCAGGTCAGATGCGCTAACTAGCATCTGACCTGCTGGTTTTAATAAGGCTGGGTAATCTCCGCATAAATCAGGGTTACATAGAGATTCATGATATGTGGAGATTGCTGCATAAAAACGGTTAAGTCAGTTTCAATCCCCAAGCTGTTCATCTGTGCCTTGCGCTCACCCATATAACGCACCGCTGCACGTTCAAGCACCTCGCGGAATACCACGGGATTTTGGAAGCGCACTTGCGGATTATTAATACAAAATTGAGTATAGGCATAGAGCGCTTCTACCACCGAACTTTTGTAATAGGCGGGGTAGAGCTGATGGGTCAACTGATCGATCAAATGCGCGAAACTTTCTTCGCCGGGGGTCATGGATTGGCGAATAGTTTTGCAATCAAGGCTAAAGCTTGCGCCATTTGCATTACTAAAAACCAATGATTGCGAAAACATCAAGCTGTGCCAGATGTCTTTGAGGAAGTTTGCATCAAAGTGCGTAATTAGTCCTCGCGCAGTTCTCCACTCCAACCAGTCAGTATCCATCGCATCGGATAACACTGGATTTTCATCATCGGTATTTTCATTATGATGAATTTTGTACGGAGTGATGTGGTTAATTCCTTGCGAAAACACTTTCTTGCGCGATGTCAAAATCGAGCGAATTTTTTTGTACAATTTTGCTGGCGATTGCAATCCAAGCCATTCCAGCATACTCACATCTTCAGCGTCGCCTTTATCCATTCCGCACAACAGCATGAAGTTACGCAATTGCACCGAATGCAAGCCATCAAACAATTTTGGTTCCGAGCGAATCAAAGAGCCAATCGCTGAAATTAATTCCTGAACCAAGGTTCTCTCAAGTAAATCAGGAAACAATTGTCGAACACTTTCAAAATAGGTCGCGTTTGAGAATGACTGATCCACTTTAATTTCAGTGTGGTTATTGTCACCCACCGTAATTGTTAAATTACGCGCAGCCAGTAACGTCAAGCTATCAGCCAGATCAGTTAAGGTGTAGCTCAATTGGGAGAAGCAAAAACGAGCTAGTAACCAATAATTGACTTTTTGTGAGCGATAAAAAATGTCGCGAATTAAATCTTTAACGGTTATGACTGCACCGTTAACGCCGATGTTGTCGGAAAGCTTGCGCTTCTTAACATACACCGAAAATTTTCGATAAGTAATAATGTCACTTTCAGTATAAAAATGTTCCAGCAGTGCTGCTGCAACTGGCTCCAGTTGTGCAGGTTGCAATGCATCGTCACCCGATGTTGCAGCCAGTATTTGGTTGTTCATTGAGGGAATGTGAAAGTAGGGGATCGACAAGGTATTCACGCGCGATGCGCGATACGCCAGATTTGCCGATGCATAACCTACATATTCATGCTCGGTGCGCAATTGATAATCACGCAAAGTTGCGAATAATAATTCAGCATTAGGAACTTTGTAGAGGCGGTGATCCATCATTAACGTGAATACTGCAACTTCGGAACTTAGCCAGTTTTTGTAGATAAATTGAATTTCCTGGGTTACGTTTTCGATAACCCATTGCGCGTCATAACGACGATAGTCTTCTCGTTCACTTTGCAGCCAGGACAAGCTCAAATAAACCTTATTGTTTATTTCATAAGTTTGTGAAGTTGCCAAGCTTTGAACACGACGACGTGGACGACCAGATAATCCCAACGCTTTGTTTTCACCAATATGTGCGTAGGCTTCCATCAAACTTGATGCTGATACAACGCCCATAGGCTTGATATCTTGCAAGCTTTCCGCAATAACCCCGTACTTAGCGAGATGCTGTTTAATTGTGTCATTCTCGGCGAGAACAACTAATGCAATATTGGATTTAATAAAACGGGTAGAGCGTCGACGCATTTTTAATGGATCAAGGTCGTCGGTGCTCACCAATCCTTCATCCAACATCAGTCCGGTTAAATACAAACTTTGCGCCCAAACAAGAGGGACGTTTTCATTTGGAACACGTGTTTGTGAACGTGGGTTTTGTTTTTCGCCTTCAACATTTTCAATCGGCAAATAATAAAGCTCAGGCAATAAACCAATACCATCAACATGAACCATAAGTGATTCAAGTTTTTTCCTATAGTGTTTCGCGGTGGCTTCACTGCCATCAAATAACGCGGTGATATATAAGTAGGTAAAAAATAACGGCCATTCAGATTCCACGTTCGCAAAATTACCCAGCTCGTCATGCTCGTAATAAATGCGCGAACTTTCTTCCAGTACAGTTTGATGTCCATCCCACAAGAAGCGTTTACAACCATAGTTGCCGCCGAGCTTGGTTAAGATGGAGTCACGTGTTTGGGTTGCAAGAGTTTCTTTGCCAACAGCAAATGCCGGGAACCCGATAATACTGAGCAGCGCACTGTCAGTTTCTTTTGAAAGCGATTCCCGTGGGAGTAATGAGGCGAGGGTGGTGCGCGCCAGTGAAATTGCATCGGCAATCACATGAATGACCGCCCTTTTATCACCGTGTTTACCGTATAAATTAAATGCATCCAATGCTTGCAGAGCCGCTTTGGCCATCCCAACAGAGCTGGCATTTATTTCGGTCTTACCATTATTTACTTTATTGCCGCGCTCCCATATTCCGTAATCAGGAGTCCGATAAGCACTGGCAATGTAATAAACCAGATTCTGAACAAAATCGACTTCATCAGACGTACAGATAATACGCAGCCCAGATGCACTCATTTGCGCCAGCATTAAGAGAAATAAGGACGTTGCATCTATCTGTAAATGGCCCCAGGCGTCATCCGCCACAACAGGAAGGCCTGTAGCCGTATCGTATTTTGCGTGGAGCGCATCGCCATTCTGTAGCGAGTGTTTGAAGGCTTCAACTTTGTGTGCCTGACGCATCATCGACTGCAGCAATCCGCGCATCAGCTTGATAGTGGATTGTTGCAAGTGATCGCTTTTGTGATCTTCACCCTGATGCTTAAAAGCCATGCCGAGAGTCCACACACACACAATGGAGTAGACGTTATCGCGCACCCAAGCGTCAGTGTAATCGCCATGATTATTGATGGCGGTACTTGCGGGGAGCAATCCGGTAACCGGATGCTGTTTACTTAAAATGACTGTTTCGACTTCAGCGTACAAACGCTCTAACAGTTGTTTATGCTTCATAGAGCAGTTGCCATCGAGTAGGGTCTTAGGTGCGCAATTTTAAACGGAAATATCAAACTGATTAACTATAAGCCTTTGATAATTATATAAAATTCAATTTAACATAATATACATTATGCGCAACTATAGATATCAAATCAGATATGTCAATCCCATCAAAACTGCCGTTTTGGTTAATTATAGGCATATCCCGTGCCCATATAAAAAAACAGTCTAAAAATGTCAGGCCTTTTTTTTGCTCCTTGACGCCTCGCGCCATTTTTCCGGCGCGCAACTCAACGAATAAAGGGATAGACATGGATTTTTTTAAATCGTCATACATCGAACAAGCCGTACTTTCTAATCAAACAATCGCGAATATTTGCGGCGTCAGTGTAAGAACTGCACAACGCTGGCGCAGTGGCCGCACCAGAATCCCAACCGCCGCACAGGAATTGCTCATTATCCACGTGCGACAACGTGTCATGCCCGATAAGTGGCCAGAACACTGGCACTTCAACCATTCAGGCCTGCTCGATATCGGAACACATTCACCGGCGCTGGCATGGCAACACCTCGACTGGTACAGCTACAGCCTTTCATGCTGGCACTCAGTCCTACAGATGATTCCCGTGATCAATAAGCGACTGGATGAAATTCAGCGCACAGCGACAACGGCACAGATCATCGAGCTGGATAAATACCGCAAGCGCCTGCGCGAGTTCACCGAGCACGAATTCAGGTTACCTGACCACCTATTAAAGATTTATGAACTACGGGAGCACGAAACACAGGACCGCGTTTTACATCGCAAATCTGGCTGCTAAACTCATCGGCGCAATAATCAACACACAGGAAGTCACCACATGAATAAATTAGCAATACTCTTGACCGCCACGCTCATTAGCGGCTGCTCAACCGTCGACACAATGCGCTACGGCGAAAAGGCCAGCACCCCTATCCCCACAGAGGAATTTACCGCCGTTGGTAATTACAGCCACCGCAATGGCTCAATACAGGTAGCGACCGAACAGGCCGAAGCATTTTGCAAGCGCTGGCGCGCTGCACCGGCTATCATTAGCCAAGAAACCAAAACCACCACAGATGCACCCAGGGAGAGCTTTGGCAAAGGTGTAGCCCGCTCTCTTAAATCCGCAGTTACCGGTGAAGGCTCAGCAAAGGATTACTACGAAACCACCATCAAATACAAATGCCTATAAAACAAAAAAGGCCGCTGTTTAAGCGGCCTTTTTATTTAACTCAACTATCTGTTTGTTCAGCTCTGCAATCTGCTTTTTCAGTTCACGAATAGCCAGCCACAAAAATTTTATTTCTACCTTTATCGCGGCGTATCCAGTTGCACAACCAAGCAGCGTACTGAATATGACTGCTGGCTCAAGCTGCATCGCACACAACTACAGCGCAGGTTAACGATGCACCGGCCTGCCCAGCCAATTCAGGATTAGCAACGCCCACCCATAAAAAAACTACCGTGAACACACCAGCAATCAACTTTTTATTTTTCCAATTAAATTTCACTTGAACACCGCCCGTTTTAAATATTCCAACACCAAGCCACTCACTACACCCGCAGCAATGGCAATTATTAACGCTTTGTTACCAGTCACAGCACACCCCGTTATTAGTGGGTAATGTCATAAATCCAACCACCCAAAGTAAAATCTTTATCACCGGTAATTGCGGAGCCAATACCATTCACGCCTTTGTAAAAAACGTTTTGATCACTGGCCGGATTAATTTTTCTCAGGTCGCCAATTGGAGTGAAATTCACCACATCCCAAATTGAGCCAGTGTTAAAACTGCCGTCAGCGTTATGCGTCCAATCAAATGCCCAGCCGCCTAGAGTGAAATTATCATCACCAGTAAACGCGCTCCCTATTCCGTTAACCCCCGAGTAAACAAGGTTCTTATCACTCGCCGGATTGATTGCATCCACAACAGCCTCTTTGGATGAATAGAGCTTGTAACCAATGTACGCAACAAGCGGAACGCCGATCACCAAACCAACCAGCATAATCCCATCAACGTTTAAATTAACTTGCGGTTTACTCATGCTGCTTTCATTGCCCCCAATATCAACACATCGCTGTACGGTTGCTTGCCGTTTTCATGCTGAATAATTGCTTTCAACAAATTCAAATAGTGTGCCGGTAAAATTTTTGTATCAGCGCCAATGCCGACACGATTAACAACAGCTTGAATATACGACGCGGTATTGTTTTCACCAGGAGGCGCGTAAGCGGTAATCAATTTTTTGATGGTGTTTTTCCCATCCTTCTCAACATCGCCGCGCACATCCATAAACATGGCCCGTATGCCGTGGTGAGCATCAATAAACTGCTCAAATTTTCCATCGGTATTTTTATCCAGCGGAATTTTCCCATTCCACTTGATGTTGGTAATAATCAAGTTGCCAGGATTGTTGTTTCTAATACCGCGCTTTTCCAAAACACTCGACACAGTTGACACCACATTATCAAAAAGACTACTACCGGTAGTTACAGGCTGTTGCACACCAGGAGAATCATAAATGACCTCTTGGTCAGGGATTTCAATATCTACTTGCCCTACTCGCCTATCCTTGCGCCACAAATAGAATGCCAGCGCTCCCAGGCCAAGCAATACACCGCCAACAATTACCCGCTTCATACTTGCGCTTTAATTTCCGCCAGTTTTGCAGCGGTGATCAGGTTTTTAGTTCTCAGCAAATCAACCAGCGACACGTAATCGGGCACATTCATATCGACAGCATCAGCGCTATCGAGCACGTATTTGGCAAAGCGCAAATCTTTGTCGGCACCGTCGATAATTGCATCGAAAGCAGTTTTACCAATTGAAAGAATAAATTGCGGCTTGCTCCAAATTTTGTATTGAGTAACCGCAGGTAGCACAACAAATTTTGCGCCGTCCCACTTCTGCCCCAACACATGGCGCCCCTCGCATTCCTTCACATTTGGTGAATCCGGCTTATTGCCAGACTCAAGAACAGAGAACACCACACCGTCAGCGCCAAATTGTGCATAGAATTTATTCATCAATATAAATCTCCCATGACACAACCGAAGCCATCGCGTTAGTTGATTGTCTTGTGAATCGCAAAACCGTAGACGATTGCAAATGAGCTCTCACACTATGTTCCGCAAAAGTAGCCGTAGCAACTCCAAACGATATGCCAAGCACATTTACACGCGCCCTGCTCATATCGACTGCCGGAATAGTTACGTCCAGCTGCGCAACGTTTGTTAGCGTTGCAGTACCGCGCAAAGTCCTGGTGTTTTTACCGCGACCAACCTGCATTATTTTTTATCCTCAATAATCCAGACATTGCCACTCACCGCAGACACGGCCCACAATTCAGCCACATTTTCATGCACCCAATCACTGTTAGCCGTGAGCGGATAACCGTCAGCAACTGTCACAGCATTTGTTTTGCCAATTGATACAGGCACATCGAAATACAACGAACCCTTCAAGCGGGCAACGTCAGCAGACATTACCAATTTAGGAACACCCGCAACCAAAGCCAGCTTTGAATTTTCCACAACTAGCCCGCCCGCATTTACCACCGACAAAACACCGTTCACATCTACATCACCGGCAAGTCGCGAATCAGTAGACGGGAAATAGGAAATCAGCACACGAATCTGTTGATTGACAGATGATGTAAACGAAATGTCCTTAAAAGGCTCGCCAGTCTCAGGGTGCGATAAATCAATCCCGATACCAGGAATAATTGTCGATCTAATCGAACCATTTGAATAACGCACTTCGAAATTCACGTCAGTATCGCCGCTCAGAATCCGTAGGTAACGCCCAGGCATCCCCGAGAAATTACTGACTACATTTGCAACCAAATCTACATAAAATAAATTCACGATTTATTTACCCTTCAACATTGGTGCAACTACAACCAGGGCAACCACTGCAATCAACCCACCCATGATCCACTTAGTAGTGTCTTGAACCGTGCGTTCATCAGCCGATTTCGTAGACTGAAAAACCATATCCATGGCCTTAAGGCTTGCCGTTTGCGCTTGCGATGCATTTAAATTAACAACCTTCAATGCCTCATTTTGCATGTTTGCAAATTTATCAAGCGACACGTCAGCTAATGCAAGCAACCCTTGGTTAGCACTCTGGTATGCGTCGCCAACCATTCGATTGGCGTCACTCAACATCACACGATTAGCGCTATTTTCTTTTGCGGTGTAGTCCATCGCATAGCGCGCTTGTGAATCCGCAAGCTTTGCAGATTCCAACCAATGGTTAGCGGCCAACTCGGAAAAATTCTCAACCTTGCCCAAGAATTCCAAATTCTGGACAGCGCCCATATTGATAACATCGGTAACAATGCCCGACGCTTTTGAAATACCGTCATAGGCAAGCGCTGCCGTGTTATCAAGCACACGCCCCGCAACATTTAAACCGTCATAAGCCAAACTGGCCGAGTCGTTCAGAGACTTTGAAACCATCGACATACCGTCAGTCGCGAACGCGGAAGATGTAGCAAGGTTTTTTTCCGTGAGCGATAAAGCCGCACCAATTGCGCCGTAATCGGATGAAACCAGAGTTAAATTTGTCTTTGAGTTTTTACCGCTGCCCAGGTTCATGTTTGATAAACCAATGGCAGTAGAACCAGTACTTTCGTTAAGTTGCTGGCCTATTTCCGATGCGCTGGACGATTGCGTCTTAGTTGACGCCCCCGAACCAAAAAAACCACCACCCATAAAAGACATTATTTTTTTCTCAACAAAATGACAGCAGCGAGCGCGACAATTCCAACAATGATTAGCGTTTTATCGTCAGTCGATTTATAGCTGCCAAAATTAATACCACCCGTCGAGCCACCCAGGAACGATGTGCTATCAGATTGACCGCCCCCACCGCTACCCATAAATGCACCCGCCATTTGCTGGTACATTATTTCAACCAGATAACAAGGCCGATTAGCAAGGCGGCACCGCCCAGCAACAGCACACCGTTAGAAATACCTACACTGCCAACATTTCCCGCCGCCGCATTACCCAGGTTTCCAAAACCAGTTAACTTTGTGCGATCAGATGTAGCCAGCGAGTCATAGGCATATTTATTGAACTCAGCGATATTCGCTCGCTCATTCTGCCGGTCGATCAAATAGCCTTGCGCCAGGACATTAAAAAAATCCCCAACGCCTGAAATTTTTGGTAATTCCGCTGTTTGAGCCACAGCCAAACCCTCGTAATAATTTTAAAAATCGGCGCCGTTAAGCGCCGCTTTTTTTTGTTAGATACCGTCGATACCGTCGATGTACTCAACGAGAACAGTCAAGTTGCCGCTGGTATCAAGAGTCGGCTTGAATCGCATATCAACCAACTGCGCCGTAGGCATAGGACCCGCAATATCACCGGTCAGGTTCAAATCAATATGCGTGTACTTCGCTGTCACCGGAGCACGGTCATATTGTTTCTGGTAGGCCTCAAGCAACGACTTGGACGCCTCCACAATTTTCGCAGGACCCGTACCGTTGTTAATTTCCAACTCAACAAAAGACACATCGGCTTTTTGCAAGTGAGCCGCGCTAATTCGCGCACCACGCGGAATGTTGTCAATTTGTTGTTTACCCGCAGTCGCAAACGAGAGCGGATATTCACGCAGCTTGGTCACAAGACCCATCACTTGAGGATTGCGCTGAACCGCAAACACTTTAATTGCGGGACTCACAACACCAGCAGCCAAATCAAACTCAATTGATGATGACGACACGCCAATAGTCCCAAAGCTGGTTAGGGCGCGGATATCTTCCTTCACTTCTGGACGATAGAACCAGTGAGTAAAGTGCCCCGCTTGTTGCGGACGCTTGTAATAAGCGTTCAAATCCTCCATTACCTGGAAGCTTGAAACATCAATGATTGTCTTACTGCCAACCTTCCACTTGTAATTAAGCATTTGGGCAGCGGTAACGTTTGTGCAGACGAAAATTAATTCATCATAGGTCATGCCAATAGGCAGATTCAAAACACACTTGCCACCAGGGACAACGTTTTGAATAGTTGGCATTTCAACTAAATTGCGCATTTAAAAATCCTGGGCGCCATCACGGCGAGCCAAATAAGTGAAGAAAAATACCAGCGATAAAAAACCCGCGATTATTTCAGCGGGTTACGGGTAGCCGGTACAAACTTGTTGATTGCGATAATCACAGCCAACGTTAGACACACGGTTTTAATACGATCAGTAGAGAGCAAGCCGCCCATGTTTTTTACCTTTTTCAGATCAATGATTATTTGTGGCATCGCTGCCGGTCGATTAATAGATAGCCTGAATTAATTCATAAAAAAAGCCCCCTCACCCGCCGCTGACCTATAGGTCAAAAGTAATTAAAAATTGTTTGGTTCGTAGGTCATTTTTACGAACTCAGGCACACCGCTATTTAGTTTTGGATCAAGTCGCCAGAATTCCAGTGACTGCAATTTTTCTATCTCAGGCTCTTTTAAACCCAGTAGCTTTGCGCACTTTTTCACGTTGTCGCCGCGCTGCTGACCAATCCAGAAAATCTCTGTTTGGTCATAAAACGTTTTCGATATCTCTTGCGGCTTTTGTGTGATGCCGTGAAATCGCATCCCGAACTTGCGCCCCTGATTCAACAGCTTTGCCGCATTGGGCGACGCCTTGCCTATAGAGCTACAAACCGCACTCAGTTCTTCAACGACAACAAAGGTTTCGCAATTGCCATCGAGCGCGACCCACACAACAGAGCACCACCACTCAAAATCCTCGATAGAACCATCACCACCAGAAAACGCCAGCCGGAACGGTTTACCGCTTTTAATCGCCTCCTTCACCTGATTGGCGTAAGTGGTTTTTGAATCGATATGGTGAGCTTTGTGGTCATGCGACAAATCCCATAAAAGAACCCGCGCACCACTGCGCGGTATTTCTGGATTTTGTTTACAGGCCTGCGATTTACCCGAGCCAGAGCGCCCAAGGTAAAGCGTGTTTCTATTCGGCCACTTGGTGTTCTGATTGATCGCCATCAGCGCCCCCGTTAATCGTTTTTTCTGCACTCATAAACTCAGCAGCCATACGCGGAATGAAAATGGCACCCGCCACAGCCGCAAGAGCGTAGAGCGGATTATTCATATCGATAACCATGTACTTTTCAGCAACACGGGCAACAGCTTTATGTAGCTCCTGCAATTCGCCATCCTTCAACAGCCAATGCTTGCCGCGCTTAGCTGCCAGAATTCCGCAAGCGACATTAGCGCCCATCACCACGTAACCGGCTATCTGCAATGCAGCCTGTGTTGGCTCTTTTTCCTTCACTGGCGCAGTGGTTTGCGTAGGCACAAATTCAGCGGACGCCGCCTCGCTTTCCAGCTTGTTTAAATCTTTTTCCTGTTCGTTATCCATTGGTTTTTTCCTCTGTTAGATAAGCCCACAGGCCGCGCTTTTTTTGCTCCGGTGATGGTGGGTCTATAGGTGGGTTTTCAGTTTCAGCAGGCAACACTTCAACCGCTGGAAGATTTTCCGCAGCTATAGGCTCTTGCTGGATGATTGGCTCAGGTTCGACGGGTGCCGGTTGACCTATAGGCTCAACAGGCTCATTTACCGGCTCCGGCTCGATTGGCTGGCCTATAGGCCGGAGGTTGGAATTTATGTAGTCCTGCCCCGCACTGCCGATACACTGAATCGTGCCGCAACGCATGGACGAACCATTGATAGATTCATAGCAGCGATAATACAAACGGCCTTTTTTAGTGCCGCTTTCCTGCTTATGTACGGTGGCGTCTTGATTGCCACAAATCGGGCACGTAACTAGCCCGATGTATGATGCTTTCGCCATCTGAGTGTCTCCCGACAAGTCCAGGCAAAAAATTATTTGGCGATGGCTTCCGCCGCTTCCAGATCACGCACCAATTGGGTTAAGCGATCACAAAAGACTTCACCGGCTTTTACGTATTCTGGATACATCACTCGCGCCATCATGGGTATCTCACCCAATCTGGCGCGGGCTTCTTTTTCCAGTTCGCGAGCCTCTTTAAGAAGCCCCACCGACCACCTCCACGTGTTGCGGATCAACTTCCAAATCAATGCCGCAAATGCGAACACCGAAAGTAGGAAATTTTTCGTCAGGGTGGCGAGTGATAAAGCCCTCAGTGCCCACCGGAATATTCCCACCAGCTAAGCCGTTTGGAATTTTCTTTTTCAACTTAAACTTTTCGTTCACTTCATTTACTCCGTACAGTTATTGACACAAGTCCAAGGCAACCGCTACGCGGTTGAACCAAGACCATCACCGCGCAACAGATCAAGCAATTCATCAGCTGACAAATTGCAGACCGGTAACGCTTTTTTAACCGCTTTCGCGGCTTCACCCACTCGCTGGATAGTCCAGCGATAAAAACGAGTAAGAAAATATTCGCCAGCAGCAGTGACAACACCGAACAACTTGCCCTTACTTTCTTCCCCGTATTTGTTTACAGATTCATCGATCACTTCACCGGTATCTGCATCATGTTCTAACCAGTAGGCCGCTCGAACGGCTTGCAAATCTCTTTTAACAAAGGGCATACCGCCGCTTTGCAACAACAGGTAGGCTGCCCAGTTGGCAGCGTCTGCCGCTTCTCGCATTTGCTCAACAATTCCTTCCCCATCCGCAAGGCGCCGTAGCTCACGCCAAACAGTAACGCTAGCTCCACCGATCTGCTGGAATTGTCTAATTCCCCACGAACTCGCCCACGCGCATATTCTTTCAGCCGCATCACTACCAGAGTTACCGATAAGATCGTCATCAACATGACTTCCATCAATCGACTTTGAAATATATTTTGCAATGTATCCGGCAGCACTACCCTTCTCCCGATCAATCAATACGATTTTTAAACGATATTCAGCCGCGCCTTTTTCGCTTGCATCAGTGCGCAGTGAATAATTTTTAAAGACGGTTTTTACTGACTCAATATTTTCCGCAGAAAAAAATAAAAGCTGGTGCCAGTGTGGGCAGCCATCAGAGTGAGGCTCAACAACGCGGAATCCATAACAGCGAATCTCTAAACGATCCAATGCGGAACGGACAAGCGACCACGTTTTATTTAACCAGTCCTGTGCATCGCGTGGAGTTGCACCGTTATATTTCGGATTTTCTTCAACACGCACCAATCGCCCACGCGCATTCTTTACTTGGCGCATTGGATGAAATTTAGAAGGTGCCGACATCGTGACAAATAAACCAACGTGGCCGAATTGCTCAGCGATTTGCTCAAAGCCGCGCATTCTCACCATTAATTCATGGCGACGGTTGGTAGGGTTGCTCACCGATAAATCGGAAAGCTCAGCCAAGGTATACGCATCGCCTTCCTGATTAATTGCCTCGAAACCTTCCAGAGTCATGCGATTGCGGCGAGCCTGCAAACGGCGCAATTTAACGGCCTCATTGCTGGCGTACGGCTGCGCCTTTGCATGCACCATGCGAAAGTGCCGCGCTAACTGATCGATAGCGCGAACCTTTAAAACGCGGGCTTTTCTACGCCACCACTTTGAACTGCACACACGCGCAACCGCAGCAGCATCGCCAAATAAATCAAATGCCGGCCATTGCAATCCGTAGCCATTAACCATCCAACGCAGCACATGAATTGAGTGATCATCATCGGAAACAATTTTTCCACACTTATCAGCGCGAGCCTCAGCCCAGTTTGAAAGCGAGTCATCATCCCAAGACAAATTCAGGTCACCAACACGCAACACATCATCAACGTGTAGTAGCGCCCTGTTCGCCTCAGCCCGTGCCGCTTGCTGGCGCGATTCAACTGATGCAGATATGCGACCAAGAACGCGACCGGCCAAATCCTTCTGGATGGCTTTTGGTCGCGACCGGAAAAATTCCTGCTTAGCAACTGAGTTGCGAACGGATGCCAAAAAACCTACTGAATCCAGATGACGATATGCCATCAAGCCTTCAAAGTTTTTCTGGTCACCCGCCCACGTTTTTGCACGTGACCACGCCATTACTTTTTGGCCTTTTTAACAGTCGCTTTTTTGGCAGGCTTCTTAGCTGTACGAGCTTTTTGCGCCTTATCAAAACAAGGGAAGCACCAACCAAAACGCAAATCACGATTTTTTCCGCATTTAACGCATTTCATACAGCAGCCCCCGCAGCCAACACACCGCTAACAAATTTCAGTTGCTCATGTACCTTGCGCAAATGATCACGCATAAATTGGGCGTACTCACTAGCATCACGTGGATTGCCATTGCCCATTAATTCAGCCATCGCTAAATAAGATGCCTGCTCTGCATCACGCGCAGCCATCACCAGTGATGACACAGCCAAAAAACAGTGACGCGATTGCTCGGGAGTTAATTGATTATTTGCAGCGGCCATGATTGCCGCCGCGTGTTGCTGGGCTGCATTCATATCTCACCCCGCTCATGAGCCTGCTTTGCATACTTCTTTTTAATCGCTAGAACTTTGGCCAAAAATTTCGGGCACGAACCCTTTCTAATAACGATAAATGCGTAATATCCTCCACAAGGAAAACCAACCAAAACTTTATTCGCATGCAAAAAAGCAAGGCGTAACTCAACCGTCTTAACTATTGCCGCCATATCGTAAAAGTGATCAGCAAAACCAACTTGAGAATAAAAAACTCCATTCACGCGAATCCCTTTCATGCCGCCGCCCTCAGTTGATTGAGTGCGCGAAAAATACGAGCGTTGTTTTTTTTCTTGGTGTCACCCGCCCTTAGGCGATTACACAGTGACAATGCGCGGCGAGCCGCTGAGAGTTTTTGCAAGCGCTGATTTTCTTTAGTGGTTGCAATCGCCAGTAGGCGTAAAAATTCCGGCGTTAATAATTCAGCCGTGGTACATGTGAAAGTGCTCATAGTCGCCCCGTTAGTTGACTGGTTTACGTCCCCTTGGATGGCGAGCCGGATTGTGTGAAAACGCACCGACCCGCCGAGCACCAACGGGGTACGTTTATAGAATTATGCAAGTTCCAAAGATATGCAAACCGCCGCACTACTATCAATCTGGAGGATTTATGGTTTTAATAGATAAATGTTCTAATGAGGGGAAGCGCGCCATGATCACCACAAAGATGATTCTTGACCTGCTAAAAGAGAAATTAGGGAGTGATTATAAGACCGCCAAGGCGCTAGAAATGCCTACCCAGCGTGTCTATCAATTACGCCACAAAGGCGGCTCACTGACAGACGCGCAAGGCTTGCAGGCCGCGCAGATACTGGAATTCCCAGCAGAATCAATAATCCTCAGCCTTGCCGCCGAACGCTCAATGAATAGCCCGGCATATCAAATCCTGCTGGACGTTGCTGACAAGTTTGACCCCCGAAAAATCGCGGCGATATCCATTATCGCGACAGGCACGCTACTCGCTACATTTGACCCAATTTTGCAAACCTTACATGTTGTGTAAGGTGACAATCTGTCGATTAAAAAAGGCCGCTAACTCATTGAGCTAGCGGCCTTTTTTCTACATTAAGTAGGAGTCTCAATATACATTATGCGCAATTATGGTTATCAAAGGCTGTTTGTCAATTCCTGATTAAAGTTGCCTTGTTGTGGCGCCTGGACATCTGTGTGTCTTCAGGCATTTGCCACCATATCAAACAATTCGCTTTCTTGTGGTGTCTCTGGTGATGCTTGAAGCATTTCTATCAATTGGTCGCCAGCTTCTTCAGTTAATGTATCCAGCTCGACACCAAATCCATGATCTGCAGTATGGATAACTATTGAGTCAAACCGGTAACGCTGTAACTTTTGTGCGCCGCGATGAACCAGAATTTCTATCCCTAATTGCTGCAGCGGCCTTACATCTACCAAATCTGATTGAATAAACAGACCGTGTCGCGTTCCATTTTTAATGCGGCCGATTGCCACAGGAACGTCATAACGATAAATCAGAATTTTAATATCGGCTGTGTGGCGCGAGCTGCATCTATGTTCCATAGTGGTTCCTGCAATACGTTGAGTGATTAAAGTTCTATCAATGCTGTTCCACGCGATGATAGGCTCTTAACAATTGCCGAATACGATCAGCAAGTGTGGGTTCAACTTGATCCCACGAAAACGTCCACACCCAATTTTTATCCGTTGTTCCGGGCATATTCATCCTGTGCCCTCCATCCAGCTCCAAAAAGTCTTGCATGGGAATGATTGCCATGCGCCCTACCGATGCCAATGCCGCTTCAATCAATAACCAAGGCACATCATCAGTAGAGTTAAAACAATATTGCTTAAGTTGTTGGCGATTCGCATCACTCAAGGTGTCATACCAACCGACGGTAGTGTCGTTGTCGTGAGTTCCTGTATAGATCACATCGCTGCGTGTGTGGTTGTGCGGCAAATGTGGATTGTTGGTGTTGCCATCAAATGCAAATTGCAGCACCAGCATTCCGGGCAATTCAAATTGGTTGCGCAGCGCTTCCACTTCATCAGTGATCACCCCGAGGTTTTCTGCAACTAACGGCAGCCCTGGGTACGCATCAAAACATGCTTTTAAAAATGCCTCACCTGGAGCCTTGACCCATTTACCTAAACGGGCATCGTGGCTATTGCCCGGAATTTCCCAATAGGCTTCAAATCCACGGAAATGATCTATTCGAATCAAATCAAACAATTGCAATTGCGTACGTAACCGCGCTAACCACCACTGAAAACCGTCGGCTTGCATCGCATCCCACGCGTAGTGAGGATTGCCCCAATGCTGTCCTGTCTCAGAGAAATAATCCGGTGGAACACCAGCAACAGTTAGTGGATTGCCCTCTTCGTCCAACTGAAAATAATGTTGTTGCGCCCAGACATCAGCACTGTCATGCCCAACGAATATAGGCATATCACCAAACAAATAGATGCCCTTTTGATTGGCATATTTTTTTAGTGCTTGCCATTGGGTAAAAAAAGCAAACTGTTCAAATAAAACGAAATCTATTTTTACTTTAAGTTGTTCACGGCTTTTCTTTAGTGCTGCTTGATCGTGAGCGCGCAATTCCTTCGGCCAAGAAACCCAGGATGCACCTTTGAATTCCGACCGAAGCGCACAGAACAGCGCGAAATCATCTAACCAGTAATGTTGTTGTGAACAAAAAGTCTGAAATAGTTCGCGAGTTTCTGTGCCTTTGTCGCTTTCCAAATACTTGAAAAATGAAAGCGCGCACTGTTGATGAGCGTCACCTAAGGATTGCTCACCAACTAGTTGCACATCCTCAGCATTAATCCAACCTTTTTCCAATAACCAATCAAGGCTTATCAGATTAGGATTACCTGCATGGGCAGAAATGGATTGATAAGGAGACATATCGGCTTGTGTTGGCCCCGTCGGGAGCATTTGCCAAATCGTCAGCCCAGCTTGTGCAATCAGATCTATAAAATAATAGGCGTCTTTTCCTAAAGTGCCGAATGCATTTTTACTATTTTTTCCCCAGCATGATTCTGAGCAAGGTAGAGAGGTTGGATGCAACAAAACACCAGCTGTGCGTCGTTGAAATAACGGTGATTTGTCTGCCATTAATGCCCTTCCCTTTTTACGCGTTACAAAAAACAGATGCGGATATTTCTAAACATAATAATTGCAAAAATGAAACTGCACTTATCAGTTTGCGTGACCTTGGCGCATTACTCCGCCTGTAGCAGGATCGCCGCCACCAACACTTATCACTTGATGCAAATAAGCAGGCGCTGGTTGTTCAATAAGCGAATACAAATTGAGTAAGTGGCGACGGAACAAATATTCAAAGTCACTAACACTTTGCGCCGGATTGTAATCACCAAACCACCAAAACCAGTCTGACCCTTCACAAAGCGCCAGCTGTTTTTCGATTTGCGTCAATTGTGCAGCAGAGAAACTGCGTTTACTCAGCGCATGGTCTACTTGTTGTTTTGCATCACACAACATATCCCATCCGCGATTTTTATCTTTGTCGCCAATCCAGGTTGAAAAGCTTCCATACACCCAACTACCAGCAACCAGGTGTGGCATCGTTACCGGAGTTGGTTGCTGGTTATCAATAACTTCACTGTAAGTTGATAGTTCCAACTGTGGATGTGTGGTTAAGCGTTCATACAAGTTGTGCAAAAAGTGGTAGGCATTTTCGGGAAAATATTCCCACGCATTTTCACCGTCCATAATGACGGAGATAACAGTATTTTTTGGGTCTTTGCTCGCATTGGCGATGTTGACCATGTGATTGATTAAATCACCAACTGCATCGTCAGAATGCCATGTGGCATATTTAAAACCGATGAGGTCAGATAACCCATCATCACGAAAAAAGGTGTTGATCTTAACGTTGGCAAATTCGTATGCGCGATGGAGTGACTGATTATCGGCTTTTATTTGCTGGGCAACAGCGTGATTTTCGCTGGCGCGAAGACTGTTATGTAAAACAGAATCACCTGTTGCAGCCCAATCAAACTTGGCTTCTTGGAGCAATCTTAATGTTTCATCACTGAGTGAGCCTTCAGATGCCCAACAACCACGCGGACGTTTACCAAAATATTGCTCAAATGTTTTGAAGCCTTCGTTCAGATGCCATTTGGCGCGATTGCGCCCATCGGGGTAAAAAGCAGCATTGGGCAAGCTCACATCAGGCATTGCCTCTTTGGCGCTATTTAAGTCGATAAGCAAGGGGACTATTGGGTGCGCGTATGGACTCATACACAATTCAATCTGGCCCGACTCTGCGAGTTTGTGGTAACGGGGGCCAATTGATGCAACCAGCTCACCGATTATTTGCAACAACTCACGGCGATCATCAAACGTATAATTACGTTCTTTGTTCTGCAACTTTTGAATTCGCTCATCACTGCGGCGAGGAATTTCGGCCATCCAACTCAGGTGATACCACATACCCAAGTCAATCAAAAACTGTTCATTCAGATAGCGACTGATGAATGGTTTTTCATCAAATGTACCTACTATATTGGCGAGTTCTTGATATACGGGAAAACGATTAATCATTCGCTCTTGATTGGCGCGCAGATATTTTTTAGCAAGATCGGTGAATGCCATAGTGCCAGGTGCTGGCAAAATGGGTTCGACCAGCGACGCTAAAACGGCGTCTTTAATTTTGCTGCCGTCTTTTAAATGCGCAGCAACTTGCTGCGCATAGTCATCCAATTGTTCAAGCAGAATCGGCGCAAAATTCACCACTGCTTTTGCAGCTGGCTGCGCCTCTATGTGCGCAGCCATATCAACATAATCTTTAATGGCGTGAAGGTAAGTCCAGGGGAAATAATATTCGCCCGTTACAATATCGCGATAATCGGGCTGATGCATATGCCAAAGAAAAACAACCTTCGTTTTGCCATTATTAACCATTGACTTCATCCTGTCCTAACATGTCGGGAGTAACCAGCACTACACCTTTTGGTGATACGTGGAAGCGTTTTTTATCGGCTTCGAGATCGTAACCAATGACGGTGCCCTCAGGAATTTTGCAGCGGCGATCAATCAGCGCTTTGCGAATCTTGCAGCGACGCCCTACTTCTACACTAGGGAATAAAACTGAATCTTCAATTTCGCAATACGAATGGACGCGCACTCGCGGAAACAGCAGAGAGTGTTTAATTGCCGAACCGGAAATAATGCAGCCACCTGCAATTAAAGAATCAACTGCATATCCGCGACGGCCTTCATCGTTAAACACAAATTTAGCCGGCGCTACTTGCTCTTGATAAGTCCAAATTGGCCAGGCGGCGTCGTATAAATCCAATTCTGGAGTAATGCCCGTTAATTCAAGGTTTGCTTCCCACAGTGAGTCCACGGTACCCACGTCACGCCAATAAGCGTCGCCACCAGAGACCGGATCGCGGAATGGGAATGCATTGACACGGTGGGTTTTAATCATTGATGGGATGATATCTTTACCAAAATCATGCGATGAATTTGGATTGTCGCGATCTTTTAATAATTCGCGGAACAAGGCTTTAGTGCTGAAAACATAGATGCCCATCGAGGCCAATGCTTTGTCTGGTTTACCAATCATCGGTTCCGGATTTGCAGGCTTCTCTGTGAATTTTACAATTCGATGCTCTTTATCTATGTCCATCACACCAAATGCATGTGCAATTTCAAGCGGAACTTCAATACAACCTACAGTGATATCTGCGCCACGTTCAACGTGAGCAGCGATCATAGTGCCGTAGTCCATTTTATAAACATGGTCACCCGCAAGGATTAATACGTACTCGGGATTGTGGCGACGAATGATGTCGATATTTTGTAATACCGCATCTGCAGTGCCTGCATACCATGATTCACTCAGGCGTTGTTGTGCTGGCAATAATTCTACGAACTCACCTAACTCACCGCCGAGGAATCCCCAGCCGCGCTGTACATGGCGATCGAGTGAGTGAGATTTGTATTGGGTTAACACGCTGATGCGGCGAATGCCGGAGTTGACGCAATTGGAGAGAGGGAAATCGATAATGCGGAATTTACCACCGAAATGCACTGCAGGTTTTGCTCGCCAGTCTGTTAACTGATGCAACCGGGAACCACGCCCGCCTGCAAGAATTACCGCTAAAGTTTCCCGCGTAAGACGACTAACAAAACGCCCCGATGTTGGTGTACTCATTAATACGTATTCCTTATGGCTATTGTGTCTGAACTGTGAATTTTGTGTTACAGCGCTATGACCAGTGTAAGAGCAATATCAGTGCCAATAAATTGATTTGACTCAAACCCGAGCAGAACACAAAAATTTTATGGTGCATTTAATATCGCAAACCTGCTCAATTTAAATGCAAAGTTAATTGTAGCTACAAGTTTGGCATTGAATCTGCAAATGTGTTTTATAGATGTCATTTTTTTGCAAAAAAATGGTGCATCAAATGAAATCAATAATGGCTAAGCTAGTAGAGCCGAATCGTATGACGATTTTATGTAGCCCAAAATCGGGCATAATCGTAAATATGCAAAATCAAGTGCCACAATAATCACTCCAGGAACCGATTGAATGTTGAATGTGAAGCAGGACAACCCTTTATCTCACGCGATGTTGCGCATAGTTACCGCCACTCACCATGATCCTTTTGAAGTACTCGGACGTCATTCATTAGGAGCAAATTCCACCGCTACCGCCGACACATTTGTCCGCGTCTATTTGCCCGGAGCACGCACGGCTAATTTGCTAGTGAACGAACAGCAGCTCCCACTAAACCGTATAGAGGGCACCGATTTCTTTGAATGGAAGGGTTTGGCTGGCCTGCTACCAGATCATTATTTAGTGCAGTGGCATGATCGCCACAATGTGAAGCACACCGAATACGACCCCTACTCCTTTGCACCACAACTGGGCGAAGTCGATATGCATCTGTTTGCAGAGGGTCAACATTGGAACATCTATCAACATTTGGGTGCTCATCCACGCACAGTTGATGGCATTGAAGGCGTTTTGTTTGCTACTTGGGCGCCCAATGCAGAGCGCATCAGTGTCGTTGGCGACTTCAATGATTGGGATGGGCGCCAACATCCATTGCGCGTACGCGGTGGCAGCGGCTTGTGGGAGGTGTTTATACCCGGCATTAAACCCGGCGCACTTTATAAGTTTGAGATTCGCAATCGCGCCACTGGTGCTGTTTTCCTTAAATCAGATCCATACGGCCAAGCCTTTGAGTTGCGCCCGCAAACAGGTTCAATCGTTGAAGCACCATCTCGTTATGAATGGCAGGATGGCGATTGGATGAATCAACGTGCTCATTGGGATTGGCAGTCATCACCCCTATCTGTTTATGAGATGCACTTAGGCTCATGGCGCCGCGGTTGGGCTGGCGAGTTTATGAATTACCGTGAACTCGCCCATCAGGTCGTTGATTACATCAAACCCTTGGGATTCACCCATATAGAAATTTTGCCTGTCAGTGAGCATCCGCTTGATGACTCATGGGGTTACCAAACAACCGGCTATTACGCTCCGACTAGTCGCTTTGGTACACCTGATGACTTCCGTTACTTTGTCGATTACCTACACCGCCACAATATCGGGATTATCCTTGATTGGGTGCCTGCTCACTTTCCTAAAGATGCACATGCCCTCGCCCGCTTTGATGGCTCTGCGCTTTATGAGCATGAAGATCCGCGCTTGGGTGAACATCGCGACTGGGGCACCTTGATATATAACTATGGCCGCAATGAAGTGCGTAACTTTCTGTTGGCGAACGCCTTGTTCTGGCTGAAGGAATATCATCTTGATGGATTGCGTGTCGATGCAGTGGCGTCAATGCTGCACCTGGATTATTCGCGCGAACCCGGTGAGTGGATTCCTAATATTCATGGCGGTAACGAAAACCTGGAAGCGATGACCTTCCTGCAAAAACTGAATGAGGTTTGCCACGGGCAACATCCGGGCGCGCTGGTAATTGCTGAAGAATCGACTGCATGGCCGCAAGTTACTCGTCCGACATGGGTTGGTGGACTAGGCTTTTCTATGAAATGGAACATGGGCTGGATGCACGACTCGCTCGATTACATGAGTAAAGATCCAATCCATCGCCAGTACCATCACAACCAATTAACCTTTGGCATGATGTACGCCTTTACCGAAAACTTTATGTTGCCGTTTTCGCATGATGAAGTGGTGCATGGCAAAGGCAGTATGATCAACAAAATGCCCGGTGACGATTGGCAAAAGTTTGCTAACTTGCGCCTGCTTTACACCTATTTATTTACTTACCCCGGCACAAAATTGCTATTTATGGGGAGCGAGTTTGCACAGTGGAGTGAATGGGCGCAAAGCCGTGCACTGGATTGGAATCTTTTTGATTATGCACCGCACCAAGGTATGCACGCGCTGGTTAAAGATTTGAATCATTGCTACACCAGCATGCCGTCACTTTATCAACGCAATTTTCGCGGTGATGGTTTTGAATGGATTGATTGCCATGACAGCACTCAGTCGATTGTGAGTTACATTCGTAAAAGCGATAACGATTTCAGCATAGTGATTTTAAATTTCACACCGGTAACTCGTAGCAATTATCGTATTGGCATTCCTGTTGCTGGCGCTTATCACGAAGTGTTGAATTCCGACTCAAGTTTTTATGGCGGCAGCAATTGGGGCAACTCCAATCCGATCTATTCGCAGCCTGTGCCTTGGATGAATCACCAACATTCATTGGAAATCAATCTTCCACCTTTAGGTGCTCTGATTTTAAAACTTGCGTAGTTCAGAACGAAGGATCATTCATGCAGAAAATTTTATTTGTAACCAGTGAAGTTTATCCGCTGATCAAAACCGGCGGGCTTGCTGATGTTGCTGCAAGCTTGCCGCGTGCACTGCTAAAACTGGGGCAAGATGTAAAAATTTTGCTTCCCGCTTATGCCAGCGTTTTAGAGAAGGCATCTGAATGCGGAATCAAAGAAGTATCCCGGTTTGAGATCGATGGTTTATCGGTATCGATTAAACAAACTCGCTTGCCGGGGACGCGCGTTACGGTATGGTTGGTCGATATTCCCGAGTTTTTCGGGCGCGAAGGCAATCCCTATTGTGGCCCGGATGGCAACGACTGGTATGACAATCACAAACGATTTTATGCATTCTCGCGAGTGGCAGAATCAATCGCTTTGAATCACGCCAATCTCGACTGGCAACCTACCGTTGTGCATTGCAATGACTGGCAGACCGGTTTGATTCCTGCTCTGCTCTCTTTACAACCCAATCACCCCGCAACTGTTTTTACTATCCACAATCTTGCCTATCGCGGATTATTTTCCTATCAGGCTTTCTCGGAATTAAATTTACCTGCAGGATTTTGGCATCACGAGCGGTTGGAATTTTACGGACAGATGTCATTCATTAAAGGTGGGCTGGGATTTGCGGATTTCATTACAACAGTGAGTCCAACTTATGCGCAGGAAATTCAGCGCCCCGAATTTGGTTGTGGACTAGATGGGTTAATCCGTTATCGAAATGATTCTGTTGCCGGTATTTTAAATGGCATAGATACCGATGAATGGAATCCGGGTACCGACTCCCATCTGACATGCAACTACAATCGGCGTACCCTTGGCAATAAAACCAAAAACAAATTGGCATTGCAGGAAGAGCTTGGACTAACCGTGAGTGCGGATATTCCCCTACTCGGATTTGTAGGGCGCTTGGTAGATCAAAAAGGTGTCGATTTAATTTTGGCGCAAATGAATCAACTGTTGAATCAGGATTGCCAGTTGGTCGTGCTTGGAAGCGGCTTCCCTTACTACGAACAAGCACTTAAAAATATTGCCGAGCAACATCCATCTAAAGTGGCCGTAACTCTGGGTTACAATGAATCTTTTGCACATCGAATAGAAGCAAGTAGTGACATATTTTTAATGCCCTCTATTTTTGAGCCTTGCGGCTTAAATCAAATGTACAGCTTGCGTTATGGTACCTTGCCGATTGTTCATGCAGTGGGTGGTTTGCGAGATACAGTCTTTGAGCAAGCGCCCGATAAGTTGTCTGAACATTCAAATGGTTTTGTGTTTCATGCTGCCAGCGCTGACGAGTTATTCGCTGCAATCCAAAGAGCAATTTCAGTTTTTAAGCAACCGGCTTTGTGGCGGCAATTGCAAATTAATGCAATGACCAAAGATTTTTCGTGGGATAACAGCGCCAAAGAATATCTGGCCATTTATGACAAGATTATTTTGCAATAATCGTCAAAAGAAAAAGGGCAACTTAAGGCCCTTTTTTTTCACTCCTACAGTTTCGGGATAGCAGCCAATAGTTGCTGCGTATATTCCTGCTTGGGGGAAGAAAACAATTCTTCGGTGTTACCCTCTTCAACCAACTTTCCTTTTTGCATAACCACCACGCGATCACACAAATAACGCACGACTGACATGTCGTGTGAAATAAATAGCATCGTTAAATTGTGCTTTTGCGTGAGCTCCAGTAATAGCGCAAGTATCTGTGCCCGAATAGTTACATCCAATGCTGATACAGGTTCGTCCGCAATAATGAGTTTCGGTTTTAACGCAATGGCACGTGCAATTGCGATGCGTTGCCGCTGCCCCCCCGAAAACTCATGAGGGTATTTGCGAATGAACTGTCTATCTAGTCCGACATCATCCATCAGTTCATTAACACGATCTAATACATTGTCACGAGTTGCTACTCCGTGAAATAGAAGCGGCTCTGCCAGTGTATCGAATACTGTCATACGTGGATTCAAAGAGGCATAGGGATCCTGAAAAATCATTTGGATATCGCGACGTACCGGGTTCATATCCCCCAGGGACAGTGCGAGCAGATTATTTCCATTGAAAAGAATTTCTCCCGATTGCGCATGAACCAAGCGAATTACACTTCTACCTAAAGTGGATTTGCCTGAGCCAGACTCACCGACAATTCCCAAAATTTCGCCAGGGTAAACACTGATGCTTACTTCATCTACACCGCGTGCAAACGTTGTTGTACGATTAAAAATGCCACCTGCTTGCGATGCATAACCAACGCGGAGTTGTTTGATCTCTAACAGTGGAGATTCAGTTTCACTTACGGCACTTGGTACAGGTTTCGCTGTTGTCAAAACGGCACTCAGCAGTTTTTTCGTATAGGGTTCAGACGGTGATGTAAATATGGTTTCAGCTCCGCCCTTCTCGACTAACCGCCCCTTTTCCATCACTAAAACATCGTCCGCCATTTGCAAGGCGACACCCAAATCATGCGTGATGAAAATAACAGCGAGATTGTGGCTCTTTTGCAGATTCTTGATAAGCGCAAGAATTTGCGCTTGAACGGTCACATCCAGAGCAGTTGTCGGCTCATCGGCGATCAGTATTTCTGGTTCTGCGAGTAATGCCATCGCGATCATCACACGCTGACGCATACCGCCGGAGAATTGGTGTGGATACTCATTAATTCTTTTTTCTGCATCACTAATTCCGACTTCAACCAGAGAGGCTATAGCTTTTGCGCGGGCACCTTTTTTATCGACTTTTTTGTGCTGTAAAAGAACCTCAATTAATTGATCAGAGATTCTCATATAAGGATTAAGGCAGGTCATTGGATCTTGAAAAATCATTGCGATTTTATTGCCACGCACCTGCTGCAGTTCTCGCTCATCCATTTGCAATAGATCTCTGCCCCGAAACAAGGCGGAACCAGACTCGATTTTACCCGGTGGGGTAGGAATCAGTCCTAATAATGAATAACAAGCAACTGATTTACCTGAACCTGATTCACCTACAATTCCCAATACCTTGCCCGCATGCAGCGAAAATGAGAGGTTTTCTACTGCTACAGTTTGACCGTTACGCGTATTAAAAACGACGCGTAAATTTTCAACGTTTAATAAAGTTTCGCTGTTCATGTCTTAATCCTTGGAGGCTCGGGGATCTAGCGCGTCACGCAAACCATCACCCAAAAAATTAAGCGAGAAAAGAGTGATTGTTAAAACCAATCCAGGGAAAAACAACAGCCAGGGATACTCTTCCATTGTTTCAACCCCGTTTGATATTAGCGACCCCCATGAGCTTGCAGGAGGTTGAATACCTAAACCAAGAAAGCTCAAAAAGGATTCAAGCAAAATAACGCTAGGAATGGTGAGCGTTGTGTAAACAATGACGGGACCGAGCACATTGGGAATTAAATGACGGGAAATGATTCGCCAAGGCGACAGCCCCATAGATACAGCAGCCTCAACAAACTCCTGGCGTTTTATGGTGAGCACTTGCCCGCGAACGATACGCGCCATAGTCAGCCACTCAACTGCTCCTATGGCAAGAAATAGCAGTAACATACTGCTACCAAATACGACGGTTAATAAAATAATAAAGATAGTGAATGGAAGTGCGTAAAGTGCATCAACTGTGCGCATCATAAATGCATCAGTTCTGCCGCCGACAAACCCGGCAATGGCTCCCCATAAAACACCAATGGTTAATGCAACTGCTGTTGCAATAAATCCAACCATTAGTGAAATGCGGCTACCATACATGATTCGGGTTAGTTGATCGCGACCTAAAATATCTGTCCCAAGCCAGTGTTGTGCGGAAGGTGCAGATGCACCTAAAGCGAGATTTTGTTCTTCATAACTATACGGGGCAATCCAAGGCGTAAGTATGGCAATCACTACCAGACCTAAAAGAAAATAAAACCCTATCATAGCCATTCTGTTTTTGCGTAAACGAGCAACTGCATCCTGAGTTAAGGATCGGCCCTTCTCGACATTCGCGATATTTGAGGTGTGGGTAATATTAGACATGACTTATCCCCTCGCCTCCACTTCTTGTCGCAATTTAGGGTTTAACCAGACTTGAATAATGTCGGCCAATAAATTAAACAAAATAATCAGGAAGGCAAAGAAAATGGTGCATCCGAGAATCATGGTGTAGTCGCGGTTAAAAGCAGCCGTCACGTAAAAACGGCCCAAGCCGGGAATTTGGAAAATAGATTCAACAACAAAAGAGCCCGCAAGTAGACCTGCGATCGCAGGTCCTAAAAATGAAATAACGGGAGTGATACCACCACGGAGTGCGTGCACAAAAACAATTCTCGTTGTTGATAGACCTTTTGCTTTTGCCGTTCGAATATAATCTTGCGATAAAATTTCAAGCATCCCTCCTCTGCTAATTCGCGCAATGTAAGCAGCGTATACAGAGCCCAGGGTGATAGATGGAAGAACCTTATCGCCGGCAATTTGCCCCCAACCTGCGACAGGCAGCCACTCCAGCCAGATGCCGAAAAAAAGTAAAAGGATTGGCCCAAGAACAAACGTCGGCATGCAAATACCAATCATTGCAGTGGACATGGGAAGGTAATCAAGTAATGTGTTTCGTTTTAGCGCAGCCACTATACCTGCAGGTAAACCAACAAAAAGCGCGAATAATATTGCGTAAAAAGAAAGCTCCAAGGTTGCAGGAAGGCCAGCCATTATCAATTCAGTAACCGAATGGCTCGCATATTTAAATGAAGGGCCAAAATCTCCCTGCACTAAATTACCCATGTAATCTACATACTGCTTCCAGAGCGGATCATCTAGATGGTAACGCTTATTTAGTTGTGTCATTACCTCTGGTGGTATTGAGCGATCCTTATCAAAGGGGCCTCCTGGCGCGGCTCGAACCATAAAGAACGTGACAGTCGCCACCAGAAGCAAAACCGGAATCGCTTGCAATAAGCGCTTGATTATAAAAAATAACATAATTTACTCAGACACCTTTTTATCGGATTCAAGGTACAAATGTTTGTAGGAGTAATAATCCAATATGTTTTGATGGTATCCCTTCAACTGTGTGGAAACGAGGTTGTTTGTGGTGTAGTTATAAAGCGGAATAAGTGGAACCTCATCTAGCAGAATTGTCTCAGCTTGTTGAAAAGTTTCAAAACGTTCGGCTTTATCTACAATAGTGGCCGCTTTTCTGATCAAATCATCATATTGTTTATTCGACCAGCCTGTTCGGTTGTCGCCACTCATACTCGTCAGTGTTTCCAGGAAGGTGTTAGGATCAATGTAGTCCCCCACCCATCCCATACGTGCAATATTGTGGTTCAAACTTTTTATTTCGTGTAGATAAACCTTCCACTCCTGATTTTTCAGCTGCACATTAATGTTTAGATTTTTCTTCCACATTTGTTGAATTGCTTCGGCGATTTTTCGATGATCTTCCGAGCTATTGAAGGAGAGCGTTATATTGGGGAAGCCTTTGCCTTCCGGATAACCTGCTTCTGCAAGCAGCTCTCGTGCTTTTTGCGGATCGAAAGCTATTTGAGTTCTTGATGTGTAGCCTAATGTGTTCGGAGGGGTTAACGAACCCGTCGGTATTTGCACATTATTAGTAACACTTTCGGTCAATGCTTTACGATCAACGGAATATGCCAAGGCCTTGCGCACTCGAACATCATCTAGCGGTGGCTTGGTTACGTTAAGCACGTAAAAATAGGTGGAGAAGTACGGATAATGATTGTATTCAGGATCATTTCTATCGCGGTATGCTGGCATCTTTGAATAAGGCATCCATTCTGTTCGATGCAAATGATGGGCTTTGAACATACGCTCTTCAACCAACAGTTGGTCAATTGGCATAAAGTGGATTTCGTTCAAGCGAACACTTTTTGCGTCCCAGTAGTGCAGATTTTTTTCAACAATCAGTGATCGTCCGGGAATCCAATCTTTTAATGTAAATGGACCATTCCCAACAAAGTTGCCAACTTTGGACCAAGGATTTGCGGGGTCATCCAATTCGCCAAACTTTTTAATACTTGGAGTATGAACTGGAAATAAGGCTACATAATCGAGCAACTGTAAGAAATAAGGTGTTGGATTTTCCAATTCAATTTTCAGATGATGATCATCCAATGCTTTAAAACCGACCTCGGATACGTCAACTTCCTTGTGATAAAATTTCTCGGCATTTTTGAAAACAAACAGCGCCGTAATTGTTTCGTTACCAAGATTGGGCATCAAACCGCGCAACCAACTATTTACAAAATCATGGGCTGTAACTGGATCTCCATTTGACCACTTTGCATCTTCGCGAATATGGAAGGTGTAACTCATATTATCTTCAGATACCTCCCAGCTATCAGCTACTGCTGGAACCACCTCAAGTGTTTTAGGATCTTTAGCAACTAACCCCTCAAAAACTGCAGCAATAATACGGGCTTCTGGCATCCCATTAGTGCCATGAGGGTCAACCCCTGTAACGTCCGTTCCATTGCCGTAATAAAGTATTTGCTGCTCTGTACCCAAATCCACCAGCGTTTTTCGGTCACATGCAGATAACCCCAGTAAAAAAACTAATGGTAAAAAAACAGACAGAAAAAATTTCGGTTTGAAATTCACCGAGAATATCTTGGTTCTACTGGACAGCATTCTAGTGCTTCTCCGCCAAATCATTAGCAAATGCCTCGAAATTATAGGGGCGGCCGAGGAAGTCCCGCACCAAATCCGCCGCGTCTTTTTTCCCGCCAGGCTCAAGCACCGTTTTACGATAGTGATGAGCAACCTCAGGATTGCGTAGGCCTTTTTTAGCAAACTCGCTGTGCATATCTGCGGCGATTACAAGGGACCACATATAGGTGTAATAAATTGAAGAATAACCGTTTAAATGACCAAAACTTGCGTAAAAATAAGTGTCATCAACGTAACCGAATGGAGAATAAGTTGATTGGATATTTTCCATCACTTGATCAAGCTCCATTGACGCAGGGTTTTGGTTATAAACACCTAAAGATAGAGCAGCGTAGAATAATTGGTGTTTGGTCCACATCGCTTTTCCGAAGTCACGACCGGCGACCATTTTTTTAACCAGGGAGGGAGGAATTACTTCACCTTTATCATTTCGCGCGAAGCTTGCTAAGGTTTGTGCATCCCACACCCACTCCTCCAGCATTTGAGATGGAGCCTCCACAAAGTCCCATTCATTTTTTATACCAGAGAAATACATCCAGCGTTGATCTGTGCCCGCGAAAATATTGTGTAACAGATGCCCAAACTCATGTAAAAAGGTTTCAACATCAGTATGCTCCATTAAGCCTGAGCTGCCATCGCCGCCGGGGAAATTGCATACTAATGCTGCTTCAGGTAATTGCAATCCATTAATACCATTGATAACAGTAAACTCGGCCGCGTGCTTGTATTTTCCATCGCGTGGGTGCATGTCCAAGTAGAACCGACCAATGACTTTATCGCCGTCAAAAATTTGGTAGGCTTTCACTGATTCATGCCAAACCTTGGCGTCCCAAGGTTTAATCGTTATGCCAAACATCGTTTGTGTTAAATCAAATATCCCTTTGCGAACATTTTCATAATGGAAGTACTGCCTAACCTCTTGCGCATTTACTTGATATCGCTCTTTCTTGACTAAGTCTTCGAGATAGATTTTTTGCCAATCAGCTACTTTTGTTGCCTTTGGGTCAATCTTCTTCAAGCGTTTTAATAATTGATTGTATTCAACTTGCGCGCGTGGTGTGGCAACATTTGAAACCTTATCAATAAAAGTTTGAGCATTTTCTGGAGAACCAATCATTTTGTCTTCAGTTACAAATGCAGCATAATTTTTATAGCCCAGAAGGTTGGCCAATTCATGACGCTTGCTAAGTAGTTCGTGAAGGACTTTTTTATTCTCAGGGTAGGCTTGCTGCCTGAATATAATGTAAAACTGCTTACGTAATTCATCGCTTTCGGCATATTGCATAAATGGCATATAGTCTGGATAAGCAGTGGTCAACACAATTTTTCCCTGCTCATTTGGCTTGTGCGCATCAATATAATCTTGCGGTAGACCTTTCAGGTCTGCAGGTGAATTCAGAACTAATTGGCGAGCACCATCGCGGATGTTTTTATCGAATGACTGTCCGATAAGATTTATTTCTTCGTTGAGTTTTTTAATTCGATTGCGTGTGGCCTCATCCTTATCAACACCTGAACGTTTAAAGTCGCGTAGCATATGTTCGACTAACCGCTGATCAAGCGCGTCAAGTGCCGCAACATCTATTTGTTTTATGTGATTATAAAGCGGTCGAGACAAGCTGATTTCACCAATCAATTCCACAAATTTTTGTTCGCACTGTTCAGCGCTTGTACGCAACTCGGAATTTGGATGCACATTGGCATAAAGGCTGGATAAATTCATTTGTCGGTCAAGAATGATATCCATGTTATTGATGGCGTTAAGCAATGTGGATGCCGTATATCTTTTATCGGGTAGCCCAAACTCTGCCAATTGTGCAGACACTACCTGATAGTCTTTTTGGCATTCTTTGATATAAATAGCTGCTTCAGGATCGGTTGGGGATGACTGCCAGCTCGAATCTACGTCAAGGGATGAGTTGCTTGCAGTGGAAGCATCTGATGTGGGTGGTTTTGATGAGCAGCTTACCAACAAGAGGGAAAGAACCAACAGTAAGGCTGCCTGCGGGCACTTGAAATAATGGCTAATTCTGATTCTTTTGTAGACGGTATCAAGGAACGCCATAATTACCCCTGCGTATCAAAAAGTTTAGGTGTCTGAATCCCCTTTTTTAGCTGGGGCAATTGCATGTTAGTACACTTTAACCAGCAAACAAAGCAATCTAAAAAACCATATTTTACATATACTTACCGGTTTAGAATTTGGCGCCTAGATGCTCAATAGCAAGACCTGCGTCACTAACTTGCAGCCTTCCTGCGATGTTTCCCACCAAACTTGCATATTGCTGCTAAGCTTCACTTAAATCCCTTTCGGAATACCTATAACAAGATCTGAACTATGCCAGATTATTTGCTTACCGAAGATCAACGCGATTGCCTTCAGGAAATCACTAATGTTGCCATGGGCCAGGCAGGCTCACATCTGGCGCGCCTACTCGATGTCTTCGTCGTATTATCAATACCTCATGTAAGTGTATTGAACCCCACTGACATAGCTATGGCCTTGCAATCGCTAAACCGTGAGAGCCGCAATGACATAGTTCATGGTGTTTGCCAGGGTTTTATAGGGGGAGGAATTGCGGGTGAGGCAATGCTTATCTTCCATGAAACTGACTTTGATGATCTTGCGAAGCTACTTAAATATGATCGAGTGGCTGATGAGCAAGCACAATACGAACTACTCATGGATACGGCCAATGTGCTAAACGGCGCCTGCTTAAGAGGCTTGGCAGAGCAATTGGACACACATTTCAGTTTTGGCCCTCCCATGCTGTTAGGTCAGCATTGCAACATTACTGATCTTCTGCAAAACAACAACATGAAGTGGAAACAAGCTCTGGTGGTAGAGATTAATTACTCTATTGAAAACCACAAAATTAACTGCGATTTATTGCTGGTAGTTGCAGAGCACTCTATTTTCGGTTTAACCGAAAAACTCAACTACCTACTCGACTAGGTTGAATAACAGCGATGGCAATTAGCGAAGACCTCAACAAGATGCTTAAAGATGTTCATTGGCAAATGGACATTCTGCAAAACATAGATGTAGGCCTGGTGGTAATGAGCCCTGACTACACGATCGAAGTGTGGAATAGCTTCATGCAAAACCACAGCGGCAAGGCTCCTGAAGATGTCCTTAATAAGAGCCTGTTTTCTGTCTTTCCGGAATTATCAGAGCAGTGGTTCAGGCATAAATCCAAGTCTGTTTTTGTTTTGCAAAACACTGCGTTTACAACCTGGGAGCAGCGCCCTTACCTCTTCCGGTTTCCGCATTATCGCCCTATTACGGGTACTGCTGAATACATGTATCAAAACAGCACAATCATCCCATTGGTCGACACTAAGGGCGAGGTTGGGCATATTTGTCTCGTTATTTATGATGTCACTGATTCCGCTGTCAACAAACTAGCTCAGCAGCAAGCCAACAAACAATTACAGAATCTCAGTCGTACAGACCATCTCACCGGCTTATTTAATCGAGGGTACTGGGAGCTACGTTTGATCCAGGAGTTTAAGCGGTTTGATCGCTATGAGCAGCCTTCAAGTTTGATCATGCTTGATATTGATCACTTCAAAAAAATTAATGACAAATATGGCCACACTATCGGAGATGAAGCAATTCGGGGGGTAAGCCGTGCAATTAAAGAGCAGGTGCGAGATCTTGATATTGCGGGGCGTTATGGTGGAGAAGAGTTTGGCATAGTTCTTACCAACACAAACGGTGATGGAGCCTGTGTTTTTGCTGAGCGATTGCGCTCAGCTATCGAACATTTAACGATTTACACTGAAGGCCACGAAATTAAATTCACAGTCAGCTTGGGAATATCTGAGCTAACCAATCAAATTCATGATCATCGAAATTGGATCGAAAAAGCTGATCACGCACTTTATAAATCAAAAGAGTCAGGGCGCAATCGCTGCACTATGCATCCGTAAATTTTAACTCAAATAAAAAAGGCTCCTTTCGGAGCCTTTTTTATTTGCTGAGATATTTACTGTGTAATATCAGCAGCATCTTTCAAAAACTTTTGATAGCTTGAGAAATCATTTTTCCCATAAATACTACCAAGCTGTGCAACTATTGCAGTCTTTTGCTCAGGAGTCACTTTTTCGAAACTCCCTGGAGTGATGGCTCCAACTGCCACTACTGCAAGATCGCCAGTTGAGGTTAACACACTACCAAAAGATGATGTGTTTGCACTTGGCTTGCTCATTGAAAATGCAAAACGTAATACATCAGGATTAATTTCCGCATTACTACGGGTTGCCGCTTCCACACTCTTCAATTCAACTGCAGCAGTTTTGCTCAGCTCAGCAAAATTAGCGCCTGATTTTAAGTCAGCAATCAATTTTGCACCTTGCTCATTCAGCAAAGCCGCGGTCTTTTGATCTTTTAGAGTATTCAATATCTGCTCTTGAACATCAGCAATAGGTTTAACCTGACTTGGCTTGTAGTCGGTCTTTTTCAATACAACTACATTACTTGAGTCGAGCTCTATTGCTTCGCTGCTGCTACCCTCTTGCAAAACTTCTGGGGAAAAAGCTGCCGCAACAACCTTGCTATTAGCCATCAAATCCTTACCCTTGTTGCGCTCGAAAAGACCTGAGTTTTCTACTTTAAGTCCCAACTCTTGTGCAACATCCGCCAAAGAATCTGCGTTATAAGAAAGGTCACGCAATTTTTCTAACTGAGAAACAAACAGTGTTTCTGCCTCGGCGCGCTTTAACTGATCTTCAATACTTGCCTTCTGCTCTTCAAATGAAGGTGGCTCAGATCCTTTCTCTGCTAAAAGCTTGATAAAGTGAGTTCCTGCATCAGTTTTCACTGCACCTGATACCTCGCCCACTTTTAACTTCGCAAGAGCTTGCTCAAACTCGGCTGGGAACGCATCACCTTTGGTGAAGCCCAAATCCCCACCTTGCTCTTTGCTACCCAAGTCATCCGAAAACTCTTTTGCAACAACAGAAAAATCTTCGCCAGCAGCCAGTTTCTTGCTGATAGCTGCAATTTTTTCCTGGCTATCACCTTCTACAAGAATATGTGCAGCTTGACGCTCTGGAGCAGCAACAAATGTCGAAAGATTTTGATCGAATTGTTTACGCACCTGATCATCTGAAATCGAAATATCTTTCATCAGATCAGTAACATTCAAGCTAATGAAATCAACAGCAACCTGCTCTTCACTCGTGAACATTTTTTGATTTGCATCGTAATAAGCTTGTGTTTCGGCGGCATCGATCGCAATTGAATCACGTACTTTTGCTGCTGGAAGCACTGCGTAAGTAATATCGCGAGCCTGAAAACTTAGAGCAACAACATCATTCAGTTGCGCCGGTGTGGCAAACGCAGTTGCACTGATACCTGCTTGCAATTGATTGATCACTAATTCATCGGCCAAAATCTTGGTGTAGGTGCCGTGGGTATATCCCATACTGTTGAGGACTTGTTGGTATCGGCTATTGTCAAATGCACCGGCCTCATTTTTAAACTGTGGGGCACTTGCGATTTGATCATGTATGTAGGCATTGCCAACCAGCATCCCGGAGCCTTTTGCAGCTTGGGACAACACCATACGCTGAACCAAATTTTCAATGACCGGTTTACGCAAGTATTCGTCAGTTAAAAATTCAGCAGGAATTTGATCGCCATAGGTATTTAGCATCTGTTGCTTTTGCACACCTATAGCTCGGGAAACATCCATTTCGGTAACTGTTTCGCCATTTACCTTCGCCGCCTGATTGGCTGACACATCCCAATTAAATAGTGCTTCAACACCCGTAAGGGCAAAAATGATCACCAAAAACCCAATCAAGATAAAAGAGATAACACCTCTGGAATTGTCTCTGAGGTTTTGTAACATTTTAAACTCCTAGCAGGATGAAGATGCCTTGCGCAGATAACTGGCGTTAACAGACAGCTTAATACTTAATTATTCGAGGTTTGATAAGGCGTGCGCCTCGTTTATAAAAAATACTTACACTAAAAAAAAAGCGCACCTAGATGCGCCTTTTTATGCTTTCTTAATCAGATAAAAATCTGCAAAAAGCACTTATTAGTTAACAGCATCTTTCAATGCTTTACCTGGTTTAAATCCAGGAACTTTTGCGGCAGCAATTTTAATTTCTGCACCAGTCTGAGGGTTGCGACCAGTGCGTGCAGCACGCTCTTTTACTGCAAAAGTACCAAAACCCACCAGAACTACAGAGTCGCCATTTTTCAGGGCACCGGTGATACTTTCAACGACTGCATCCAAGGCACGACCGGCAGCAGCTTTTGGAATATCCGCAGATGCGGCAATGGCTTCAATCAGTTCAGTTTTGTTCACACTTAACCCCTTTTGATTATTTGTTTCTAAAAACACAGCACAAGTTAATGTCGCTATTAACCTACGTTTTCTGTGCAGCAAATGAATTGCGATTTATACCAACAGAGCCACAGAGGGTCAAGGAAAGCTTGCAGCTTTATACAAAACCCTATCGGATCTGATCACAAAACAGGCAATAGTTTTGATTTTCAAATCCGATCGAGCCTTCATCCTCTAGTGTGTGCTCAGGCGAGCATCACTCTCTGTTGACTTCTGTGCTGCTTTTTCAAGCGCCCGATACTCCTCATCACTGAGCGGCTTTGGACTGGATTGCAGTGCAATCGCAAGAACCTCATCAATCCACTTCACCGGCTTAATAGTGAGATCCTCTTTGATATTATCGGGGATCTCTTTCAGGTCCCGCTCATTATCGGCAGGGATAATAACTGTTTTTATCCCACCACGATGTGCTGCAAGAAGCTTTTCTTTCAATCCACCAATACGCAACACTTCACCGCGCAGTGTAATTTCCCCTGTCATAGCAACGTCGGCTCGGACAGGAATACCAGTCTGCACAGAAACCAGTGCTGTACACATAGATATACCCGCACTAGGGCCATCTTTTGGTGTTGCACCTTCCGGAACGTGAATATGAATATCCACTTTTTCGTGGTGATCCGGTGCAATCCCCAATGCTTGACTGCGGGATCTGACAACAGTCAAAGCAGCTTGAATGGATTCTTGCATAACATCACCTAAAGAACCGGTTTTGATTATGCGCCCCTTTCCAACTACTGCTGTAGCTTCAATAGTTAGCAGCTCACCACCAACTTGGGTCCAAGCTAGCCCGGTTACTTGGCCGATCTGGTCTTTGCTCTCGGCTTTGCCGAAATCGAACTTGTGAACACCAAGCAAGTCTTCAAGCGATGCGGGATCTACAACATCTGCGCTGACCTTATTACCTTTAACATGACGCGTAACAACCTTACGGCAGATCTTCGCCACTTCGCGTTCCAAGCCACGTACACCTGCTTCGCGAGTGTAATAGCGAATAATGTCTCGAATTGCCTCAGGACTGATTTTGATTTCAGATTCTTTAAGGCCATTTGCTTTCATCTGTTTCGGAATCAAATAGCGCGAGGCAATATTTAATTTTTCATCTTCCGTGTAACCCGGAATCCGAATAACTTCCATACGATCTAACAACGGACCTGGAATATTCATCGAATTAGATGTGCATACAAACATCACATCCGACAAGTCATAATCCACCTCAAGATAGTGATCACTAAAATGGCTATTTTGTTCAGGATCTAACACTTCTAAAAGGGCTGAAGCTGGATCGCCGCGATTATCCATTCCCATTTTGTCGATTTCGTCTAACAAAAATAGCGGGTTTCTGACGCCGACTTTCGCCATCTTTTGAATCAGTTTGCCTGGCAATGAGCCGATGTAAGTTCTCCTGTGTCCGCGGATTTCGGCCTCATCGCGCACACCACCTAACGCCATGCGAACGAACTCACGATTAGTCGCGCGAGCAATAGATTCCCCAAGAGAGGTTTTGCCTACACCAGGAGGCCCCACCAAACATAAAATGGGACCTTTCACTTTTTTAACGCGCTGTTGAACTGCCAGATACTCCAATATGCGCTCTTTCACTTCTTCGAGACCGAAGTGATCTTTATTGAGAACTTCCTCTGCCTTGGTGAGATCATGGCGAACCTTGCTTTTTTTGCTCCAAGGCACCTTTATCATCCAATCAATGTAAGCTCGAAGAACCGAAGCTTCAGCGGACATTGGTGACATCATTTTGAGTTTGTTTAGCTCAGTGCGCGCTTTTTCTTCGGCATCTTTTGGCATTGCAGCGGCGACGATTTTTTTCTCAAGTTCGTCAGCTTCGCTCACCTCTTCGCCCAATTCGCCAAGCTCTTTTTGAATGGCTTTAATTTGCTCATTCAAATAGTACTCGCGCTGACTTTTCTCCATTTGCTTTTTAACGCGACCGCGAATTTTTTTCTCAACATGGAACAAATCAACTTCTGCATCCATCAAATCGAGCAAGTGATCAATACGCTCGTGAATATCAGCCATTTCAAGAATGGATTGCTTCTTAGGTAAATCGAGTGACATATGTGCAGCAATTGTATCTGCCAAACGACCCGGCTCATCAATGCCTGATAGTGAAGTGATTACTTCTACAGGAACTTTTTTGCTGAGGTTTACATACTGTTCGAATTGCCCAATTGCTGATGCAACTAATGCGCGCCCTTCTGCTGCCTCTACCGGCGAGCTGGTAATAACATCTACGGTTGCTTTAAAGAATCCACCAGCATCCTCAATCACTTCAATGCTAGCTCTCTCTCTTCCTTCAATTAATACCTTAACTGTACCGTCAGGTAGTTTCAGCAATTGTAGGATTGAGGCAATTGTGCCTATGCTGTAAAGGTCTTCTGCCTGAGGATCGTCTTGCTGCGGGTTTTTCTGCGCCACGAGCAAGACTTGCTTATCGTTAGCCATAGCGCGTTCGAGCGCTTCAATTGACTTGCCTCGGCCAACGAATAATGGAGTTACCATATGCGGATATACGACTACATCACGCAATGGCAGTAAAGGAATTTCAGTAATATGAAGATCATGCAGAGTTTCAGCGACCATTGGTTCCTCTCTATTTCAAGAAGGCAACAATACCTTGCCATATAAACAAGATTGGGGTCTAAAGTGGGGAATTACAAGTTATTAGGCCGCAAAAAACAAAAAGAGCGCTTAATAGCGCTCTTTTTGTTCATCATGCTCAAGGCTTAATCTTCCGATGCAGCCTTTGCTGGTTTGTCTGTGTTTTCGTAAACTAATAAGGGCTCGGACTCTCCCTTAATGACCGACTCATCAACAACGACTTTGACGACATTCTCTTCGGATGGGATTTTGTACATGGTGTCCAGCAATACAGACTCCATGATAGATCTCAGCCCGCGCGCGCCAGTCTTGCGCTCTAAAGCTCGCTCAGCTACGGCGTCAAGCGCATCGGCGCGGAAATCTATCTGAACCCCCTCCATCTCGAACAGTCGCGCGTATTGCTTGGTGAGAGCATTGCGAGGCTCGGTCAAAATTTGGATTAACGCAGGCTTATCCAATTCATCCAGGGTGGCTATAACAGGCAAGCGGCCTACAAACTCAGGGATAAGGCCATAGCGAACCAAATCCTCTGGCTCGAGATCCTGCAGTGTTTGACCAAAGTTGCGCTTTTCATCTTTACTTTTAACTTCAGCACCAAAGCCTATGCCGCCTTTTTCGGAACGGTCACGAATGACCTTATCCAATCCGGCAAAAGCCCCGCCGCAGATAAAAAGAATATTGGATGTATCCACCTGCAAAAACTCTTGCTGAGGGTGCTTGCGCCCACCTTGAGGCGGAACCGATGCTACCGTCCCCTCGATCAACTTTAACAAAGCCTGCTGTACACCCTCACCCGATACGTCGCGGGTAATTGAAGGGTTGTCGGACTTGCGGGAAATTTTGTCAATCTCATCGATATAGACAATACCCTGCTGAGCCTTTTCAACATCGTAATCGCATTTCTGCAACAGTTTTTGGATAATATTTTCTACGTCTTCACCAACATAACCGGCTTCAGTCAGCGTCGTTGCATCTGCGATAGTAAATGGAACATCAAGTAAGCGCGCCAAGGTTTCAGCAAGCAATGTCTTGCCGCTACCAGTTGGCCCAACTAACAAAATGTTGCTTTTACCTAGCTCAATTGGCTCTTTGTCTTTGCCCAGTTTTTCGCCGAAGCGCAGACGCTTATAGTGATTGTATACAGCAACCGCCAATACTTTCTTCGCGCGCTTTTGACCAATTACATACTGATCCAGGATGGCGGAGATTTCATGTGGTTTGGGTAACTTTTCCGAGCTCCCCTCTGAAGCACTTTCCTGAATTTCTTCTCGAATAATGTCATTGCAGAGGTCAACACATTCATCGCATATAAAAACTGACGGTCCAGCAATTAGTTTGCGGACCTCATGCTGACTCTTGCCACAAAAAGAGCAATACAGCAGCTTCCCGTTTTTATCGCTTGCATCATTGGTGTGATCAGTCATTGAACCCACTCCATCTAAATTTCTATAACAATAGTCAGGCCAAAAGACCAGATTTCAAGCGGGCAAACAATATTTTGTCGCACTTACTTACAAAATAGCGATTACCACCCGCTGATCTTACTTTGCTGGCTGAATACGTTTCTCAATTACAGCGTCAATCAGACCATAATCCCTAGCTTGATGAGCTGACATAAAGTTATCGCGCTCTGTATCAACCTCAATTTTTTCAATGGGCTGACCAGAGTGAAATGCCATCAACTCGTTCAGGCGCGCACGAATTTTTAATATTTCCTGAGCCTGAATGTGTATGTCGGATGCTTGACCTTGGGCTCCGCCACTTGGCTGATGAATCATCACACGGGAATTAGGGAGGCAAAAACGCTTTCCTTTAGTGCCCGCATTTAAAAGAAATGCTCCCATGCTACATGCTTGACCGATGCACATGGTGCTTACATCCGGCTTGATGAATTGCATGGTGTCGTAAATAGACATGCCTGCAGTTACCGAACCACCGGGTGAGTTTATATATAGATGAATATCTTTGTCGGGGTTTTCGGCCTCCAAAAACAGAAGCTGCGCAACCACTAAATTTGCCATGTAGTCTTCAACTGGGCCAACCAAAAATATCACTCGTTCTTTGAGCAGGCGAGAATATATGTCGAATGAGCGCTCCCCTCTCGCGGTCTGCTCAATAACCATTGGCACCAGGCCATTATTAATAAGAGATAAATGGGAATTCATGTGTTCGTATGACATCGTGCGTTTCTGTCCTTAAGCGGGCTAATAGCATCGCCAATATTGAAAACAAAGGAATTTTGACACTACAGAGCTTAACCTGTGATGGGATTATATGCCAGTCAAAAGAGGAATTTTGCGAGGTGTTCACAGAAGGGGAAGCCGCAAAACAGTCGCTTTGCGGCTTTTTTAAGCGATTAGCGTTGAGCGTTGGCCTTGATGATTTCGTCGTAATTAGTTTCGACTTCTGAAACCTTAGCTTTCGACAAAATATGATCAACAACCTGATCTTCCAATACCGCTGACTCTACACCGCCCATCAGCTCTTGGTTGTTATTGTAATACTCAACAACTTCCTTTGGTTCTTGGTAGGTGGATGCGATTTCTTCAATCATCGCTTTAACGCGCTTGGCATCAGGCTTCAGCTTGGCGGTCTTAACGATTTCACCAACAATCAAACCCAAGGTGACGCGACGTGAAGCTTCATCCTGGAACATGGTATCTGGAAGTAAAGTTTTGACATCAAAATTCTGTTGTTGGCCGCCAAAACGCTGCAGCATTTGGTTGCGCAAAACTTGAATTTCGTTGGCAATCAATGCTTTAGGGACGTCAGTGGTGTGCGAAGCAATAAGAGCATCCATGACCTGCACCTTAACTTTTGCCTTCAGGGCATTAGCAAGCTCACGATCCATATTGGCTTTTACTTCCTTGCGGAATTGCTTCTCGCCACCCTTCTCTACGCCAAACTTCAAGAAAAATTCTTTTTTCAGCTCTGGCAACTGCGCTTCAGAAACACTGTTAACAGTGATTGTGAATTCAGCAGCGGCGCCCTTCAATTCTTCGGCTTGATAATCTTCAGGGAAGGTTACGGAAATAACTTTCTGCTCACCTGCCTTTGCACCAACAATACCCTCTTCAAAGCCTGGGATCATTGATTTGGAGCCGAGAACCAAATTGTGGTTATCTGCTTTGCCACCGGCGAACTCAACACCATCTTTGGTGCCAACGAAGTTGATGTTTACTTGGTCGCCTTCAGCTGCAGCGCGCTCCACTACTGACCAGGTTGCCTGATGCTTGCGAAGCACTTCAATCATGTTATCCACATCGGCTTCAGTCACTTCTGCTTTGAAGTTGGTTATCTCAAATGCAGATAAGTCGCTCAAAGCAACGCTTGGATAAACTTCAAATGTAGCAACGTACTCAAGGTCTTTGCCTGCAGCCAACTGCTTTGGCTGAATGGATGGCTGACCTGCTGGTTTCACGTTCTCTTTCTGCACTGCTGCGTAGAAAGAGCGGCTGATTACATCGCCCACCACTTCCTGACGAATGCCGGCACCGAAACGCTGCTTAACAACAGACATTGGAACCTTGCCTTTACGGAAGCCTTTAAGGCTTACATTGCGCGCCGCTTGCTTCAAGCGATTCTCAACTTCGTTTTCTACTTGCTCCGCGGGTACGCCTACAGTCAAGCGGCGTTCCAAACCAGAAGTCGTTTCGAGTGAAACCTGCATATATGCCTCGTAAAATAACTTAAAATATGTAGCGGTTGAACAAGCACCCTGCAGGCAGGGTGTCGTGAAAATATGATATGAACCGAGAGATTTGAACTACAAGCACAGAATCCGAAAAGAACCACAAGGGAACATAACTCATTGATTTTTATAGCTTGTATATCTTCCGTGCTCAGTCTACTAAGCCCCAATTTCGCCAATTAAAAGGCCGAAAGTAAGGCAAACAGGGCGCGAATGATACACAGATAACCCACCCAGTTCAAATAGCCAGTTTTTGTATTGATTCAAGCACTTATAAATCACTTTGCCGTGTGTTGATTTTCAAAGATTAATACTCGTATTGCTGTTGCCGAATTAAACAGTAATACTTATTCAGTCCAATCAGTTAGGTTAACGAGCTGATAAATCCAGAAAATCAATGTGGTACCGCAATGAAAAAGATAGCCCTCCTGCTCACCCTCTTGCCTGCAATTGCATTCGCCAATACAGACCTTGCTCCCATAAACAAAAAAGTCAGTGCGCTCAAAGCGAGGCTTGCTCATGCCAATCAGATGGGTTTGCATTGTGATGAGATGCTTGATGCCAGAAAAGTAAAGGGTATTAACTCAGCTGAATGTAATGATTACCTCAAAATCATGAATAGCACTTACCTAAAGGACACATTTGCGAAATGCCCTGAGCTAATCACGTGGTACGAGGCCAAAAGGAAGTTTATTTTTAGCAATCCTAATTTTGCGAGCGAGCAACCGGAAAAGGCAGATGCGCTAATCAAAACGATGAAGGAGGTTCAGGATACTTGTAACTCAGATACCTACTACGAGAACTTTCCTTACATGATTGAGACGCTGTCCAAGATCAGAAATATGTCGTAATCAAGTTGTTGGTGCTCAGCTCAAAAAAAGAAAACCCCATGCATTTTGAGTGTATGGGGTTTTCTTTTTCTGAGGCAAAAGTTAAAAAATTTTCCAAAAAAAAGAGGCTTATTACTAAGCCTCTTTTTCTTTAACTATGTATGGTGCGGACGGAGAGACTCGAACTCTCACACCTCGCGGCGCCAGAACCTAAACCTGGTGTGTCTACCAATTTCACCACGTCCGCATTTGGTTGTCTTCACTGTGTTGCTAGAAGACACTGACCTAATCTCGCAAGCTTTAACTTATTGATTTCTATGCTATCAACAGCTCATATTGCGAGGGTGCGAATTGTGCCACAGGTGATTTTGCGGTTCAACCTTTTATCAATACTCAGCTGATGTTTCTCGCTGGCGGGCAATTAACGAGCGAAAGCTAGATGCCCAAGCTGACAATACATCTGTTGTCAGATTTAGCATTGCAATCTCGTCAGCATCAGCCAGTTCAACTACATTGATTATGTTTTCCTGGCCAAACGCTTTTTTCTCTTTTTCCTTTGCGGGCGAGCTCAATAATTGTTCGTAATAGCGAGTCAATTGATTCAACCAGGAGCTGCTAAGTTGCTCAAGCTCAACTAACTCTGAAACCTCTGACGAATACTTGTCGAGCTCCTTGAGAGTTGATGCCAAATCGGACACTGAGTTAATTGACTGCATATTCACTATACGCTGATGCTCAGCAAGTTCACGTACGTAAAAGTGCAAAGCGGTGGCCAAGTGAAATACGACGGAATCTTTCAATGCCTTTTGCAGAAGACTTGAATCTGTTGATGTGTCAGCAACCAGACTAGCGATAATGGAACTAGCAAAGGCCAGCTTTTGATTTACTAGCTGTAAATGATTGATAGACATAATTCATTGATTAAATACTTGAGAGGGGAAGTTGGGCTAACCACTTGAGGTGGTTAGCCCAAGGGTACTATTTTTGCACTTTCCATTTACCGCTTTCGTAAAATGCTTTCCAGCCGGTCGCTTTACCGTTGACTTCGGTTTGCACGTATTGCTCTTTGGTTTTACGGCTAAAACGAATAATGGCTTTGTTACCTTCCGGATCTTTTACCGGGGCAGATAATAAAAAATGGTATTTGGGATCAATTTGATCTTTGTATGGCAGCAGCTCTTCAACCAATGGCGCACGCGTCTCCCTATTTTTCGGGAATTGGCTGGCCGCCAAAAACAATCCAGCAGCGCCATCGCGTAAAACATAGTGATCATCGACTTTTTCGCAACGCAATTCCGGCATCACGATAGGATCAACTTTTGGCGGTGCCGCTTCACCACTTTTAAGTAGCTTGCGCGTATTTTTGCATTCGCTGTTAGTGCAGCCAAAGTATTTACCAAAACGGCCAGTCTTTAATTGCATTTCACTGCCGCACTTGTCGCACTCGATTGTTGGGCCTTCGTAGCCTTTCAGGCGATAACTGCCCTGCTCCACTTCATATCCGGAGCAATCAGGGTTATTTCCGCAGATATGTAGCTTACGGCTCTCATCAAGCAGATAGGAATCCATTGCTGAATTACAAATTTTGCAGCGATGTTTAGCGCGCAACTGGCGGGATTCAGCTTCTTCATCCGCATCCGCGTCGATGACTTCATCACCGGATACAAGATTCATAGTATTTTTGCAGCGCTCTTTTGGCGGCAATGCGTAACCGGAGCAGCCGAGGAAAACACCGGTGCTTCCCGTGCGAATTTGCATATGTCGACCGCACAGGCTGCAAGCGATATCAGTATCGGTAGGATCATTTGCGCGCATGCCTTTAGCTGCGCTGGATGCCAGGGTCAGTTTTTTGCTGAAGCCAGCGTAAAACTCATCCAGCAAGGCGCGCCAGTTTTTCCCACCCTGGGCAACTACGTCCAGAGCCTCTTCCATGCTTGCAGTGAAACCGTAATCCATCAGGTCATCAAAACTTTCAACCAAACGCTCTGTGACTATGTCGCCCATCTTCTCGGCGTAGAAGCGACGGTTTTCCTGACGAACATAACCGCGCTCCTGAATAGTCGAGATAATCGATGCATAAGTTGATGGGCGGCCGATAGCGCGCTTTTCCAACTCTTTTACCAAGCTTGCTTCTGTGTAACGCGCAGTTGGCTTAGTAAAATGTTGCTGCGGATTAAGTTTTACCAGAGGCAGAACTTGCCCTACCTTCATATCCGGCAACACAACATCTTCATCTTTTTTGGCGACTTGCGGTGTCACTTTGGTGTAGCCGTCAAAACGGATAACACGACCGCGAGTACGCAACTCGTAGTCGCCAGCAGCTACTACCACGCTGGTGCTGGTGTATTCGGCTGGTGTCATCTGGCAGGCAACAAATTGCTGCCAAATCAATCCATACAAGCGCTCAGCATCGCGCTCCATGCCACTTAATTGATTGGGTTGTACGCTCACATTGGATGGGCGAATCGCTTCATGCGCTTCTTGCGCACCATCTTTGCTTGAGTACAACGTTGGTGATTCAGGCAAATAACGCTTACCGAAATTTTCCAGAATATATTCCCGGCAAGAGTCGACAGCTTCTTTGCTCAAATTGGTCGAATCGGTACGCATGTATGTAATGTAACCAGCTTCATACAGGCGTTGCGCCATCATCATTGTTTTCTTCACGCCGAAGCCTAAACGGGTGCTTGCCGCCTGCTGCAAGGTGGATGTGATAAAAGGAGCCGAAGGTTTGGATTGAGTTGGTTTATCTTCCCGACTAATAACCTTATAAGCCGCGCCTTGCAGAGCATTGACGGCAGTCATCGTTTGAATTTCATTCACAGGCTTGAAAGCCTCATCGCCGAATTTTTTCACTTCAAAACTGGCGGTTTGACTCTTATCTGCCTGCAAGTCTGCAAACAATGTCCAATATTCTTCAGGTACAAACGCACGGATTTCACGCTCGCGTTCTACCACCAAGCGCACAGCAACTGACTGGACGCGGCCGGCAGAAAGTCCGCGTGCAACTTTCTCCCAAAGCAGTGGAGAAACCATGTACCCCACAACACGATCAAGGAAGCGGCGCGCTTGCTGCGCATCAACACGATTTTGATCGATAGGACCGGGAGTTTTAAATGCGTTTTGAATCGCAGTTTTAGTGATTTCGTTAAACACTACGCGACGATAGCGGGATTCATCACCACCAATAGACTCGCGCAAGTGCCACGCAATGGCCTCCCCCTCTCTATCCAAGTCGGTTGCGAGATAGACCATATCGGCCTTCTCTGCGAGCTTTTTCAGCTCGTCAACCACTTTTTCTTTGCCGGGCAGGATTTCGTATTGTGCTTCCCATCCATTTTCCGGATCAATTCCCATCCGGTTTATCAGCTGGCTTTTGCTTTTTTTCGCCTGATAAACAGCCTTGTCCTCGGCTGACATTTTACGGGTAGCGGCTGCTTGTTTGGCTCGCTCTTTGGCATCGACTGGCTTGGCGCCGCCACTGGTAGGTAAATCACGAATGTGGCCGATACTGGATTTGACGATAAAGTCATTACCCAGATACTTATTGATGGTTTTCGCCTTGGCCGGCGACTCAACGATAACTAAGGATTTACCCATGGTGGTTAGAACTATCTCTATATAAGGAAGGCTGTGTAGAAAGCTGAAAAATGCGCCAAATGATTGCAACATCGCCCCCAAGACGGGGTAAACTAGTTGCGAAGGTGCGCATATATAAGTCTTGAATCTCTAGGGGTCAAGCTATAATTTCCAACATGTCTTATAGTAGAGGCGCGCCTCAAGTGCAAAAAATACCTTTTTGGCGGTGCGGATATCACTTTAAAATATCAACCTAATTAGATGTTTTATAAAGAGTTTTATTTTTTAAAAAGCTTAGGGATAAGAAATTGATAAAAACCCTAACCTTAACTTACTTTGCCAAGTAGATTTCCGCATGACCCTGATTGTGATTCTCGTTTTTTTGATGCTGATAACACTTTTTGGCGTGAGCGTGATTGGCCGCATCCAGCAACGCCAACGTCTTCGTCGTTTGCAGCAGCGCCGCTTGCGCATTCAAGCAGAAGAACTCATCGAGGTTGTGGCTTGCCTGGAGCAAACACTACCCAATCGCGCCATCACCAAGCATATCAACGATATGATTATTGCTCTGCAGCAGCAAATGTTAGCGCTTGAGGACAATCATCCAGAACATATCGAGGCGGCGATCCAGAAAAGCGAGCTTTACTCGGAAGAACTGATTAACCCGAAAAATCGCCAAAGCATTAGCTACCAGCGCGAAAGCGATGCCCAGATTGCCAAAACCCAGTTACACATCAATGAAACCATGCATCTCATTACCCAGCTCGCTGCCCAAGGTACTATTAATGAGATTGAGCTGGATGCCTATCTGATCGAGCTGCGCTGGGCTCATTTGATGGTGTCGGTAATGTCATACATTGGCCAAGGTGATAAATCCATGGCCATTAGCGATAGGTTCTCTGCACAGGCTTTCTATCGCAAGGCACAGCAGTTATTGATGGAATCTATGCATCAAGATCCGCGTCGTTTGAAAATGATTAAGGAATTGAGCGAAATGGTAGATGGAGGCCGGGTGGGATTGAGCCGTGACCTGCGCGAGCCCTCCTCTGCCGCCATGAGCATGTAGCCTGCTACATGTCGCCTACCTGATGAATTTCAGTCAGGATTTTCGCTAATAAGTCCAAAGTTTCTGCCCCCTCTTTTTCAGTCCAGAAGACGCAAGTACCTAAACCTCCCTGGCTAATTGCGGACACTGACGCGGGCAATTGAGGCAAATAGTTTTTCAGCAGCGCGCAAATGTTTTCTGCCGGCCGAACATCAGTTTGCCAATCCCATTCGCGATAAAAATTCCCCTCATGTTCATAGCTGGTGCGAACCAGTATCCACTCTGGAATGGCACGAGATTTATCTTGCGGCGGCAGATAGTACACGGGCATTGGTTGCGACCGTTCTATCTCGGTTTTCAGCTTGGGCAACTGTCGCATGCTGAAGCGCAGTCCGAATTTGGCAGCGTACAGGCGCAATTGCTCCTTACGTTTTTGCGCCGGGCTTGGTTTCAGCATTGAGATAGGCCCAATCACTAAAGCGAAAGCCAGCAGTAGCAGAACAAAAAACCAAATATTCATCAGAATCCTTAAAACTTTGAGGGAGAACTACTAGTCTATATTGGTAGACGACACATCTCATTCGACGAGGACGGACGCCATGACAGAATCCATTAGCTACAAACATATCATTGTGGGAGTGGACCTCTCCGAAGATTGCCCCCCCGTAATTCATCGTGCCGCCGCTATCGCACAAGCCTGTAATGCAAAACTCACCCTCGCCCACGTGCTTGAGCCAATTGCATTTGCGTATGGCGGTGATATGCCAGTGGATTTAACCGGCATCCAAGAGCAGCAGGTACAAAAAGCGGAAACCGAGCTGGCGCAGCTTGCAAAAGCGACTAATTATCCCATTCAGCAACAGCATGTGTTGGTTGGACAACCTGCGGCAGAATTACATTACCTTGCTGAACAGGAAGCGGCTGACTTGATCGTAGTGGGAAGCCATGGGCGGAAAGGTTTTGCGCTACTACTTGGCTCTACACCTAACAGTGTTTTACACGGCGCAACATGTGATGTGCTAGCCGTGCTGGTAAAAAAAACACCCACCGAAATTTAATCGCACTGCAGCCCCTTCATTTATAGCAGGGGCTTTTATTCCTGCTGCATATCTTCCAATTCAGCCCAACGATCGAAGCAGTCATCAAGTTGTTGTTGCACTTGCGTGAGCTCTTGTAATTTTTTTTCCACTGTTGATGAGCTTTGACTATAAAAGTCAGCAGCATTAGTGACTGCTTGCAACGCCTCCAGTTGTTTTTCAAGTTGCTCAATTTTTTGCGGAAGCTCATCAAATTCTTTTTGAAATTTGTAGCTCAGTTTTTTCGCCTTTGGCGGAACTTTTACTGCCGCAACTTCGACAGTGCTGCTTACCTTTGGCTCTTGCGTTTCTGTGCTTTCGGTCACCGCAGGCAGTTCATCGGCCTGCGTCCATTTGCCGCCTTGGCGAATCCAATCGTCATAACCACCAACATATTCAAGCACATTACCGCGTCCTTCAAACGCAATAACACTGGAAACGATATTGTTGAGAAATGCCCGGTCATGGCTTACCAGCAACAGTGTGCCTGAGTATTCGGTAAGGATATCTTCCAGCAGTTCGAGCGTTTCCACATCGAGATCATTGGTCGGCTCGTCAAGCACTAAAAGATTAGCGGTTTTACTGAATAACTTGGCGAGCAGCACGCGGTTGCGCTCACCGCCTGACAATGCCCGCAGTGGTGTACGCGCCCGTTCACCGCTAAATAAAAAATCGCTTAAATAAGAAAAAATGTGTTTGGACTTTCCATCAATATCAATGAACTCTCGCCCACCGGCAATATTGTCCACCGCATTTTTATCGAGATCCAATTGGTCGCGCAGTTGGTCAAAATAAGCCACCTCAAGATTGGTGCCCAATTTGACACTACCTGACTGTGGTTGTAGCTCGCCCAGAATTAATTTCAGTAAGGTACTTTTTCCTGCTCCATTTGCACCAACCAAACCGATGCGGTCGCCGCGCATAATTCGAGTAGAAAAATTGTTGACAATTTTTTTATCGCCCCAGGAGTAAGAGACATTAGCCAAATCAGCAACCAGCTTTCCAGAGTCACCACCGGATGCCAGCGTGAAGTTTGCTTTACCCACCACCTCGCGTCTTTGCGAACGAACTTCGCGCAGCGCCTTTAATGCACGAACGCGACCTTCGTTGCGTGTGCGTCGGGCTTTAATGCCTTGGCGAATCCATACTTCTTCCTGCGCAAGACGCTTATCAAATAATTCATTGTGACGAGCTTCTTCCGCTAAGGCTTGTTCGCGATAAACCAAAAAGCTCGCATAATCTCCCGCCCAGTAACGCAAATGGCCGCGATCAAGCTCCGCGATATGTGTCGCCAGTGCTTGCAGCAATGAACGATCGTGGGTGATAAAAACCAATGCGCCATTGTAATTTAGCAACTGTTTTTCCAGCCACTCAATTGCGGCGATATCCAGATGGTTCGTCGGCTCATCCAACAACAATACATCCGGTTCAATCACCAGCGCTCGCGCCAATGCAACCCGACGACGCCAGCCGCCAGAAAGCTCACGCATATAGCGCTCAGCGGGTAAATCCAGGCGCGAAATAATTTCATCAACTTTTTGTTGCAACGCCCAACCATCATTAGCTTCAATTTGATGCTGCAGCTGCGCCATACGCGCTAAATGCTCGTCGCTAATATCTTGCGCATGTGAAAGTAAACGGTACTCCGCCAATAATTCACCCACGCCTTTTGCCCCGGCAGCGACGGCATCAAACACTAAACGGTCGTCCGCTTCCGGCAAATCCTGTTCAAGACGAGCGATGCGAATACCGGTCTGGCGAACAACTTCACCCTTATCCAGATCGACCTCACCATCAATCACTTTTAACAGGCTGGATTTGCCCGTTCCGTTGCGACCGATCAAGCACAGGCGCTGGCCTCGCTCAATTGTCAGTTCAACATCATCGAGAAGTACTTGCAGACCGTAGCTTAGTCCGGCTTTTTCAATTTTAATCAAAGACATAGAAGGAATAATTCAGGTAATTTTTCAACGAAAATGATACTGGCAGAAGCACCAATGGGCTGGTATTCTCAAAGTAGATTTAGCGAGCCACTAAAGTGCTTCGCGTAGCTAGTGATATGCATCGAAGCGATCAGTAAGCGAGAACAATCCGGCAAAAGTAAAAAGTGCCGCATCATATCCCACCAGAAAGGCATAACCAACCCGCCAGGGTTTGATAATAATTTTGAGGTATCCATGAGGTTTTCGAAAATACTTTGGCCATTTGTCGTTGGAGCCAGCGTATTCGTCGGCAGTATCGCCTTGACTAGCGCCCACGCAGCGGCAGACACCGCAGCAAAAACCGCATCCAAACCAACACCTCGCCAACTGGAACGGCAAAAGTATGAGCAGGCACAAAAGGCGCTCAACGCCAAAAATATGCCTGAGTATTCGCGCTTGGTGAAACAGCTACAAAATTATCCGCTGCTGCCCTATCTCGAATATCAAGAACTATCCAATCGACTGATTTCACTGCCTAAAGACGAAGTGCAGGATTTTTTCAGAAGTTATCCTGAATCCTTTTTATCTGAGCGATTGATGCATCGCTGGCTGCGCACCCTTGCACAGCGCGAACGCTGGGCGGACTATCGCCAGTTTTACGATAAGCGCCTTACTGACCCAGAGCTTGCCTGCCTTAACCTGCGCGCGCGTTTGGCGACAGGAGATAAAACAGCGCTTGCTGATGTAGCCCCACTCTGGAATATCGATAAAGCACAATCGAAAGCCTGCGACCCGGTTTTTGATCAATGGCGAAAAGCGGGCTTGATGACACCTGAGCTTATTTGGGAGCGGCATCAAAAAGCAGTTAAGGCTGGCAATAAAGGCATGGTCAGTTATTTGACCACTCAACTGCCAAGCGGTGATCGCGCTATGGCAACCTTGCTGCAGCAAGTTGATGCAAACCCGCGCCTGCTTAAACAAACCGGTAACTACTCAAAACAAACCGCCTACATGAAGGATGTGATTCTGTATGGTCTGGACAAGCTAGCCCGCACTGATGCAAAAGAGGCGCTTGCGTTGTGGCATCGTTATGACGCGCAACAATTGTTTAGCGATGAAGACAGAATCAACATCAAGTATCAAATTGCATTGCGCCTGCTCCATCAAAATCACGATCTTGAAGCAGAAAAACTGGTTGCATCAACACCAAACCTCACTCGTGCAGATTTGCTGGAATGGTTGCTGCGCGAATCATTACGCAAGCAGGATTGGGAGCGAGTAAACGAATGGTTAACCCGTTTGCCTGATGAAACTCGCCAAACCGAGCGCTGGCGCTATTGGCAAGCGCGCACCATGGAAGAATTAAAAATAAAAGAAATTAATGGTGAGACTGCAGACAGTATTTATAACAGTGTTGCACCTGCGCGCAGCTTCTACGGTTTCCTTGCTGCTGATAAGACCGGTATTAACTACCACTTATTGGATCGCCCGCTGACGTTTACCGAAAAACAAGTTCACGATGTAGAGAATGCACAGGGCATTTTGCGCGCGCGCGAGTTTTATGCGCGCGGTGAAGTTGCAGCTGCAAATCGCGAGTATTTTCATACTACACGCAGGATGACAACCGAACAAATGGTGATTGCTGGCCGTCTTGCAGAAAAGTTAGGTTGGTATCGCTTGGGCATCCAGGTGATGGCAGATGCGCAATATTGGGATGACTTACAGGTGCGTTTCCCGGTTGTTTACAAAGAGCACGTAAATAAAGCTGCAAAACAAACTTCCGTTAACCCGCTGCTGATTTTTGCAGTTGCACGGCAAGAAAGTGCATTTATGCACGATGCAAAATCACCTGTAGGTGCACTTGGGTTAATGCAATTAATGCCTGCAACTGCCAAACAAACTGCGCAGAAAAATGGCATTAGCTATAACGTGCAGGACTTAATCACACCTGAGAAAAATATCGCCTTGGGAAGCCGCTATCTGAACCATTTGCTCGGCGTATTTGATGGCAACCGGATCCTGGCCGCAGCCGCTTATAACGCAGGCCCAACCCGTGTGAAGAAATGGTTGAACAAAGAAAAAGAGGCGCAATTACCTTACGATGTATGGATCGAAACTATCCCATACAAAGAGACACGCGGTTACGTGCAAAACATACTGTCTTTCTCGGTGATTTATGCCTACCGATTGGGTGAACAAACCAGTTTTGTAACTCCAGCGGAAGCTAATCGTCAGCTGTAAAAATCGGCGGTAAATAATAGTGTAATAAAAAAACCGCGCCTGAGCTTCAGGCGCGGTTTTTTTTGTAACTGAAGATAGATTATTTTTTAAGATATTCTCGCAGCCGCTTCTGCACAACAGCCGCTAATTCGTCTGGCTGGAATTTGGATAGAAAATCATTGCAACCCACCTTCTCCACCATCGCCTTATTAAAACTTCCGCTAAGTGATGTGTGCAAAACTACATATAAGTTTGCCAATGCCGGATCTTTCCGTACTTCAGCAGTTAAACGATAACCATCCATCTCCGGCATTTCTGCATCAGTTATCAGCATTAAAATTTCATCGGTAACCTTACGACCGGCCGCAGCCCATTGCCGCAAAATCGTCAGCGCTTGTAAGCCATCCTGTACCGATAAAACCTCTACTCCGATATTACCCAGAGTTTCGCGCACCTGCTTAACCGCGGTAGGTGAGTCTTCCGCTAACAACACTTTGAGTTTACGTTTGCGTGCTTCTTCTGCGAGATCTGAATCCAGCACATCATCTGAGACGGAAGTGTTATAGGGAATGATATCGGCAAGCACGCGCTCAACATCCAGAATTTCTACCAACTGCTCATCCACGCGAGTAATAGCGGTCAAAAAATGGCTGCGACCAGTGCCTTTTGGCGGCGGTAAAATAAGCTCCCAGTTGAGGTTTATGATTCGGTCTACCGCACCAATTAAAAATGCCTGTACTGAACGGTTATATTCCGCAACGATTAAATTCGCGTTATCGGCCTCTTTCAATTCACTCATGCCAATTGCAGCGCGCAAGTCGATTACTGGCACTGCTTGGCCGCGCAAATGTGCCACACCGCGAATATGAGGATGACTGTGCGGGACATGGCGCAAGGTAGGAACCTTCACCACCTCCTGAACCTTGAATACATTGATCGCAAATAGCTGACGACCACCTAATCGGAACATCAGTAACTCAAGGCGGTTTTCACCCACCAGACGGGTTCGCTGATCAATAGAATCTAATAGTTTGGACATACAACACCATCAATTTTCGCGGTTCCCAGCGGGAGCCCATGCTTAAAAACACTATGAGTATAGGCAAGATTTGGCGAAGGATCGGGAATTGACCGGTAAAGATGTAATCGAGGTGCAGAATTGCGGTTGTAACCTGGCTGCGGCCAGCTACACTCTCCTAACATACGCAGATTTCTGTGAAAGCGGATCTTCCTAAACACAACTATTAATCAATCCGTTTACATTATGACCGAAGCCATACCTCTTCTCGCTCGCCAGCCTATTTTCAATGGCAACATGCAAGTCGTTGCCTATGAATTACTCTGTCGAAATAACGATCTGAAATTTATCTCCACTACCGATGGAGATGCCGCCAGCTCCCAAGTGCTGCTCAATGCTTTTACCGAGCTGCCGATTGAGCAGGTCGTTGGCAAACATAAAGCCTTTGTTAATTTCACTCGCACTTTGCTGAACTCACCACCGCCCTTTAGCAAGCAAAAACTGGTGATCGAAGTACTTGAGGGGCAGCAGGTGGATGCGGCGATGTTGCATTCATTGAAACAGCTGCGCGAACAGGGTTACACCATCGCGCTGGACGATTTTGAGTTAGATGAGAACAGCCAAAACCTCGTCGCTTATGCCGATATTATCAAGCTGGATGTACTAGCTCTTACACCAGAAAAACTCCAACAACATATCACCTACCTAAAACCATTTGGTGTAACGCTGATTGCAGAAAAAGTTGAAACCTATGAGATGTTTGAACAATGCAAAGCATTGGGTTTCGATTTATTCCAGGGTTATTTTTTAGCGAAACCGCGTGTCATTACTGGCCGAAAAATTTCCGAGAATAAACAATCGGTACTGCAATTATTATCGGCACTGCATGATGCCGATGCGCCTATCGACAAGATTGAACGCATGATCGCGCGCGATACATTACTGAGCTTTAAACTATTGCGCTTGGTCAATTCAGCTGCGTTTGGGCTGTCCCGCAACGTTGAGTCTTTGCGTCAGGCAATTATGTTGCTGGGCATGAACAAGCTGCGTAACTGGGTCAACCTGCTTGCGTTATCTAACCTGAGCGGTAAGCCACACGAATTAAGTATTGCCGCGCTTACGCGCGCGCGGATGTGCGAAAAGATTGCCGCTGTGATTAATCAACGCAGCCGACCAGATTCTTACTTTACGGTTGGATTGCTGTCGACACTGGATGCATTTTTGGATTCTCCTCTGGAAGAATTGCTGGGCACCCTTTCACTCAGCGAACAACTGAATCAGGCCATGCTAAATCATTCGGGTCCAGAGGGGATGGTGCTGCAGATTGTACAAGCTCACGAACAAGGCCACTGGCAAGAAATCGATTGGGATCATCTTGCCGAACTGGGTTTAACTACAGAAAAAATGGCTGAAATATATGTAGATTCACTGTATTGGGTTGCTGAAACTATGAATACGCTGGGTATTAGTTAAGCCGCAAAACTCTCAAAAAAATAATTAACAGTTAATCCGCACAAGAAAAGCAGCAGCTTGCGTAGAGTCAAACGGCCAACCTAGTTCGTCGATATGGTGAGGGGATTTTAAGACAGGAATTCTTACGCCGTAGCGCTCGATCAACTCATCTGACTCTGCTATATCAATTTCTTCCAATTGTAATGAGTAGTCATTTAAGAGCGGGGAAACAATATCCCTGGCCATCTCACATAAATGACAGCCAGGGGTTGAATAAAGGTAAATAGTTTTCATAGATCACTGCCCGGGAAAAATGGCAGTTTATCAGTTCTGCAAGAGCAACTTCACTGAAAAGTTAACGTAATTCGAGTGCTAACATTTCTTCCATAAAGTCGCGGAAACGTTTGCCTTGGGCTTGATCGACTTCTGTTTCGCCAGTGATATTTTCAGCCATATTGGTCAGTAGCGATTTAGGTTCACCAAATTCCGAGGCGCGATCCAAACTGGCAAGTAAATCCTTAATGAAATTACCCAGCGGCAATAATTGATCAGCCAAGAGTTTGTTGGTGTCCGAACCACCAGAGGCACGGCCAGGCTCGAATGTTTGATAAGCCTGAGTCACTTGCTGGATTTCTACTTGCGCAAGATTCAATGAAAAGCTGCCGATTTGTTCAGCATCGTAGCCCATGTTCATCGCCTGATCGAAAGCAGCATCCAAATTACCGTTAAAGAATTGACCAGCAAGATCATTTACACGGCCAAGTAAATCATTAATTGCCGTTAGCTCAGCTTCGTTCAAATCACCATCAACAGACAGCGAGAATGATTGGCTGGAGCTGTAACTGGCGTTAAGGCCACCAACTGAACTATTACCACGTCCGGCGCGACCTGCTTCCAATGCCAAGCCCTCACTGGAGCTTGCTTTGATGGTGATTTTATCACCCTCTTTAGTGGTCAATTCAAAACTAAACTCGCGTGCGCGACCGTATTCATAGTTGCCATAACCGACATAATTGCTGGTCGCGGGTATAAAATCAGGTACTTCCAATTTGGTGGCTGGCTTACCAGTACCAGAGGTTTTGCCATCAGTTGTCTTAATAACATCTGTTGTGGTTGGTGCAGTTTTGGGAGCTTCTTCGGTTGGCTGGGTAGACTGGATAAATTTGGAGCGCAGCTCATCGACGCCTTCCAATACCAGGTCGTAGGTTTTGCCGATATCACTTTTAATTTCCGGAGATAACAAACTCAACGCTTCAAGCTTTTCGCTCGCCTCAGCAAAACCTTTCTTGAAGCCCGCCAAACCAGCCTCCAGTCGAGCTTGCAAATCTTCTTGTGAAGCGCCTTCGGCAACGTCCATCTGCAAGCGACGCTCGATAAAGCCAAGAATGTTATTCGCCACCTTTTCTGAGGTTAGCGGCTCAAAGTTTTCGTATTCGGCACTGGCAGCCTGACCGCGCGAGGCGATTTTTTCATAGGCAGCAGTAAGCGTGCGATTAACAATCTGCAATGCAGCCTGACGCTTGTCCTGAATGCTGGTCGTCTCCGTGCGAGCGACTTCAGGTGCCTTACCGGCGCCCCCTTGGGTAGCCGTATTGGTGGCATTTGCCTGAGACGGCAGATTGCTGTTAATAGTTTGGTTATTAACAGAAGGGTTGTTAAGCGACGAAATATTCATAAATTCACCTTTGGGCGGCAATACCTGTCTGTTGCATCACAGGTTATCGACCAGTTTCCGCAAAGCTTAAATACTTATTTGCGCGTTAAAATGAGGGTCGTTATAACTACGGCAGCCAAAATGGCGATAAATATCAACCCAAATTTACCCCTTGAGTGGGCTTCGGGCGCAGGTTTAGCTTGAGGGTTCAGGTTTGATCGATTGGGTGATGATGCCCGCGTTGGGGCAACATGCTTTTCGCGAACAACCGCTTTCGGCTTTGCCTCTGACACTTCAACCTTTGCAGATGTCGGGCGGACAGTGGTTTTAGCCATATCATCCGATGGCCCCATTACACCAAAAGTGAGCGCATCAAACCTCAGTTCATCGCCACGCTTTACTCTTGCTTCTGCAACCCGCTTACCATTTAAAAAAGTGCCATTAGCAGAATCAAGATCCTTCACAAATAGCATGCCATCAATGATTTGTAACTGTGCATGACGACGAGATAAGTGCGCGGCAGCAAGGCTGATGTCGCATTCGTGAGCGCGCCCTACAACATTAATTTCTTTCAACGGAAAAACCCGATTGGCCAACGCAGTATGATTTGCCTTTAATGACCAGCCAGTAGATTTAGGCGCACGTAATTGAGTGACATTGGCGGATTCCTCCGCAATGATCTTGGCTTCTCGTTTAGGATCTATAACGATCAACTCAACTTTGCCCAAGGTTATTTGATCATCCGGTTTAAGTTCACAAGCACCAGTGACCGATTGACCATTAACAATTACTGGCTGTGTAGGAATAAGATTGCGTAATGTGAGATGTTCGTTATCTACGAGCACTTCCAGATGAACATCGCTGACAACAGGGTCATCAATAACCAGTGCATTAGTGGCTGAACGACCGATGGTAATCTTGGGTTCCACCAACCATACCGCATTGTACTTATTATCTTTAAAGCGGATTTTAAGCATAAAATTTAACCTGGACACGAAAACAGAAATGAGCGGCGATAATGCAATAGGTATCGAGTGATTTCAACACTTCAATATGTTCAACACAGCTCAAGGCAAATAGAGTTTCAATATCCCGCCACCCAGTGGGCCATCGTTGGCAATCGTCATATAGCCCTGCCCTTTTTTGGACTTATGAAGCTCCAGCACCTTGCGTGCAAATAGCAAACCGAGCCGAGTATTTCCCGAACCAAATGACACAGACCCCTGCGGCAAAGGGCCGAGCAGCATATTGTCCGGATAACCCTGCCCGTCATCGGCCACCGAAATGCACAGAAAACCGCTCTCCTCCGTTGCGCTTACCAATAGCTGCTTACGACAGTAGCGCGCGCAATTCACGATCAAATTGTTTAGCACACCGCCCACCAATTCGTGGTCAAAGTACCAAATCAAATCGATATCGCAATCCACTTGAATTTCAATGTGGCGGGATTTTAACAAGCTGTCATTACGTGCGACCTGCTCTTCAATAATATCGATAGTATGGTGCTCATCAATCACCACCATCATTGTCTGCTCATCCATACGATAGAGCGACAATAGCTGCACCAACTCTCCATTAATACGCGCAGCTTCATACTCAAGTGTGGAAAAAAAACGCGCTTGGTCTGCGTCGCGCGGCGGGGAGTTTTCCATCATGGCGGACAAGGTGTTTAGCAGCATCCCGAGCGAATTTTTCATGTCGTGAACACTGGATGCCAAGACAAAAGAAAAGTCGATAGGAACATTCCCGTATTCGGTGTTATCGCTTTTTTGTTTAATTGAAGGATTCACAATTAACCTCGCTTGTCTTTTTCATAAGCTCTAACCAGATTATTGTATACATCGTTTAATTGGCGATAACGTTGATACTGCGGGTGCTGCTGGGAAATAATCGCATTGGTTTTAGTAAACGTTTGCTGGATTCTTTCATTAACACCCAAATCAAAACGGGTCTTCAGCTTATCAATCATTGCCTGTACATAGTTCAAGCGCAGGCCGATGTGATTGGGAAGTTTTTGCAGTGCTGTTTTAAAGGCTTCTGCTGCGCCAGCAAAATCTTTCGCATTGTAGGATGCGATTCCTTTTTTGTTAATTTCCGCCACCATCAGTTTGTTTTTCTCACTGCGTGGCTCATCCAACAACACGTCTAAACGTTGCAACTGATCCTCATCACTGGCATAACGCTGCAACAAATCATTCAATCGCTGTTGAGCTTCATCTTCTTTACCTAGCAAGCGAAGTGCACGCACCATTTCAATTTGAATGGGTAATGCTGATGCATCCTTGTTATCACCGAATGACGACTGTGCACTTGCTAAGGCTTCTTGCGCTCGACGCTGATCGCCAGCACAGACTTGCAGCTGACTTTCCAATAGTAATGACTCAACCTTGCGCAAGCTGGTTTTACCAAAATTTTCTTCCAAACTGTTGACACAACTAATCGCTTCACGCACCAATGGCTTTGCAGATTCTTTGTCCACCGAATACAAATCAATTGTTGCCTGCGCGAAGAGTGAGTGCACATCAGCTCGATCAAAACAGGAATGCTCACCCAACTTAACTGCGCGCTTAAGCGCATTGGCTGCTGTCAACAAATCATTATTCTGTTGCGCAACATTACCGAGAGCTTGTTGGCGAAGAATTGATAATGGGGAAATATCGGTCGCTTTTTGCAATACGCTCTGCAGTTTTTCGGTATCGTTTTGCAGCTTAAACAAGTCTGCTTGTAAATCGTAAGCCTTCATACACAAAGGGTTAGCCTGCAGGATATTCTCCAGCCATTGCTGCGCGCCGATCAGATCATTTTGTGCCAGCTTGGTTTTCACCATTCCCAATTGCGCCCACTCAAGCTCACGATTATCGAGCACCGCTCGATAAACTTCTTCTGCTGCTGCCACATCATTTTTAGCCAGATACAACTGGCCGAGCAATTTTTGACAGGTATTTGCATAGCGACTGCCTTTTGCCACTAACTCTTTGCAATGCTTGATCGCCAACTCATCATCGCCTGCTTTTTGAGCGGCACGCACAGCTTTCAGCTCTACCCGCTGCTCGATAAGCCGGCTAAGCCGTTGATCCAACGCCTTGGGATTGATTGGTTTGGCGAGATAAGCGTCCGGCTCATAATCGTAAGCTGCCAAAATAATGCCTTTGCTGCTTTCGGCCGAAACCAGAATAAATAAACTGTCTGAACAGGGGTTATCAGTGGTGCGCAGCTCTTCAAGAACTTGCTGACCGCTTTTACCTTTACCCAGGTTGTTGTCACAGAGAATTAAGTCGTAGCTGCGCGCCTTGCAAAAACGCAACGCTTCTTCGCCGCTGGCTGCGGAATCGGCGTTACCGATCCCCAAGTCCATCAGCATTTTGTACAGAGTTCCGCGAAAATTCTCAAAATCGTCGACAATTAGCGCGTGCATTTTGTAGTAGCCAAGATCGGCCATCAGTCCACCTCCTGCGGGAAATTAGACTAAGGATAGACCATGATTTTAAGGCTGCTACCTGCGTTGCTGCACGGCCGCCCTATTCTATTGGCAATTCTTCGGCCTTGGTCACTTGTGGTTTACGGCGACGAGATTGGAAGAGATGGTTGCCCCCCTGGCTTTTGGCACTGTGCTTTGCTTCAGCCAGTAATTGCGATACCTGATGATGGGTTGTGCAAAATTCGACATCCGGTGTAACGCAACCGATTGCCAATGTCAGTGCGCCGAATTTTTGCCGTTGGCCCTGACGGTCAACACTCCAATACTCGGTGGATTCTGGCGGAAGCAATTTGCGACTCGCTTCAGCAAAGCGCTGTAAAATGTGTTCGCAACGCTGCTCCCAGTCAGCACTGCGCAATACCAGAATAAAATCGTCACCACCCACGTGACCGACAAAATCTTTCTGCATATCAACACTGCTGCACAAAATCTGGCTCAAGCTCAAAATTGCATCATCGCCAGCGCTGTATCCAAAAGCATCATTGAAGGGTTTAAAGTGATTAATATCGCAGTAGGCCACGACAAATTCTTTGCGATGCAACAATAAATGATCGATGCATTCGTATAAGGGCACGTTGCCCGGCAACTGGGTCAGTGGATTGCTATGTCGTGCAATGCGGAGCTTTTCTTCGGTTATGGAGCGCAGCAAATCGCGCACCTTACCCACTCCACGATAACGCTCGTTATCGCAGACTATAAAATCGACGCTCAGGTTTTGTTGCGGATCTTCACTAATTAATTGGCCGACCACTTTAAGGTCAGTGTTGATATCAACAATAATTGATGATGGGCTAATAAATTCCCGGATTGGTTTTTGTGCGTGTAATTCGTGCGCAAACCGTTGGGAAAAAACGTTGAGAATTTCTGCGCGGCTGATCATTCCCAGCGGAGTATCGCCATCAACTACGGGCACACAGGCAAGGCGCACATCGGCACGGAACATTTTTACCACTGTTTCTGCATTTGTATTTGGGGACACAAACGCTGAATCAACAACAATCTCATCTACCGTATGAGTAAAATGGTCCTGGTAGCGTCGCACGGAATTACCCTGGCCGCCGGTAACTGCATCGGGCACTTCGGTTGGCGGTAGCGCTTGCGGATGAGCGATAAAATATCCTTGCGCGTATTCAACGCCCATCGTAACCAGCGTGCTAAATTCTGCGGCAGTTTCAATCCCTTCTGCGATGGCTTTGTGTCCCATGCGATGAGCGATGTCGAGCATCGCACGCACAAACTCTCGCTTAACCGGATCTTTATCAATACCACTAATAAAATGCCGGTCAATCTTGACATAATCCGGACAGAGTTCGCTCCATACACGCAAACCTGCATACCCTGCCCCCAAATCATCCAGCGCTACGGCGAAACCTTGCCGCTGAAAATGGTCTGACGCAACGCGCAATAAATCCAGCTCATCAAGCGGCTGACTTTCGGTTAATTCGAATACCAAACGCTCAGCACTCAAACCGACGCGCTGTAAAATTTCGCGCGTAACACCGTCGCGATATTGGCTATCAGTGAAACTGATAGGGCTCATATTCAAAAACAATTTTCCCGGTAGGTTTAACGCGGCAAACCGCTCGCAAGACACCTCCCGACAAGCAAATTCAAGCAACGCCAGCAAGCGTGATTCGCGCGCGATAGCAAAAAGTGCATCGGGCTTATGCAAAGGGCTATCGCTGGGGCCGCGAATCAAAGCCTCATAGCCAATAATCCGCGGATTCTCCACAGCAACAATTGGCTGAAATACCGGTGTTAACAGCTTGAATTCAATCAAGCGACGTAATTCCTTTTGCAGGGTGATTTGATTAAATACAGGGCTCTGCAAAGACATAAAATAACAACTTAAATATCGACTTAGGGTAAGTACGATGAATATTCCTGCGGAAATATGACAGTTTTATGAATTTCTCAATTTGTTGTCAGAATCAATGACGGTTACAATGTGGGCACTTAGTTTTCCTCGCCCAATTCGCCATTAACCAGTCATCCATATGCACGATACCAACCCCGATACCATTTATGCCAATCCTCTGGCAGAGGTCAGCCGCTTTGCATTTGATGAGCGCGTGGTCGATGTTTTCCCCGATATGATCAAACGCTCAGTACCGGGATACGCCACTATCATCAATATGATCGGCAACCTCGCCGAGCGTTACGCACAGGCCAATAGCCATTGCTATGATCTCGGCTGTTCGCTAGGTGCGGCCACATTGGCAATGCGCCATCGCATCCAGGCTGCTGACTGCAAAATTATTGGTGTGGACAATTCCGCCGCAATGATCGCTCGCTGCCAACAAGTAATCTCTGCGGATAGCGGTGAAGTACCGGTCGAATTAATTGAAGCCCGGATTCAGGATGTGCACTTACAGAATGCATC
>NZ_JBCECX010000014.1:104112-128266 GCF_039207905.1 Cellvibrio sp.
AATGCATCCATGGCCGTGCTTAATTTCACCCTGCAATTTATTCCGGTCGATGAGCGCTTGGAAATGCTGCGCAATATTTGCGACGGGTTGAATACCGGCGGAGTATTAATTCTCTCCGAGAAAGTAGCATTTGATGATGAACCTCACCAGCAATTGATGACCGAATTGCACCACAACTTCAAACGCGCCAATGGTTATAGTGATCTGGAAATCGCACAAAAACGTGCAGCCATCGAAAACTATCTTATTCCCGAAACACTCGACGCTCACCGCCAACGTTTGCGTCAGGCTGGATTTAGCAGTGTCGATGTTTGGTTTCAATGCTTTAACTTTGCATCATTGATTGCAATTAAATAATTCAGGAAAACGCTGTGTCACGAATTAATTACGATCAATTGCTTGATGCTTTAAAAGATTCACCTTTAGCCAGTTGGGCTGAGCGCCTACCCGAACAAATTGCAGCAGGACTGTGCGAGAAACGCTACGGCGATTTACCGGGCTGGAAAAAGTCGCTCGAAAAATTACCCCAGGTTAATACCACTAGTGTTGCACTGACAGATGAAGTGCGCATAGGTGAAGCTAGTGATTGCACTGAAGAAACCCGCGCAGAAATTCGCGGTGTTTTGCAGGAATTAATTCCCTGGCGCAAAGGCCCTTACTTTGTTCACGACACTCACATAAATACTGAATGGCGCTCGGATTGGAAATGGGATCGTGTATTACCCCATCTCGCTCCATTAAAAGATCGCCTGATTCTCGATGTGGGTTGCGGCAACGGTTATCACTGCTGGCGTATGCTCGGCGCTGGCGCAAAACGGGTAATTGGTATTGATCCATCGCCGCGCTTTATAGTGCAATTCCACATGATCAAACATTTTGCTGGCGCGGATTATCCAGTTGATGTTCTGCCGGTCGGCATTGAAGATGTACCCGAAAAACTACAAGCATTTGATACGGTTTTTTCCATGGGTGTTTTTTATCATCGCCGCTCGCCAATGGATCATCTACTTGAATTGAAAAATACCCTACGCCCTGGCGGACAGCTGGTGTTGGAAACATTGGTGATTGAAGGAAAACTCGGCGACGTATTAGTACCGGAAGGTCGCTACGGCATGATGAACAACGTCTGGTTCTTGCCGAGCTGCGAGACTATGTTGTCCTGGTTGCGCAAAATGGGATTCAATAATCCTCGGGTTGTCGATGTGTGCCCCACGACAACCGAGGAGCAACGCGCAACAGAGTGGATGCGCTTTCACTCGCTACCGGAATTTTTACACCCTGAAGATTCATCGCTAACTGCAGAAGGCCACCCTGCCCCTATACGCGCAGTATTTGTAGCAGAGGCGTGATTGTTTAACGACTGAGCCAAATTCCAGACTGACTTCGGCTCTGAACTTGTGTCGCCATTGAAAAGTTCAGAGCTGAAATCAATTCTGATCACCCCGAATTAACATTTAACCTCTACCGGCAATGCATTGATATGATGCATCCATCACTCCTCTTGCACCAAAAGCTGCAACAAAAAACTCCTCGCCAGCTTATGAATTGGTGCAAAAACAAGCTCCGCTTGTTGGAAAGCGCCTCTTAATCAATCATCCATTGAACATCCCACAAATTTTGCAAATTGGCCTCTTGTTTGCTTTATGTCGGTATATTCTACAGAATATACCGAGTGCAATTTCAACAGTAATGCATTATTGGAATACTTATCTCGGTTAAAAAATTTTAACTATCGATATATACACAAAGATATATCGAACCTTTAAAGACCAAGGAAACATCATGATTCACAAAACACCGCTCTCAACACTTATTGCCAGCCTTATCGCCACAAGCCTGCCATGTATTGCATTTGCCGATGCGCCCAAATTGGAAACTATCGTCGTAACAGCCAACGCGCAGAATACGGAAGACGACAATACCCAGCGCATCAGCATTGAGACCATTCGTGCTTATGACAAAGAAACCGTAGGTGCTGCGCTCAACCTCAGCAGCGGTGTCAGCCTCAGTAAAGTAGGTGCACGCAACGAGGAAATGATTTATGTACGCGGTTTTGATTTGCGCCAGGTACCGGTATTCCTCGACGGAGTTCCTGTGTATGTCCCTTATGATGGCTACGTAGACTTAGGGCGATTCAATACCTTTGGTGTTGCACATATCGATGTAGCAAAAGGGTTCAGTTCATTAATTTACGGCCCCAATACTTTGGGTGGTGCAATCAATTTAGTCAGCCGCAAACCGGGCGAATTATTGGAAGGAGAAATCGGCGCAGGAACAACCTGGGATGACAGTGGCGATAATAACTCTCGCCGGGTTTACACCAACATTGGCAGTAACCAAGGCAGTTGGTATATACAGGCTGGACTTTCTTATTTGGATGTAGATGCTTTTTCCTTATCAGATGATTTTCCTGCGCGACGCTTTGAAAATGGCGATGAGCGTGAGAACAGCTACAGCGAAGACCGCAAATACAGTTTGAAAGTAGCGCTTACGCCTAATGAAACCGATGAATACAGCCTGAGTTATTCATCGCAACAAGGCGAGAAAGGAAACCCTCCTTACGCCGGTGCGATATCCACTATTAATGCTCGTTATTGGCAGTGGCCGGTGTGGGACAAAGACAGTATTTATCTGGTGACTAACACTCAGTGGGATAAAGTCACATTGAAGGTGCGCGCCTATCACGATACTTATCAAAACTCGTTATTCACTTATGATGACGCAACCTACACCACTCAAAATCGTCCGTCTTCGTTTAAAAGTTGGTATGACGATTACACCAACGGTGCAAGTGCACAATTGGATTTTCAGGTAGCTAGCAATAATTTGCTCAAAGCAGCGTATCACTGGAAAGAAGATATTCATCGCGAGCACAACGCAGGTGAACCCTGGCGTAAAACCAGCGACCGCACGCAGTCGCTTGCACTTGAAGATACCCACAATATCACCGACTCATTATCCTTGGTCGCAGGCGTTTCCCACGATTGGCGCGAGAGTCTGGAAGCAGAAGATTACAATGCAAATACTGGTGTAATTTCTGATTTTCCCAAAGGTGACAACAGCGCAAACAATGTAACGCTGGGATTATTTTATCGTGTGTCCGATGAGGGGCGCATTCATTTAACTGGCGCACGTAAACATCGTTTTGCAACTATTAAAGATCGCTTCTCTTATCGCATGGGCAGTGCAATTCCCAACCCGGATCTGCGCAGTGAAGAAGCTGATCACATCGAGTTAGGTTACGAACACAAATTTAATAATCAATTGCGCTGGGACATTGCCGTCTTTCATTCGGAAATCACTGATATGATTCAAGCGATCAGTATTCCTGCCAGTGCTTGTACATCACCACCTTGCTCGCAAATGCAAAATATTGGTGAGGTGCGTGCAACTGGGGCAGATACCGGGCTGCACTATTCTCTTGGCGATGTTCAGTTGGGCGCTGTTTATAGCTATCTTGATCGCGACAACATCACATCCCCTGCCGTACATTTAATTGATACACCACATCATAAGTTTGTAGCTGATTTGCGCTGGAATATTACGCGTGCGTGGAATGTTACTGCCACCACCGAAGCTTCTTCCTCTCGCTACACCACCAGTAACGGTTTACAGCAAACCACTGGCTTTGGTGTGACTAACATAAAAACCGGGTATCGCATTCTTGATGAAAAACTGCTGATCGAAACCGGTGTTCGCAATGCATTTGATCGCTTATATGAATATAGCGAAGGATTTCCGGAAGCTGGCCGCACCTGGTTCCTGCAAGCGAACTACAGCCTTTAGTGGAGCCTGATATGTATTCAACTGTTAATTTAATTCGCCGCCGTTTATTGCAAGGCGCTGCGCTGGCAATTGCCAGTGTAGCGCTACCTTTATACGCAGAACCATTAACACTCACAGTTATGACGAGCTATCCGGCTGATGTTACTTCACGTATGGAAGCCGCATTTGAAAAAGCGCATCCGGATTATCGCTTGCAAATTATTTGGCGTATGCCGCAGGACGCCCTTCCTTATTTGCAACAACCTAAACAAGGTGGTGTGGATGTTTACTGGTCTCCATCACCGCGAACGTTTAACCAACTTAAAACGGAAGGTGCTTTTCGCAAGTTGGATATAGATCTTAATGGTTTGCCAGAGACTATCGGCAAAACGCGCCTGCGTGATAATGAAAAATATTTCACTGCAACTGAAATGGCCGGTTTTGGCTTTGCAATTAATACGCAATCTTTAACAAAGTTGAAAGTTGCCGCACCAAAAACCTGGCGTGACCTTACCAATCCGAAATTATCCGGACAGATCGCAGTTCCCAATCCGGCGCGCGTAGGTTTTGCGCCGGTGCTAATTGATATTCTCTTACAAGGTTATGGCTGGGATGCGGGTTGGGCACTGTGGAGTGAGATCAGCGGCAATGCCGAATTGCTCGAACAAGGCGGTGGTTTTATTAGCGACAAAGTTGGCGCGGGACAAGTGGCAATTGGGTTATCGATTGATTTTTTTATCGCCTCAGCCATTGCCAATGGAGCACCAATCAGTTTTGTGTATCCAGATCGCGGCGGAATTAATCCAGCACACATTGCCATTACTGCAGGAACTGACAAGCTGGATGCAGCAAAAGTTTTTACCGATTTTGTTTTATCTGCACAAGGCCAGTCCCTTCTCACACACGCTGATATCCGCAAACTGCCAGTTCGGCCTTCGATTTATGAGAAGCTATCCGTTGATTACTATCGACCGTTTGCCGCCGCAGAGCGAGGAGAATTAGATTACGACAATGATCGTGGACGCAATCGCTTGGGTATAGTAACCGCGTTGTTTGATCACCATCTTGCATACCGCCATCAAGAGCATTGCGAATTGTGGCAAAAATTGCACACACTGGAAGCAGCAGGTAAACCTCAGGTGGAATTACGCAAGTTACTTACTTCAGTTCCACTATCTGAAACGGAAGCAGCTAATCCCGAATTGCAAAAACAATTTCGTGATCGCCTGGAAGGTGCCAAACCCGAATTGCGAGAAGCTGAACGTCGTTGGCGCGAAGCAACGGATAAGCGCATCGCAGCCGCACAACAATTATTAACTGCACAATTCAAACTATCGGAATTATGACCTTCAAATCAATAAAGATTTTTTTATGTCTGATGGTAGTTGCTAAAACAGCACTGGCCGATGCCGGTGTATCGGCTGGTAAACAGCAAGATCGTCATATCACCAGCAACCAAACTCGCGAAGCTTATGCGCAACCTTTTGCTGGATTAAACGAAGCAGAGCTGGAGAAATTTTTTCGCGGTCGTGCACTCTTTCGCCAAAGTTGGGTAATTGCGCCCGCAAGTGATACAGCTGTCGGTTTGGGGCCGCTCTACAATCGTATTGCCTGCGTTTCCTGCCATCCTAAAAATGGTCGCGGACGAGCACCCGACAGTCCGAACGAGCGCATGCAATCTATGTTGGTTCGTTTATCCGTGCCGGGAAAAAATGCAGTGGGTAGCCCAAAGCCACATCCTCGTTACGGTAATCAGCTAAATGAAGAAGGCGTACCGGGAGTGCCCGGCGAAGGCCGTGCACAATTGCAATGGGAGTATCACGTAGTTGAACTGGCTGATGGAACAAAAATACGTTTACGTAAACCACAGCTTAGTTTTAGTGAATTAAATTACGGGCCTCTTGATAAAGAACAGGAACCAGTATTAACGTCGGCGCGCATAGGCCCAATTGTTTATGGGCTTGGTTTATTGGATGCAGTAAGTGAAAAAGATTTACTCTCGCTCGCTCAGCAGCGAAAACCCGATGGTATCAAAGGCAAAGTTAACCAAGTATGGGATATCGCCAGCCAACAAACCCGTATTGGTCGATTTGGTGTGAAAGCGAATTCAGCCAGTCTGCGCAGCCAAACAGTCGATGCAATGCTTGGGGATTTAGGAATTACGTCCAGCTTATTACCTCACGAAAATTGCTTACCTCATCAACAAGCATGTTTGACTGCATCAAGTGGTGGCTCGCCTGAATTAAAAGATGAGCAGCTTGCATATCTGGAATTTTATTTTCGTTATCTCGCCGTGCCCGCTCGACGCAACATTAATGATGCGCAAGTAAAAGCCGGTGAAAAAATATTTACTGATATTGGCTGCGCAATTTGCCATCGCACAGAAATGAAAACTGCGAAAAATTATCCGCTCCCACATTTAGCAAATCTAACCTTCCAGCCATACACTGATTTATTGCTACATGACATGGGCGAAGGCTTGGCAGATTACCGCCCCGATTTTAAGGCCAGCGGTCGTGACTGGCGCACACCACCGTTATGGGGAGTTGGATTGACGGAGTTTATCAACGAGTACCAATCCTATTTGCATGATGGCCGTGCACAAACTTTAACAGAGGCAATTTTGTGGCATGGAGGTGAGGCAAGGATATCGCGTGAAAGGTATTCGGCGCTAAACCGGGATGACCGCATTGAACTAGAGCAATTTTTATTATCGTTATAACAGACGAGTTTTAATCGAACAAAGCATCCCTGCCTGTTTTAGATTGATGCTAATTAGTCATCCAACATTTCCAGCGGAGAATCCAAACCAAACTCCACATGGATTTGAGTGCACCAGCGATTTAAACGCGCAGCGCTGAGATTTTCTTGTTGGTCTTCGTCCAATGCCAAGCCAACAAACATTCCTGCACCGGCAATTTCTGCTTTTGATGCTTCGAACTCATAGCCCTCAGTTGGCCAGTGGCCAATAATTTCCGGGCCAGTTTGGATAATTACATCGTGCAACATGCCCATGGCGTCAAGGAAATAGTCACCGTAACCAAATTGATCGCCCAAACCAAACAGCGCAACTTGTTTGCCCGAGAAATCTACTGCGGCAATATCGTCCCAAAACTCTTCCCAATCAGACTGTATTTGGCCGAAATCCCATGTGGGAATACCCAGGATAATTTTGTCGTAGTTGGCGAAATCCAACTGGGTCACATCAGCAATATCACGCACATCGACGACATCAGCGCCAAAACGCTGCTGGATACGATAAGCGACACGCTCAGTATTGCCTTCGTCACTACCAAAAAACAGACCTATTTGGGCCACAATAACCTCGGGATACAGAAATAGTAGGATGGTTAAAAACGGCGCGGATTTTCCCAAGATTAGGCTTTTCAAGCAAGCCCGCAAAGCAGATAGCTGAAAACAAATAACCCCGGCGAGCCGGGGTTATCGTTAAGTGAGAGGATTGAGGTTTAGCTTTGTGCAGATTCACGCGCAGCTTTACGCTCGCCCTTACGGTCCTGACGTTTGGCTTTGAGTTCAGCCAGGGTCTGTTTTTGCTCTGCGGTCAGCACAGCAAGGAACGCCTTTTGTGCTTTTGCGCCAGCCAAGGCTTGTTCTGCATGCAATTTCCCAAGCGCATCAGCCAATACGCTGATTTCAGCATCGTTTGCGCCTGAGTTAACAGCAGTTGTCAAAGCCTCACGCGCTTCGAACAGCTTGGCATGAAGCGCCTCGCGGGCAGCTTTATCACTTTCGCGCTGGGCTTTAAGGGTTTCTTTTTGAGCGTCAGTTAAATCAAGCGCTTTGCCAACGTGTCTAAAGTCGCCACCGCCAAAGCCTTCTTGCCCTGCCCATGCATGGTGCCTGCCGTCACGGCCTTTGCCATCGCCGGCCAGAGTTGGCATGGCTATACTGGCAATACTTAACAATAAAATGCCGGTCGCTAAAAATTTGTTCGATTTCATATCATGTTCCTCTGGATGTAATGGACTCACTAATTGTGGTACTCAGTTGAAGACTCCAGAATCAGAGCCAGTGAATTCATTATGGTGGCTATAATGTTAAGATTGGTTAATGAAATCCAAAGAATCATGACTCTCATCTAGGGCTGGTGCACACTCACCGCCTTCCATCACAGGGGACTGTAAATCGCTATGCTTAAAGTTCTTCTCATCGACGACGACAAAGAACTCAGTCAATTACTGAGCGAATATTTGCAAACAGAAGGCTTCGCTATTGATACGGCTTATGACGGTCAAACTGCGCTTGAGCTCGCGTTAAAACAACCCTACTCCGCCATTGTGTTGGACGTAATGTTGCCGATCCGCAATGGTTTTGATGTGCTAAAAAACCTGCGTCAACACAGCCAAACTCCGGTGATTATGCTCACCGCTAAAGGCGATACTGTTGATCGCGTTATTGGTCTGGAAATCGGCGCTGACGATTACTTGTCCAAGCCCTGCGACCCGCGTGAACTGGTAGCACGCATCCGTGCAATTTTGCGTCGCGCTAATCAAAAAGAAGTTACCCCAAGCAGTATTGAGCGTTTGGTATCCGGCAAGCTATCGCTGCATTTAGGTACACGCACAACCACCTGGGATAATCAGGAAGTTCCTCTGACTGGAACTGAATTTAGTGTGCTTGAAATTCTTGTTCGCCGTGCAGGTCAGGTGATCAGCAAAGACGATATGACTGAGCAAGCGCTCAATCGCAAGCTCACGCCTTATGATCGCAGTATCGATGTGCATGTAAGCAACATCCGCAAAAAAATTACCGCGGCTGGCTCCTCAAAGGATTTGATCATTAACGTGCGCGGCGCTGGCTATATGCTGACCATGAATGATGATGAATCCGTAAGTTAATGACGCGTCTTTATTTAAAAATATTTTTTACATTCTGGTTGATTACGGTGGCGATTATTATCGGCACCAATATTGTTGTGCACTGGTTCGACATGACACCAGAGGGCAATTTTCAGCATAGCAGCGGCGCAAGTGACGATGACCCCGCTAAGCGATTGCTGTTTCAATTGGTGGGCAATGCGGTAAATCGCAATACCCGCCAATTAATTCAAGATTTGCGCGCAATGCCCGCTTGGTCGACGCGCTTTGTTTACGCCATCGATAAAGAAAATCGCGATCTGCTCGACCGCCCACTTCCTCCCGGTGTGATGTTTCTCGCCCCGCGCCTAACTTTTAAGCATCCATTCGATAAAGTTCAGGATCGCAATCGCAAATTGTTTGGCCGCTATATCACGCTAAACGACGGCAATAGTGTGAAGCTCATTACGATTTCGTCTGGACGCGATGAAGGACAAGATCGCGATATTATTTGGGAATTATTTCTCGATAATATTTGGCCGCTGTTATTGGTATCTATATTAGTTAGCGGTTCTGCCTGTTTCTTTCTCGCGCGCCATTTCACACGCAGTATTAATACACTGCAAAAAGCCACACACCAAATTGCCCGTGGTGATTTGAGCGTACGTATCAGCGAACAATTTCGTGGTCGCAATGACGAAATCGCTGCGCTTGGTCGCGACTTCGACCACATGACCGCACGACTTGAAAAAGCAATGCAGGAGCAGAAGCGTTTAATTAAAGATGTATCGCACGAATTGCGTACGCCACTTGCACGCTTGCAAATTGCACTCGCGTTGGCGCGGCAGCGTAGTAATGGACTTGTCGATAATGAGTTGGCGCGTATCAAACAAGCTGCTGACTATTTGAACGATATCATCACCGATATTCTCACCTTACCGGTACAGGGCCAGGACAGTTGGGTGTTGGATGACGTATTGGATTTGGTGAGCCTGATGCAAACCTTGATGGATAACTATCAAGCAGAAGCTTACGAAAAAAATATCAACATTCGCTTTAAGTGCTCTTTAGAAGAGGCGCTGGTTGCAACCCACGGCAACATGTTGGTCGGTGTTTTTGAAAACACTCTGCGCAATGCTCTGCTCTATACACCGGAAAACTGTGAGATTTGCATAGTCCTGAGCGAAACCGGAGATGGCGAGCAGTATCGCGTAGAAATAATGGACCAAGGCCCAGGCGTGCCTGATGACGCCCTTGAAGATATTTTCCAACCCTTCTTCCGTACCGATCAAGCGCGCGCGCGCGAAAGCGGCGGATATGGGTTGGGTCTCGCCATCGCGCAGCGCAGCGTTTCGCTTCACCAAGGCCGCATCTGGGCGGAAAACCGCCCGGAAGGCGGACTTAGCCTGGGTGTGCTTCTCCCGCAAATCAAAACCTGAGCAACTCACTTAGCTTACTCAGGTTTTCTCTACCGCTAGCCTTCCGCTGAAAGAACTCTTTGCCGACAATCTTTTGACTGGCGGCAAAACCTTTCCGCTTCCACGAGTGTTTGGCGTGGACTTCCTGACGATAAAATCACCAAACCGTCTTAACTAAATAGTCTATCCAATTGATTAATAACACATTTTAAAATTGAAAATCAGATGGCATGAATTTCGCTAAATGTCAGTCACGGACGCTTAAATATGCAAAAGCGGCAATTAAGCGACGAATAACATTTCAACGTGACAGGTACAGATTATGCGGGACATGACTATGGTGACCAGCGCCCACAAGGCGAGCGGCGCAGGCAGCATTCCTCTCCACCCACTTACACCGGAACAGGAACTCGCCACGCGTGTCCGTCTGGCCCAAGCGCTGCAAATGAGCCTTGATCCGAATGAAGTGCTTAATCTGTTCTATAAACATATCCAGGCAATCGTGAGCGTATCCGGGATTGTATTTAAATTCGCTAACGGCACTACCGACCTGAAAATCGGACGCGAATGCTTACATCATTGCGATTACCGCCTAACTACTGATGAAGGCTATTTGGGCGAAATTATTTTCAATCGCAGCAAACGCTTTGCCGAAACTGAATTACTGACGCTGGAGTTTTTGCTCAGCTCATTGATTTATCCTCTGCGCAATGCAGTTCGCTATCAAACTGCAATGCGCCTGGCATTACTGGATCCATTAACCTTGGTTGGTAATCGTGCCGCATTGGATTCAGCCCTTCGCCGCGAGCTGCAAATGGCGGAACGCCACCAGCATGACTTGTCTTTATTGATGGTTGATGTGGACTTTTTCAAAAGAATTAATGATGACTACGGCCATCACCGCGGCGACCTAGTGCTGTGTGAAGTGGCCAAGGTAATTCAATCTGCTTGCAGGGGTTCTGATATTACCTTCCGTTACGGTGGTGAAGAATTTGTTGTGGTACTCGGAAAAACCGATGCAGACGGAGCAAAAATAATTGCGGAGCGCATTCGTCAGCAAATTGCGGAAACTCATATCGCTTACAACGGCAAAAATATCAGCGCCACTGTAAGTATTGGTATCGCGACACGCCATCAAAACGAAAAAGAACATATCAATGATTTATTTGAACGTGCCGATAAGGCGCTGTACGCAGCGAAAGAATCCGGCAGAAATCGTGTCATTAGCAGTGATGAATTACTAATTCGTGTGTGAAAGCAAAATACAGCCGCATAAAAAAACCACGCAGAAATGCGTGGTTTTTTTATTTCGCTGGGATAGTTGTTACTCAACTATTGGCGGACGCTTACGCGCAGGAGCTTTTGTACGGCGCGGAGCTGCTGATGCAGCACGCAATTTCTTGTCGTGACGTTCGCGTTGGGCGGCCTCATCACGCGTTGGCTCCATCATGCGGGTGTAAGTCGAGCTGTCAAAACCTGCCGTCATACACAAATCCTGAATTTCACGCTCGGTGAGATCTGTCCACTGACCAACACGTACATGGGAAGGAATAAAAATGTTCGCATAGCGCACACGCTTCAAGCGACTTACTTTTACGCCTTGCGACTCCCATAAACGACGTACTTCGCGGTTGCGCCCTTCCATTACCACACAATAGAACCAGCGGTTTTTACCTTCGCCGGCACCATCCACGATGTCAGTAAAGCGAGCGACACCATCATCAAGCTCTACGCCTTTTAACAAACTCTGGCGCATATCATCAGTCACTTCACCTTGAATACGCACAAGATACTCGCGATCGATCACTGATGACGGGTGCATCAATTTATTGGCCAGCTCTCCATCATTGGTAAACAACAAAAGGCCACTGGTATTGAAATCGAGTCGGCCAACTGAAATCCAACGCTCACCTTTTAATGCAGGCAAATGATCGTAAACAGTTGGGCGACCTTCCGGATCAGAGCGCGAACAAATTTCGCCTTCTGGTTTGTTATACAGAATAACGCGACGGCGAGTGAGTTCACTGCGCAAGACAACACGCTGGCCGTTTACAAAAATTTTATCTTGTGAGGTAACTCTATCGCCCAGGCTGGCGATTTTGTCATTCACTTTTACTTGCCCCGCCTCAATGGCTCGCTCCATTTCCCGACGCGAACCTATGCCAGCGCGAGCGAGCACTTTCTGTAGTTTTTCATCGCTCGGAGTACTGGAGGCAACTGCCTTTCCATCAGCATCCGGAGCTGCTTTTTGCTTGGCAGAATGGGCAGACTTTGGAGCAGGTTTTCCCGCTGATTTTGCAGGTCTATTGCCAGAGGGGCGCTCGCTCGCGGATCTATCGCTTGCATCGCGTTTTTTAGTTGAATTGTCTTTTGCTGATTTACCAAAAGCTGCTTTTTTTTCTGCAGGTTTTGATTTACCGGCAACTACTGGCTTCACAGCCTTGGTAGGTTTTTCAGGTTTATCCTGGTTGATTTTCTTCACCATAGGTTTTTAGCAGCTATACGCTGCGGGGTTCTTCTTCATCGTCACTTGTCGTTTCAGCTGAAGCATCAGTTGCTACTGGTTCATCATCTGCATCGACAAAAGCATCTTCACCATCGACAAAACCTTCTTCGTAGAGGGTGTCCTCGGCACTGGATATTTCTGCAGTGCCGGTATCGTCTACGCTCTCTTCTGAAACCGTGGTAGCGGTGGTTTCATCAGGGATCGGCGGATCGGTATCTTTCTCGCCCAAGCCTGCCTCGCCCAAATCCAATACCGGATTCAATTCATCTAAATCGCGGATTTCACTGAGCGAAGGCAATTCGTCCAGATTTTTCAAATTAAAATAATCGAGAAACTGGCGTGTAGTCGCAAACAGCGAAGGCCGTCCGGGAACATCGCGATGCCCAACAACTTTTACCCAGTCGCGCTCCAGTAACGTTTTCATAATATGCGAGCTAACCGCAACGCCACGAATCTCTTCAATATCACCACGGGTAATCGGCTGGCGATAAGCAACGAGCGCCAATGTTTCGAGTAGTGCACGCGAATATTTTTGCGGCTTTTCTTCCCACAGGCGATTAACCCAGGGAGCAAGATTATCCCGCACCTGAAAGCGCCAGCCGGAGGCTACTTCTTTCAATTCAAAGCCGCGCTCTGCGCTGGCGGCTTGGATATCGACCAGTGCTGCGGCGATTTCTTCCTTACTCGGCGCGACTTCTTCATCAAACAATTCGAGCAGGCGTGCAATTGTCATAGGTTGACCTGCCGCCAATATCGCACCTTCGATAATCTTGCGCAGTAGCTCGGCATCAACAGGCATCTGGGTTACAGGTACGGTTGCGGATTCCTCAGTGTCGGACTCCTCATGGGAAGCATGCGATTCTTCGCCCAGTTCAACGGATGAATCCATATCCTCATCGAGAGAATCGTCAGTGATATCAATTTCGTTTGTCATTGTGTTCTGGCTTTAACATGAATAGGTGCAAACGATTCACTTTGAACAATTTCCACCAGCGATTCCTTAATCAATTCCATCACCGCAAGAAAGGTGACGACCACGCCAAGGCGCCCTTCTTCCGCCTTGAACAAACTAACAAAAGGTACAAAGTGTTGATGCGCTAACGTATCCAGCACCTGCGCCATACGTTCGCGTGTGGAGAGTTTTTCTTTGGATACATGATGGCTCTCAAACATATCGGCGCGGCGCAACACTTCCGACAGCGCCAGCAGCAGTTCTTGCAATTCCACATCCGGGTCAAGACGTGTGAGGCTGCGATCGGGGCCAGCGGCAGTAACCGGAAAAACATCGCGCGACACACGCGGCACCTGATCCAGATCGACAGCAGCTTGCTTAAAGCGCTCATATTCTTGCAAGCGACGAATCAACGACGCGCGCGGATCTTCCTCTTCCTCATGCTCCTCCGAAGAACGCGGAAGCAACATGCGTGATTTAATCTCGGCCAGCATTGCGGCCATCACCAGATATTCCGCCGCCAATTCAAACTGATGGGTTTCCATCAGCTCAACATACGCCATGTACTGGGAGGTGATCTCCGATACATTGATATCCAGAATATCGATATTTTGGCGACGAATCAGATAAAGCAATAAATCCAGCGGCCCCTCGAACGCCTCAAGAAATACCTCAAGTGCATCTGGCGGAATATATAAATCCTGCGGCAACTGGGTATAAGCCTTGCCATGCACTACGGCAAATGGCATCTCACCTTGTTGAGGCCCCTTGGACTCATGTGCTGCTTCCTGACCGTCAGTGCTTATAGCAGCATCCGGCGCTGCGTCCTGAGGAGAGGCAAGCTCTTGAGGCTCTTTGGATTCGAGGGTTTCGCTCACGCAAGGTAACTCACAAGTAGATAGACTGGCTGCTCAGCCTGAGGCCGCAGCGAATAAGGGCGGCATTATAGCCATTTCAGCTGGCGCCGGACAGCATAGATATCCATCTGGCAACTTCTTTATACATCAATTAGTTAGGATCAAAAGGCGAGAAATCCCCTTTGCCTTGGCGCACCAGTTGTGGAAGCTGATCTGTAAGGTCGATAACAGTGGTCGGCTCAAGCCCGCAATAACCACCATCGATCACCAATTCAACAAAGTGCTCAAGTGTATCGCGAATATCGTAAGGGTCGGTCATCGGAAATTCTTCGCCCGGCATAAGTAAGCTGCTGGTCATCAGCGGCTCACCCAGTTCTGCCAATAACGCCAGTGCAATCGGGTTATCAGGCACACGTAACCCTATGGTTTTACGCTTTGGATGCAAAAGGCGACGTGGCACTTCTGCCGTCGCTTCGAGAATAAAGGTATAGGCGCCTGGGGTGTGATTCTTAATCAGCCTAAATGCTTGATTGTCTACGCGCGCATATGTCGCAAGCTCGGAAAGATCTCTGCACATCAGCGTAAAGTTATGATTTTTATCGAGTTTTCTTAGCGAGCGAATCCGCTCAAGCGCATCTTTATCGCCAATATGGCAACCGAGGGCATAGGCCGAATCAGTTGGATACACCACCACTCCGCCCTTGCGAATAATGTCAGCCGCCTGAACTATCAGGCGGTGCTGCGGGTTTTCTGCATGGATTTGGAAAAATTGGGCCATAATTTTGCTCCTTACAACAATCTACCGATCATACATATAGACAGGGTAGAACAGAGAATGTCTTATTGATGTTATTGGGGATAACCTAGTAGTTCCCACACAGGTTTCACGTGCGCAGGCAAATGACCGAAACTGCCCAGCTCCTGCCAAGGCTGATCGGGGATATGAAAATCAGAACCGCATGAAGCATGCAATGAATAGCTGCTAGCGATACGCAGTAAATCTTCTGTTAAAGCCGCTTGCTGCAAACCGCTGATCACCTCCAATGCATCGCCACCTGCAGCGGCAAATGAACTGATCAAAGCGCACATTTTTGTTCGCGTCAGCTCATATTTTGCAGGGTGTGCGAGCACGGCAACTCCGCCAGCAGCGTGAATCCATTCAATTACCTGATCCATCAACGGCCATTGATATTTCACATCGGCAGGCTTGCCTGCGCCGAGATATTTTTTGAACGCTGCATTAATGTTTTTGACTGCACCAATCGCCACCAAATACTGGGCGAAATGCGGGCGCCCGAGAATTGCGCTCCCCGCGATTTCTTGCGCACCAGCCAAAGCGCCAGGAAAACCAGCTTTGGATAGACGATCAGCAATTGCTATTGCTCGCGCACTACGGGCCTGCTCCTGAAACTCCACCGCAGCGATCAGCGCAGGAGACGAAACATCAACGCCAAGACCAACAATATGTACGCCGCCCTTGCCCCATTGGCTGGAAAATTCGATGCCGTTTATCAAGGTGATCCCTGATTCCAATGCGGCTTTTTGTGCAATACCAAGACCAGCTATGGTATCGTGATCCGTAATTGCCAACACTGACACGCCGCGCTCTTTCGCACGCGCAATCACGGCCTCCGGGCTAAGCAACCCGTCAGAAAAATGAGTATGGCAATGCAGATCAAATATCACTCAAACCCCACACGACAAGTACATCACCAGGATTGGTCATGACCGACGATAGCACTGAAAAGAATGTGAGCATGTTAGCTGATAAACCAAGTGTAGAGCCCACAAATTCACGACCAAAGCCGAAAAAAGAAAGTTTTTGGGCCAACCTTTTGATGAATATCGTCATTCCGACGCTGATTTTGACCAAGCTCAGCGGCGACGATTATCTCGGCGCAACCTGGGGACTAATTGTTGCCCTCGCCTTTCCTATCACTTACGGGTTGCGCGACTTTATTATCAATAGAAAAATTAATGTGTTTTCCGCATTGGGAATTGTCAGTGTGTTACTCACCGGCGGGCTTAGCCTATTACATTTACCACCTGAGTATTTCGCAATCAAAGAGGCTGCAATTCCCGGCATTTTAGGCTTGGTCACACTGTTTTCTATCAAAACGCGCTATCCATTGGTGAAGACGTTTATCTATAACGACAAGGTACTGAAAATTAATAAGGTGGACGTTGCGCTTCAAGAACATGGCAATCAAAAGCATTTTGAACGCACTTTAACCAATGCATCATTGATGATTGCCGCCTCTTTCTTTTTGTCATCCGTATTGAATTATGTATTGGCGAAAATAATTCTGGTCAGTCAGCCCGGAACCACAGAATTCAACGCAGAATTGGGTAAAATGACCGCCCTCAGCTATCCCATAATCGCCCTTCCAATGATGATTATCATGATGGGCACATTGTTTTATGTGTTTCGTAGCATTCGCTTGCTGACACATCTAACACTGGAAGAAGTTATTAATGATGGTAGCGACAATTAACTAGCGCGCGCTTATTTCGCGCAAAATGCGCAATTGATCTTATTCAAGAGAGAGTTACATGCTTTACGCCATAATCAGCGAAGATGTTTTAAATAGCCTTGAAAAACGCAAAGCTGCGCGCCCTGCCCATCTTGCCCGTTTGCAGCAATTGAATGATGAAGGCCGACTCTTTGTTGCAGGGCCACACCCTGCAATCGATAACAATGATCCAGGTGAAGCCGGCTTTACCGGCAGCTTGGTAATTGCAGAATTCGCGTCTCTGGAACAAGCGCAAACATGGGCAGATGCAGATCCCTATATTGCTGCAGGTGTTTACGCCAAAGTTGTCGTAAAACCCTTTAAGAAAGTTTTGCCTTAAGTTTTTTCTTTTTCATTTTTAAGGATTGGAGCAACTGTGAAAAAAATTTCCTTGCTTGGCTGTACGCTATCAATTTTCACCTTGTCACTCATTAATGTGCCTGCCATTGCCGCAGACAAATATGTCTCAGATGTTATCTATATCCCCGTGCGCAGTGATAAAGCCCCTCAAGCCAGCATTTTGCAGCAAGGCGTAGCAAGCGGGACCAAATTGAGTTTTATTCGCGAGGAAACCGGCAGCGATAACAATCTCTGGTCACTCGTCACGACTCCAGATGGTACAGAAGGTTGGGTGCGCAGCCAGAACCTTACCGACAAACCTACTGCAGCATTGCAACTGGCAGCCCTGTCTGGATCATCACGTGATGTTGTCGGTTTGCAAACTGAAAATACCCAACTCAAATCGCAACTGGAAAAAATCCAGCAAGAGCATCAACAATTGCTCGCAGACACTGAAGACATGCGTCAGGCAGCTACTACTGCGTTTAACCTGGAAGAAGAACATCAGCGTATGCTGAAAGAAAATCAACTGCTTCAAACTAATGCCGACGTACTCAAAGCAGAGAATGAAAAATTAAAAGATAACGACAACTTCAACCAATGGGTCTACGGTGGAGGCCTGATTTTTGGTGGCGTTTTGCTTTCTTTTATTCTGCAGGCATTTGGTCGTCGTAAGCGCAGATCAGAGTGGCGCTAAGAGTTTAAAGTCATGCTGAATCGCATTGTTAAATTAGCATTGGGCTTCTGTTTGATTGCAGCAGCAGATTTACGTGCAGCCGAAAACATTATGGTTGCAGTCAAAACCGACTTGGGCGTTTTCGTGGTAGAAACATATCCCGATGCAGCGCCGGAAACGGTGAAGAACTTTTTAGGTTACGTAGATAGTAACTTTTACGAGAACACTATTTTCCACCGTATTATTCCCGGGTTTCTTGTGCAAGGCGGTGGCATCACATCGGACTTTGTTGAAAAACCAACGCGCAATCCTGTAGTTAATGAGTCGATTAATGGGCTTAGAAATGACTACAAAAGCATTGCAATGGCAAGAGAGCATGATCCGAATAGTGCCACCGCACAGTTTTATGTGAACCTGAAAAGTAATCCGGAATTCAACGCAACTCAAACCCGACCTGGCTATACCGTATTTGGAAAAGTCATCGTGGGCATTGAAGTGCTTGAAAAAATTGCTCAATCTCCTCGCGGAAGATTAAAAATGCTACCGGAGGCGCCCGATTACATCATTCGCATATTAAGCACATCACGTATTGATGCAGCCTCCTTGCGCACCTTGCTTGAATCGCAAAATGCGCCAAAACCATCCGCTTTTAAAGATGCATTGGTGGTACCCATTAATGATCAACAATAACCGCACGGCCCTCAGCGTTAATCTCAATAAAATTGCACTGATCCGAAATTCGCGCCCCGGCAACTATCCAAATGTGGTTAGTCATGGCGAGCTTTGCATTGCATCTGGCGCAGACGGTTTAACTGTTCATCCGCGTCCGGATCAGCGCCATATTCGTCCGCATGATGTTTATGAGCTAAGCGAGCTGGTAAAAGGTCATCCCGGTATTGAATTTAATATTGAGGGAAATCCTTACGCAGAATCCATGGGAGATTTCCCCGGCTTTATTAAATTAGTTAATGATGTCCGCCCGCACCAATGTACTTTGGTTCCTGATTCAAATGACCAACTCACATCTGACCACGGATTTAATTTAAAAACGAGCGGAGAAAAACTTCGCCCACTAATTCGTGAGTTGCAAGACAACGGTGTGCGAGTCAGTTTATTTATGGATCCGGATATCGAGCAGATAAGTCTGGCGAAAGACATTGGCGCCGACAGAATTGAGTTATACACCGGCCCTTATGCAGAAGCGCATAAGCTTAATAGCCCTGACCTTGATGCACTCTTCCAAACGTATTTGGCAGCAGCAGTTCATGCGCAAAAGATTGGTATTGGTTTAAATGCCGGTCACGATCTTAATCTTGAAAATCTAGCGCACTTTCGCCAGATTCCAGCTTTACTTGAAGTATCCATTGGCCACGCATTAATCGTTGATGCTATCGCAATGGGGTTAACTAACGCAGTACAAGCTTATAAAGCCCTCTGCAGTTAATTATTTCATTGTAACCTTCATATATCCTTCTACTTTTGCGCAAGTAAATCAGCATGAACAAACCCCGCGACGATAGCCCCGCCTATCTGGAAAAAAAACGTTTTTTTGATTCACTGATGACAGTCTACGGTCGCAAAACTGTACTGGAAGCTCTGCAAGATCCAGCTACGTTTATTTACCGTTTGCACCTGGCCAGTAGCAATAAGTCAGCGGATATTCTCGAGGAGATAATCTCACTTGCAAAACAAAAAGGCGCTGAGATTATTTATCACGATCGACAAGCTTTATCCCGCATTTCGAAAAATGCATCCCAGGATCAAGGCGTTGCAGCTGATCTGCAATTACGTGGCTACAAGCTTTATGACGAATTTCTTGCTGAGAATAGCGGAAAGAATTACACATTACTTGCGCTTGATGGAGTTCAAAATCCACAAAATTTGGGAATGATAATTCGCTCAGCGTGCGCAGGAAATATTGACGGGGTATTACTGCCGCAAAAAGGTAATGCCCAAATTGATCCGCTGGTTATTAAGGCGAGCGCGGGCACTGTGTTCCGAGCCCCTTTACTGCGCTGCAAAGACTTGACTCAAGCCTTACAAGATTTTAAAACAGGTGGCGCAGTCATTTGTGCCCTTTCATCGCACGCGACAACAGAACTAAAAAAGTTTACCCCAAAGTCAGCATGTATTTATGTTTTGGGCAACGAATCGGAAGGCGTTTCAAATGAGGTGACTCGCCTTTGCAACGAACAGGTTTACATCCCTATGAACAATGGTGTTGAGTCACTGAACGTTGCCGTTACTGCAGCATTGATTGCTTTTCGGTAAGCGCACTGACATCAAGAAATTAGCTTCCTGATAAAAGAAACACAAACAAAAAGAGGCGCAATAGCGCCTCTTTTTATCTGGAGAAAAAGCTGTTACAGCTTATAACCGTCTTCTTCATGCAAACTCAAATCAAGACCAATGGTCTCTTCTTCTTTAGTAACACGCAATCCTGAAGTAAACACACCGGTAACTTTGAGCAAGATATAAGTCACTATAGCAGTGTAAACAAAGGTTACCACTACGCCTAACAACTGCACACCTAATTGCTCGCTCATAGAATTAATCCCGCTCGCAAAACCTTGACCGCTGAAGGTGCCAAGTTCAGTCGAGGCAAACACTCCTGCGAGAATGGTACCTAATACACCACCAATTCCGTGCACCGGAAACACGTCAAGCGAGTCGTCAATTTTCCACACACGCTTAACCAATTGTGTCATCACGAAACAAATGATACCGGCCAATAAACCAATAACCAAAGCGCCGCCTGGCCCAACATAACCAGATGCAGGGGTGATAGTTCCAAGACCAGCAACCATACCGGTTACGATACCCAACACGCTTGGTTTTCTAAAGCGCATCCATTCAATTGCCATCCACGCAAGAGCACCCGCTGCTGCTGATATGTGCGTAACCAGCATCGCCATCGCCGCATTACCGTTGGCAGCCAACGCGCTACCAGCATTAAAACCAAACCAGCCAACCCAGAGCATGCCGGCACCAGTAACAGTCATTGTCATGTTATGTGGTGGCATTGCAGTTGTCGGGAAGCCGTTACGCTTGCCGATAACAACGGCGGCAACGAGTGCAGCAACACCCGCAGTAATGTGCACAACTGTACCGCCAGCAAAATCCAGCAAACCTTTGTTGTATAGCCAGCCTGAACCTGACCAAACCCAATGACACACCGGGATATAAACGGCAAACAACCAAAGAGCAGAAAAGATAAGCATTGAAGAAAACTTCATCCGCTCTGCGAAGGCTCCCACGATCAACGCTGGAGTAATAATCGCAAATGTCATTTGATACATCGCATGCAGACTGAGGGGAATATCGCCCGACAAAGCGTCCTCGGTGATGCTCGCCATGAACACCATACTAAAATCACCGATCCAGGCATTACCGGTCCCGAAAGCAAGACTGTAACCTGCAATTAACCAGAGGATTGATACCAAACATGCAATCGCGAAGCATTGCATAAGCACCGACAGAATATTTTTAACTCGAACCAAGCCACCATAAAACAGTGCCAACCCAGGTAGAGTCATAAACAAAACCAATGCGGTGGAAGTCAGAATCCATGCCGTATTGGCACTATTAATGGTTGGCTCTTGCGCCATGACAGCCTGACTGCTGACTGCGAGCAAGCTCCCAATTAGCGTTAGTAGTGTGAAACCTATCTTCTTCATAGTAACCCCATGAGTGATTATTTTAGTTTGTTGAGTAATTCGCTTATCGATTAAATAACTGCCCTATTTTGATACGGTTGGTATTTGTTCAATGCATGAAGTATAGGAAAGAACCTTCAAACCAAACAATATCCGCACACTATCGGGGCAAAAAACCAATAAAATTAGATAAAAACAAAAATGAACCACAAAATAGCAAATATTGAACCACAATATTTTTCTCATTGCTTTTCAATAACATATGTATTTTTTATCACTCATCACAAAATAAAAACGCACCATATGGCATCACTAAAATATTTAGTGACCAATATTGGTGCCGCCGTAAAAGCCAACAAGATATCCCTGCATCGCGAAAGCTAAGTTACAATTACGCATTTACGAATTAGTTAAGGGCTTTTCAGTGACCAAATGGTTAATTCTTTTCATCCTACCGCTACTAAGCTCACTAATACTTTGTCGACTGATCATTGTTCTTCTTGGGCGCCGCCTGCTGGATACACCTAATAGTCGCAGCTCGCATACATCACCAACCCCACGTGGAGGCGGAATTGCTTTAGCTGCCTCATCTGTAATTGCGACCATAGCGGCTTGGAAGTTCGGATATATAAGTTCGCCAGCACTTTTTTGGTTTTTAATTCCGGGAGGAATTGTTGCTCTGCTTGGAATTGCAGACGACTTATTTAGCTTGGGTGTCGGGATACGATTAATTGTCCAGATTGTGCTTGCTGGATTAGGCATTGCCTTTATTGGAGTGACGACCGAGCTATCTCTTGCTGCGAAGGGGCTAACTGTATTAATACTAATTTTGTTTCTGGTATGGATGACTAACTTATATAACTTCATGGATGGAATTAACGGTTTGGCAGCACTTGAAGCTATCAGTGTCTGCATTGGTATGGGATTGATTTATTCTATTGAGGATACAAATAGAGAATCGCTTTGCTTGATGATAATTATTTCGGCAAGCGCTCTCGGATTTTTGTATTGGAACTTCCCAAAAGCAAAAATTTTCATGGGCGATTCTGGAAGTCTTTTTCTGGGGATTAGCTTTGGATTATTAGCAATAAAAAATGTGGGAGAGAATAATAATCTTGTTGCCGCCTGGCTAATAATGCTCGGAGTTTTTATTGTCGATGCCAGCTATACACTTTTTGTCCGCCTGATAACCAAACAAGCTTTTCATCAGGCTCATCGAACGCACGCGTATCAAATAGCAGCAATTCAATTCAATTCACACACACGTACGACATTTGCAGCTATTGCCATTAATTTATTATGGCTCTTTCCTTTGGCTCTATCCGTATCAATGGGCAACCTGCACCCTATAATTGGACTGACTATCGCCTATGCCCCGTTACTTATACTTACAAAAAAATATAATGCCGGGATTCAATCAACCAGTACGTAACACTTTACTAGTGTCGGGCAACTCTGGAGCATCCACCAGATACCCCGTTGGCACATCTAGCAATAACGATTTGATTAACTCACCATTATTTCTTTCGCAAGCAGCAGCTAAACGAGCCAAAAATAGCTCCATCTCTTTCCAGGAGATAAATTGCTCCATCGCCCGAAAGATTCGACTATGATCAGTAGGGGAAACGTTATCCCCTATCAAAAGCTCCTCAAATAACTTCTCACCAGGGCGCAGGCCAGTATAAGTGATGCCTATATCGCCGCTTCTATTGTGCTCATCCCTAACCGTGAGTCCCGAAAGACTAATCATTCGCTTGGCTAGATCAACGATTTTTACCGGCTCACCCATATCAAGCACAAAAACGTCGCCACCATGCCCCATGGTGCCAGCTTGAATAACCAACTGCGCAGCTTCGCGAATGGTCATAAAATAACGAATAATATCTGGATGAGTGACTGTTACAGGCCCCCCTTCTTTAATCTGCTTGCGGAATAGTGGCACTACAGAACCAGAAGAACCCAAAACATTCCCGAAGCGAACCATCACAAAACGGGGTTGCTCCTGCTTTTGAGCAAGACTTTGTAGAATTAACTCAGCCAATCTTTTTGATGCACCCATGACATTTGTCGGGCGAACTGCCTTATCTGTAGAAACAAGTACAAATAATTCAACATTAGCTTTTATGGCCGCTTCCGCACAAAGTAGCGTACCAAAAACATTATTTTTCATTCCCTCAACACAATTACTTTCAACCAAAGGAACATGCTTGTAGGCGGCCGCATGATAAATTGTTTGAACCTCATTAAGCGCCATCACCGAATCTAGCAGACGGGAATTTTGAACAGAACCAAGCAGTGCCACGAGCTCCACTTGATCTATGTTTTTTTCACTGAGCTCCCGCTCGATGCTGTACAGACTAAATTCATTATGATCAAGCAGTATCATTTTCTTCGGCTTTAGCTCAATAATTTGTCGGCACAACTCTCCACCGATCGAGCCCCCTGCGCCAGTAATCAATACAACTTTATTAAAAATAGAACCGTCCATTAGCTCCTGCATAGGCTGAACACTATCTCGCCCTAACAAATCATCTATCTCAACATCACGAATATTTTCTATTCGAGCTTTGCCTGAAAGAATGTCAGCAAACTCAGGAATCGTTTGCACATTGACATGGTATTTTTCGAGCTTTTTTATAATATCAAGCCTAGCAC
>NZ_JBCECX010000015.1:0-124773 GCF_039207905.1 Cellvibrio sp.
TAAAGATCAGATCCTGATTGATTTCACGGCGTTGGGTTTACGTATCCAGATTGTTGATAAAGACCAGCGACCAATGTTTGATATCGGCAGCGCGAATTTGCAGAAGTGGTCATCGGATGTGCTACATGCGTTGGCTCCAATCCTGAATAAAGTGCAAAACAAAATCAGCGTCACCGGTCATACTGATTCAACGCCTTATGGTGCAGGCGCGACCTACACTAACTGGGAGTTATCTGCTGATCGTGCGAATGCTGCGCGGCGTGCGCTGCTGGAAGGTTCGTATCCGGAAGCGAAAGTTGCCACGGTACAAGGTATGGGTTCTGCTGCGCCGTTATTGGTGGATAAACCGGGCGAGCCGATTAACCGTCGTATAGCGATTATCGTGCTGAAAAAAGCGGTGGCCGAAGCACTGGGTAGTGGTGTGGGGATTGATAGTAGTCAGCTGATGAAAAGTAGCGATACGTTTGCTCCGCCATCACCGCAACCAGAACCTGCACAGCGCTTCCTCTCTCCATCGGAAGTAGACGATGCGATTGATGCGGCTAACTCGCAATAATCCTCCGGTGTTAGATTTACCAAAGTATGGACTCACAAAAAACGCGCTGACATAAACGGCGAACATAAAAAAACGGGCTGAAGAATCAGCCCGTGTTTTTATTGCACTCATTGTTTATTTCACATTGGATTAATGATGTTGTAATCCAGCTTGTGGTTTATCGCCTTTCCCCATTCGCTGTACAACATGATTGGCCATACCGCTCGCCAATTGTTGTTCGCTCAAGAATATCTTGCCAATCTTTTCTTGTACCCAAAGCTCGGCTTCTTCTTCATTGTGTGTGCGGATCACAATTTCAATTTTAGGATTCAATGCACGTGCTGTTTCAACCATCTGGCGCACATGAAATGTATTGGCGGTTGCCGCGATCAAGATACCGGCTTTAGCGATGTGCGCCTGAATCAATACATTCGGGTCCGCCGCATCGCCACATACTGCAGGGATATTGTTCTTACGCAGTTTTTCAACCAGCTCACGGTTGGTATCGGCAACCACATACGGAATTTGTTTTTCATCCAGAATGCGTGCAATGCGGCGGCCAACGCGGCCATAACCTACCAATACGGCTTGGCCGGCCAAGAAAGCCTCGTCGGTGCTCATCGGCAACACTGCGAGTGGGTCATCGCGCATTTCGAGGGAGCGCGCATAAGGTGAACGGGCGCGTATCCATTTTTGTAACGGCTCGACACTGGCAAAAATCAATGAGTTCAAAGCGATGGAGGCGAGCGCACCAGCCAAAATTAAATTCTGCGCCGTTGTATCCATCAACCCCAAACTCATACTCACACTGGCGAGAATAAACGAGAACTCCCCGATTTGTGCGAGGCTCGCACCCACCGTGAGTGCCGTGTTGAGGGGATAGCGGAATGCCACCACCAAGGCGACCGCCACAATGGTTTTCCCAAACATAATGATGGCAACCACTGCGAGTACTTTGAGTGGTTCGTTAAGCAAAATATGGAAATCAAACAGCATGCCGACCGATACGAAAAACAATACGGCAAAGGCATCGCGCAGTGGGAGGGAGTCATCCGCCGCACGATGGCTAAATTCCGATTCGCGCAACATCATGCCCGCAAAGAATGCGCCGAGTGCAAAGGAGACATCAAAGAGCGCCGCAGAACCGTAGGCTACACCCACGGCGGTAGCGATAACGGTCAAACTGAACAGCTCGCGCGAACCTGTACCGGCAACCCACCAGAGCAACTTGGGCAATAAGCGCTTGCCCACGATCAACATGAATGCGATGAACGCGACCACTTTGCCGAGCGTGAAGAGGATAGTCATGGTAACGCTGGTGTCAGTACCAGCCGCGTGTTGTTCAGGGTGAGCAGCATGTCCGCCCATCAGTGCGGCAAGTGCAGGTAAAAGAACCAGCACTAATACCATCACCAAATCTTCGACCACCAGCCAGCCGACCGCGATGCGGCCGTTAATACTGTCAATCAGGCCGCGCGCCTCAAGGGCTTTAAGCAATACCACGGTACTGGCAACTGAGAGCGCAAGGCCGAATACAATCGATTGACCCCAATTCCAGCCCCAAAAATAACCCGCCAAGGCACCGAGTAAGGTTGCGATAGAAATTTGTAAGATCGCACCGGGAATTGCGATACGTTTAACCGCCAGCAAATCACCAATCGAGAAGTGTAAGCCCACACCAAACATCAACAACATCACGCCTATTTCGGCCAATTGCGCGGTTAATTCCATATCCGCCACAAAACCGGGCGAATAAGGCCCGACAATAATCCCGGCGATTAAATAACCAACGAGGGGGGGCATACGCAAGCGAGTTGCGAGAAACCCGAAAATCATGGCCAATCCGAGGCCGGCGGCAATAGTGGTAATAAGGCTGATGTTATGAGGCATAGGCAGATCAATTTTAGGTGAATGAGGGACAACTATATTTGCTGAAAGTGAAGCATTGCAACCTATGGCGCGATTTTTGCGTTTTTTTACCCCGCTATTTTTCCGGGATGGGATTGAATAGGCGGCTATGGCCCCCAAATCGCTGAGTCTGTTTAGTGGTGTTTCACAAAAGTAACATTGGCTGTCTATAGTCGTTTATCCACCGGTATTCCAAGGAGAATCCCATGTTTTACGAACTCACCGTTGTGCAATTCAGCAAAGCACTGTCCAACCTCAATGCAATCCTTGATAAAGGTGCGGCTTACGCCGAAACAAAAAAAATTGATGTATCCGTGCTGTTGAATTCACGTCTCGCGCCGGATCAATTCAACCTGATTCGCCAGGTGCAAATCGCCTGCGATACCGCCAAGTTGGGCGTTGCTCGTCTGACCGGTAAAGCCGAGTCGGCTCCGGTGCATGCCGATACCGAAGCGACACTACCGGAATTGAAGGCGCGCATTCAATCCGTACTGGATTACATCGGCAGCTTCAAGCCAGAAGATTTTGCCGAGACTGCCGAGCGTCACATCAGCCAGCCTCGTTGGGAAGGTAAGTACCTGACCGGTACTGAATTTGCGATCCAGCACGCAATTCCGAATATTTATTTTCACATCACCACTGCCTACGCCATCCTGCGTCACAACGGTGTTGAGGTGGGTAAGAAGGATTATCTTGGAAGCATGCCGTACAAAAGTTAATATGGCGCTCCAATAATCAATTCGTACGCTGCGCGAACAGCGTACGAAACTTATAAAGGATGCGTGCAAATGTCAGAGGTTCGGCTGGATGTATATTTGCTCGGTGAACCGCAACCGGGTATAGATCGATCAACACTGGTGCGCAACCTCGCCACCACCTTCAAAAAAGAAGTTCCTGTCATCGAGAAAATGCTGCGTAAGTCGCGCAGTTTATTGAAGTCCAATATCGATGCCGCAACAGCAGCCAAATACAAAGCCGCTATCCTGAAAGCCGGAGGCCAATGTGAATTGGTCAATCATGGCGAACAATTATTTCCGACTGATGCATTAAGTCCTGTGGCAGCACGCCCAACGCTGACCATTGCACCGGTTGAACCAACCCAATTGACATCTGCTCCAGATGAGTCAGCGTCAGGTAATACAGATTATTCATCTCCCTATTCTACGCCCGAGACTAACAGCGAATCGACCGAGCACTTTTGTTATAAGTGCGGCCGTTCAATCACATCGGGTTTGACGCAGTGCCCTTATTGCCGCGCGCCGCAAATCCAGTTCAATAGCAAAAGCAAAGTCACTGCAGGATTTCTTGCCTTTTTCCTCGGTGGATTTGGTGCGCACCGTTTTTATCTCGGCCAATGGTGGGGGATTTTTTACGTTATTTTTTGGGCGACCTTGATTCCCAGTATTGTTGCTTTGGTTGAATCATTTGTATTTTGGTTCAGCTCGAATGAGCGCTGGAACCAAAAATATGGCCAAGTACCTGCTGCAACTCCCGGTTTAAAAGCGGCCATTGCAGTAGCGGTATTTTTTGCATTTATTTTTGTTGTGGGTATCCTCGCGTCTATCTCCTTACCTGCCTATATGGATTACACCGCGCGCGCAAAAGTACAGGCATCTTTACCTCTCATTAATGAAACACGTCAAAAAGTCACTGAAGTAATTAAACAGAAGGATTTTTTCCCAAGTGAAAATATCCTCGCTGGATTACCTGAGGTAATCAGCAGTGACAACATTTCTTCAATCGCATTGAGTGAAGGTGCGAAGATGGTTGTCACCTTTAATATTCCCAGCTTGAACGATGGCAGAAACACTATTGTGTGGACACCTGCAAAGCGCGGTGGCGATATTGTCTGGGATTGCAAAAGTGGAACCATGCCGGATAAATACCGCATGCCGGAATGTCGCGGTGGCGAAGTCGATGTAGCTAGTTCTGAGCAGGGTACTGCTGCAGTAGCACCTGCCAATAAACGCTTTTACAGCGACGATAAAAAAATATCCCTCTCAGTTCCAAGTGCTTGGCAAGAAAACCGTAGATTAAATCCGGCGGCGATTCTTGGCGTGTCCAACTCAGTTGATGAGGTCTACGTCATGGTATTGCGTGAGCCAAAGACAAATTTTAGTTCAAGCATTAGTCTGGGTGATTACACGGGTTTTATTTATACGGGGCTTGAAACTACAGTGCCTGGGCTTGCCTCCATTGCATCTACACAAGATTTGAGTGTAAATGGCTTGCCGGCGAAGCAGCAGTATCTGTCTGCTACTATGGGGGGTAATGATATTGTTTATGCAGTTACCACTGTTGAGGGGGCTGAGAATTTCTATGCGATCTATTCCTCAACAGCCCATTCTCGTTTTGAAAAAAATAAGGCGATACTGCTAAAAGTAAGCGAGAGTTTTGCTGAGCACAACTAAAGCTGATAACCAATAAAAAAGCCGCTTGGATAAAACCGAGCGGCTTTTTTAGTTAAAGCGTTACATATTTTTACTGTGCTATTTTTGCCTTGCGTACCAGCTGAATAAATTCAGTGCGGTAGCCGTATTCGTCGTTACCCTTATTGGTTTGTGCAAGTTCAATTACTTTGTCGTAAGTAAAGTCACCGGTGTAGTTGCTGCCGCGCAATAACTGCGCAAAACCAGCGACTGCTGTTGCGAAGTTTGTTTCCTGTTGTACAAGCGAGTTTTTCATATCGTTATTGGTTGCGCCAATCGGCTTTTCGATCAGGTTAGATTTGGTTTCTGTCGGTAATTTATAGCGCAAACGTAAAAAGGCATATTCACTGCTTTTTCCTGCTGCCGGTTTACTTTCTTTTTGGTAGCGGCTTTCCTCTAATAAACCACTATCAGCACCAGCGGGTGTTATTTCATAGATGGCGGTTACACGTTGACCTGCGCCAATTTCGCCAGCATCCACTTTATCGTTGCTAAAATCTTCGCGATTCAGCGCGCGAGTTTCATAACCGATCAAGCGATACTCTTTAACTGTGGCAGGATTAAATTCCACCTGGATTTTTACATCCTTCGCGATTGGAAATAAATTGGAAGTGGCTTCAGTCACCAATACTTTTTGCGCTTCGCTAAGAGTGTCGATGTAAGCGGCAGTACCGTTGCCGTTTTGCGCCAGGGTTTGCATCATTTCATCCTGATAATTTCCCTGGCCGAAACCGAGTACCGATAAATAAATACCTTTCTCGCGTTTGCGTTCCACAAAATCCTGCAGCGCTTCATCACCGGTTTGGCCGACATTAAAGTCGCCGTCGGTGGCGAGGATAATGCGGTTAACGCCTTTGGAATTAAAATTTGCTTCCGCTAATTGATAGGCGAGGGCGATACCTTCTGCACCGGCGGTACTGCCACCCGCTTGCAAATTATTCAGTGCAGCGAGGATTTTGCTTTTCTGTTTAACTTTGGTTGGCTCCAGCACGGTTCCGGCCGCACCCGCGTAAACGACTATTGAAATAGTGTCGTCTGGTTTGAGGGTGTCCAACAGCAAACTCATGGACTGTTTTACCAGCGGCAATTTCGTTGGTTCGTCCATAGAGCCGGAAACATCCAGTAAAAATACCAGATTGGATTGTGGAATTTCGCTGGCCGCTAACTGATAACCCTGAATGCCGATATGGATTAATTTATTGCCCGCTTTCCAGGGGGAATCCATCACACTGGTATAAGTTGCAAAAGGTGTTTTGCGATTGGTTGGCGATGGATACGCGTAATCAAAATAATTAATCATCTCCTCGGTGCGCACTGCATCTTTTGGTGGCAACAGGCCATTGTTAAGCATGCGCCGCGCAAAACTGTAGGAGGCAGTATCCACATCGATTGAAAATGTTGAGACTGGATTTTCGCTCACCGCAACAACTGTGTTTTCTTTAACGTTTTCAAAGCGGTCGCGAAATTCTGCTACGGGTTGAGGTTGCACTTCAATTCCTGCAACGCGCTGTAACGCTGGTACTGGAGCGCTCATTTTTGCGACGGGTGCGGCAGCAACAGTTGCAAGCCGTGCCTCGTTTTTTTCCAATGCGATTGCAGTGTTGGTATCTTCAGGGGCAAATGAATCTGCTGGTGACTCCAGAATTGGAGCCGGTGCAGATGGCATGGCGATGACTTCTTCAATAACCGGTTCAGGTATTGCCTTTTTAGCTTCAGCAGCCGGTTTCGCTAACTCGAATTCGATTGGCGCTTGCTCGGCAATCCGTGCCGCCAACTCGTGTTGGTCTGAATCAATTGTTAGATGCTGCATAAATGTCAGGCCTGCAACTACGGCAAGGCTTGATGCTGCAATGCCGGAAATCATTGCTGGCTTTTGCCAGAAAGGACGATTGTCAAAGCTGTTGTTATTGATTGCATCGTTCACAGTGCTTTTCATGATGTTGTTGGTCCCGTGGTGGTTGGTGTCACGGGTAAGACGCAAGCGCTGTAAAAATCCTTGGAGGATGTTGGAGTTATTTTTTTCGGGCGTCGCTACGTCGGGTGTCGCTAACGTTTCTTCATCATTTTCCTGAACTTGGCGTTGCTCATTAAATGCAGCCATAGCCGCGGCCAGATGGCGACTTTTTGCTGCCGCATCAGGTTTGGGCGGTTGCTGTTGCAAGAGTTGTTGTAATTCGTGGTCGTTCATATCTTGCTTGTTCATAGGGAGTGCTCCCAGCTTCCATCGGGCTGTTGTTGCAGAAGCTGAAGTTGTTTGCGAATTTCGTGGAGTCGCCAGGAAATCGTGGACTCTTTTAGCTGCAAGATTTCGGCGGCTTCGGCGTGGGTGAGTCCTTCGCCGTGGACGAGCAATGCCGTCTCTTTAAATCCGTCGGCGAGTTGATCAAGCAGGCGCAATACCTGTTGGAGATAAATGCCATTCTCGGCTGATTGATCGGGTGCAGATTCAGGCTCGATCCAATCTTCTATATTTTGGTGTTGATGACGATTCTGGCTTTTGTACCAATCCTTGGCGCAGTTGATAACCAACCGGTACAGCCAGCTACTAAAAGCTGACTCAAAGCGGAATTGACGGATGTTCTGGGCAAGCTTGATACAGGCCTGCTGGGTGATGTCTTCCGCATCAGTACTATTACCGCACCAGCGATAAGCGAAGCGGTAGATGCTGTCGTAGCAGTCCCCAAGAAGCACCTCAAACGCATGACCATCGCCCGCTTGGGCGGCATAGATTTGCGTAGTTTGGTCGCTCTTGGTCATCGGGAGTGATCCATAGTCAGTCCGGGTATTGGCATTGTAAATAGCGTCAGGTTTCTGGTTTTACTGAGACGATCCATGGGTTGAATTCCTTGGAAAAGGAGTTTTTTGTCGGTTTTTTTTACACTTTATCTGCATTTTTGTGATTTGGTTATCATTAATTTGCTGATTTAAATGACAATTTTTTCTGTGGCGCGGAAATTGCTAATTCTGACGACATAGACCATTTAGAAACCCGATTGCCGAAAGTAGAGCGACATGTATCGCTAAGGCCACACCTGATGAAGGCTAGTCTACACCGGCACATTTCTATCAACTTATGGAATACGTTCATGTCGAATAAAACATTCTTCGCCCGTTGTGCCAGCTTAGCGGGCGGCTTAATGCTGACTCTGACCGCTCACGCCAACTTGATTGTGAACGGTAGCTTTGAAGATAACAGTGTTGCACCAGGCAATTGGGCCTATTTTGACTCAGCCAGCGTGAATGGTTGGGAAGGCAGCAATATTGAGATCTGGAATACTTTTGGTGGTGTAACGGCACCGGATGGAAAACAACACGCAGAATTAAATGCGCATCCTTACACCGGAAATGTATTTTCCATTTTCCAAACCTTTAATACCGTTGTTGGCCAAAGTTACGATGTATCTTTCTTTTACAGCGCGCGCGAAAGTGCCAATGAAGCATTCAGCTTCAGTGTCGGCACACTAAGTACGCTGATTAATGATCATGTTGTTGGTGCGTGGAATCAATACACCAACAGCTTTGTTGCCAATAGCACATCTACTACCTTGCGCTTTACCAGTGTTGATGCGGGCACCATTGGAAACTTTCTCGATAAGGTTGTGGTTACTACCAAGGCAAATGTTATTGAGTCCAACCCATTGGTTATGTTGATGATTGGTCTGGCCGGTTTGATTCTGGTGAGAAGAAAGAACCGCGCACAAGCATAGTTCCCATTTTATTTATCGAAACAAAAAGAATTGTCCGCAATTCTTTTTGTTTTTTTGTTAGTGGCAGCGATTTCTTAACGCTGCACAAAAAGAATTCAATTCCAGCGCTGTTTAGTTAGTTGTTGGATTTGATTTGCACGCCGATGCGTGTTTCGTGTAAGAGTTAACGGCTTTGCCGTTCTCTTGCAATGTTGTTGGGTGGCATGTGCTGCCTTGTTTATTTTAAAAAGGGAAACTCCATGTTTACTAAGTTTGTAAAAAGTGTTGCTTTTGCTGCAGCTTGCCTGTTCTCTGTTAACAGCTTTGCTGGTTTGATCACTGATGTTGAAGCAGTGAATAAAACTGTAGATTGGACCAAGAGTGTTTCTTGGACCCACAATATTCTTGATCAAGGTTTCGATTTGGGTTCAGCCCTGAGTGCTACTCTGACTATTGAATTCCGTGACGATGCTAAAGATCCATGGTACGCACCATTTGAAATCGCGTTGGTACAACTTGGCAACTTCGACGGTAAAGATGGTGGCTTGGTTTTGAATCCTACCGTTGATTGGGCTGGCGCACTTGGTATTAGCTCATTGGTTAAATTGAATGCTGACGGTACTTTGTTCGTTAAAGTAACTAGCACTTTGGGTGATTTTGTTATCAAGAATTCAATCCTGAATGTAGTTACTAAAGACGCACCAGTAAGCGTTCCTGAATCAAGCTCATTGATCCTGTTTGGCCTTGGTTTGCTTGGCCTTGGTTTGATGAGAAGAAAAGTGCGCGCATAATTGTGTTTGCATTGAAAAAAACCGCTCAATGAGCGGTTTTTTTTGACTTATTTTTTGTAAAAACTAACGCGGAAATTGTTTAATTGTCTGTTGCAGTTCAAATAGTTTTTCGGGCTGGTTTTGATAGGCTATTTGCTCAAACAGGATCAGGATTTTTGTTAGACCTGTACGTAATTGCGGTTCGCTAACAAGAATGCGGCGAGTGAAATCACCTAGAGTTTCGCCAGTTTTACGTTTATATCCTAACTGGCGCAGCTTGTGCTCCAGATTTTTAATCGCCCGGATTTCCGCACTGTTCGTGGGCTTTTTATGGCTTCTCACTAATGCCCATGCGAATAGGGCTGCGCCGATAAGCCCTAAACCGATCAGCCAGAGCGTGATACGCCAGGTTTCGGTTCCTCCCAGCAGGCGTGATAGAAGACCTTCTTGTGCTGTGCTGTCGTAATTTAAAACCCACCGTTGCCATGTGTAGGTTGCTGCATCCCAGCGCAATTGCAGGTTGTAAAGCAAACTGGATGATTGCCATGCGTCAGTCACAAGTTCCTGATCAGTTGCACCGAGGGCTTCATTCATGCCTTGCTCAATGCGATTAGGTGCAACTACTGCAGTGGGATCTATCATTTGCCAGCCTTGTCCATCTATCCACACTTCTGTCCAAGCGTGGGCGTCAGATTGACTCACTAACAAATAGTTTTCGAGGGGATTCCAGCGTCCTCCTTGGTAACCCACTACCAGACGTGCTGGAATTCCAGCTGCACGCAATAGAACGCTGAAGCTGCTAGCGAAATGCTCACAGAACCCACGCTTGCTGACCAGCAGGAATTCGTCAACAGAGTGTTGTCCCAGAACTGGTGGTTGAAGCGTGTAAGTAAACTCGCGATTAAATAATGCCAGCGCGCGTGCAATTATCTGATCGGTTCTCAAATTTTGGTTGCGCCAGCTTTCAGCCAGTGCGCGGGTTTGAGGATTGCTATCGCGCGGCAATTGGGTATAGAAGATGCGCTGGCTGTCACTAAGTTGCAGGGCCTCTTTCCGGTCGATCTTGAGGTCAGACGTAACCTGATAGCGCATTCGCTGTGCCACAGGACTTCTGTTCATTAGTAGGGAGTCAGCTGTTATCCGGATTGATTTGCCCGGAGTATCAACAGCTCGTGGCGTCATTAAGCTAAATAGCCAAGGTTGTCCGTGTGGTTCGACAATAATGCTGTAATCAACCAATTCGCGCTCGCTATCTTCTGCCGTCAAATCTGCTGGTCGTCCGCCCCAGCGTTCGCGCATGCGCCAAGCTCTTCCGTCGAACTCATCCAATACCAGTCCACGCCAATAGAGTTGATTGGTAGATGGTGGTTGATTGGTAAATTCCACTCGAAAGGCCGGCGAGGTATCAAGCGCCAGGTTTCCCAAATCTCCGGGTGAGACACTATCGCTAAAGCCAGTTTTGGCCATTTGTTGATTCGGGGTTGCCCACAGCGGCCCCAAGCGAGGGATTACCACAAACAGAACTAACATCATCGGCAGTGCGTGGAGCAAAATCATGGCGCCGCGTTTCAAGCGCACGGGGGTTGTCTGCTCGTGAGTCAGGTAAAGCGAACGCCAGGTAGTGAGTATGAGCACGACACAGAGTAAGCCGTAGGCAGCAGCTTGTGGTGTTTGGCTAAAGAGAAATTGGGTGGCGGTAACAACAAGGCCGATAAATATCAGTAACTGGGCATCGCGGGGGGAATTGGCCTCCAATAGTTTGAGCGAAAAAGTGCACACCAGCAGCCCAACCATGGTTTCCGTGCTTGCCCTGCCGGAATAGCTGGCAAGCATGCCCGCCGCACAAGCGAATACGAGTATCGCTTTAACCAAGCTGCCGGGGGCGCCCCAGCGACCGCGAAACATCTGGGTGCGCCATAGGGCTGCTATCGCCCACACCAGCCACAACCACGCGGGTAGATTAAACAATAGTGGCAGGATCAACAGCGCTTGCATCACCAGTAGTAAAGCGAGTTTGTCGCGCACTAAATATTCCGGTTGGCGTTTGGCTGCTGTTTTTGTCGGTTTGGCGCGACCGCGCAATCTAGCGAGCATGGTTTGCCTCGCGCGGGAGATTAAATTCGGCCAGCGCCTTCAGTACTGTTTGTTGATGGTAATCACCTAATGCTGGGGCGATGGCAATACCCGGGAGGCGCAACCCAAAAGGAATCTGGCGGCGCTCATATTCCATTGCCCAATAGCACAGTCCAGATAAACGCAGTTCTTGCAGGTGATTCAAACTATCCCAATCCAGCCATTTCTCGGCCGAGAAGTAAGCCTGGTATTCCTTGGTGAACAGGCCTTTGTCTTGCGCAAATTGTTTCCAGGCGATGTGTTTGATTGGATCGCCGGGTTGATATTCGCGCAGGCCGCTGAAGTCATCGCCACCGCGCTGGCTGGTGCCGCCTTCTTCACGACCATCACTGGCTTGCGCGTGGGGTTCATCGGTTGCGATAGGCGCTGGGTAGATAAGTGCTACTGCATCCAGATTTAGCCAGCTCCAGCAGCGGATAATGCCGAGCGGGAAACGGCTTTGTACCAGCAACCGACCGGGGCGCAGATAACCGCGCGTGCGGCTTTCGCATCGCACTGTGACCTGCAAGGGTTCGTTGTAGTTGAGGGTAACGGTTTGGGTTTCGCCGTTCTGCCAGCGCAGCTCGAGATTATCGCAACCCGCTTTGTGTATGCAGGTGAGTTCCAGCACAAAGGCGGCGCTATCGCCTGCAAATGTTGGTCGCGCACTCACAAAACGCACAGTGATGCCGGATAAATTTGCAAACCCATGCAGGATGCTGACTACAAAAATACTAATCAGCAGATAACTCAGGCCCAGAATTAAATTGTTTTGGTAATTAGTGCCGAGCAGCCAGATCACCAGCGCGGCCAATAAATACAGTAGGCCGGTAAAGTTGGGAAAGGTGTAGAGGTTTTTGCGCGTGAGCTGCACTTGCAGCGCACGCGGCGAGCGGCGGTCAATCCAGCGATAAACACGCTGCTGCCAGCGCTCCCGCAATCCGGCGACAAGGCTATTTGCAATCAGGGGGAGCATGCTTAACCCAATACATCCACGCTGTCGCGCAGGTGTTTGACGAGTGGTTCAGTATCCTGGCTGTGACCGCGTCCGCGCACCCGATGGCCGACCACGGCGGGCAGTACGGTTTGCACATCTTCCGGCACCAGATATTCGCGGTTGTGAATCAGCGCCCAGGCTTTGGCGGCACGCAATAATGCCAGCGCACCACGCGGCGATAAACCGTAGGTGAATTGCGAATCGGTGCGGGTAAAGGCAACCAGGCGCTGGACATAATCGAGCAGCGCGTTGCTGGCTTTGACTTGATGCACAGCTGCTTGAATTGCGGCGAGTTGCTCGTGGGTAACCATGGGCGCAAGTTCGCGGATACGCGCACGCGGATCGACTCCTTCAAATAACGCACGCTCTGACGCAGGGCTCGGGTAGCCGAGCGAGATACGCATCAAGAAGCGGTCGAGTTGCGATTCGGGCAATGGAAAGGTACCGCTTTGGGATAGCGGGTTTTGCGTCGCAATCACAAAAAAAGGTTTGGGCAGCGGGCGACTTTTTCCTTCAATGGTCACTTGCCCTTCTTCCATCGCTTCCAATAGCGCGCTCTGGGTTTTGGGCGAGCTGCGGTTGATTTCATCGGCCAACAATACTTGGGTAAAAACGGGGCCGGGATGAAATTTAAATACCCCTTGTTCGCGCTCAAAAATCGCCACACCGAGGATATCGGCGGGCAGCAAGTCACTGGTGAATTGCACCCGCTCGAACTTCAATCCCAACACTTTGGCGAGGCAGTGGGCGAGGGTAGTTTTGCCCATGCCGGGTAAGTCTTCAATTAGAAGATGGCCTTCGGCAAACAGGCAGGCGAGGGATAGACGGACTTGCTGGTCTTTACCTAAAACGATTTGGTCGACTTGCTCGATAACCTTGCTAATCAGTGACTGCATGCGAAACCCTGGAAGCTATTTATTCAGCTGCCAGCATAGCTCAGGGGTGATGGAGTGGGGGATAAAGAATCGCAAAGCTGGCGCCAGTTCACGCGAGCTATTAGTCAGTCAGCAGCGACTACGCAATTGCGGCCTTGCTGCTTGGCTTGGTAAACCGCTTTGTCGGCGCGCACAAACCACTCTTCTAATGTTTCATCGGGATGCAACTGGGCGCAGCCGAAGGAGGCGGTGAGTGTGCCGTCGGGATCGTGTAATTCGGTTTCAACTTGTACGCGCAATTGCTCGGCGATGACTAACGCATCTGCAAGCGGTGTGTTGCGGGCAATCACCACAAACTCTTCGCCACCAAAACGAAATACCCGGTCGGTTTTACGCACGCGTTTGCTGAGCAAATTGGCTAGATCCACCAAGACTATATCGCCAATGTTATGGCCGAATTTGTCATTCACCATTTTGAAAAAATCCAGATCCAACACAATCAACGTGACCGGTGTTTGGTTGCGCGCAAAGTCGGCGATGCTCAAACGCATCTCTTCATCCATTGCACGGCGGTTGCCCAGTTGGGTGAGTGCATCCTGATTGGCATAACCTTGCAATAGCAGCTGCTGCCGATGGGTGAGTAGCGCAAACACATAAGCCATGCTGCCGCACATCAATAGCGACGACATCATTGCGAAGGCTTCGGTCGTATTTTCCAGCTTGATGGCAATAGGCAGTACGGCGGCAATGGTTAGCAAGTTGGCAATGAGTGCCGTTCTGGCGGTGAGTAAAAAGAAGTTGGCGAGCAATGCCGGGAACAGCCAAAACACCAGCAGCGGTTGGTTTAAATGGGCAACTGCAACGGAACCAGCGGAATAAAGCAGCGCGGTAATATTGGATACTGATTGGGTCGCCTGGCCGCGCCAATAGGTGTAGGCCGCGCTACTCAGTGCCACAACTACAATCGCCAAATCGACCAGCGCTTTTACTATTTCGCCATTGAGGTAGCGGATAACGCAGAAAGGCGCTATTCCAAGGCTGGCGAGCAACGCGAACAGGTAAACCAATCCGCGTTGGAATTTGTTTTTGGCGTCGGTGAGCATGGTCTCCGGCGGGATCTCCCGTTGTGATCTTTTATTGGCACAACACCCGTGCCGGCTTTTTATAGATCACAGCATAGTTGGCAATTCCCTGTTTTGCCTCATTCCGGGGAAAATCGTTATAAGGTCTGTCCGCCTGCGGTGTTAGTCCCATTTGCATTAACGTCCAGCCATTCAAAAATGCGCTCCTGCATATAGGGATAAAAGGGGTTGGAGTAGAGCCGCATGTCGGTTTCGGCTTTGATGATCAGCGTGTTGCTTTCCCCGCGCAAATGCAGGCTGCCCAAACGAATGCCGAAAAACTCATCTTGCCGTGGAGTGAGGCCGTAAACCGGATCGTCCACCGGAAACGGCAGGGCGACGTGGGACAGCGAAAATACGCCCGGCGGAAATTCCAGATCGAGCGGTCGCACTACTTCATCTGTCGTACCCGCCGCTTGCCGCCGTTCGCTGACTGCCATGGTGGTTGCATCGCGATTGCCGATTTTTACCAGATCGTAAGTGTGTGGTCCGACCCCAAAGGTATTGCGCATAAGGTTCGTCGCAGCCGGGCGTGTAATGGGCACAAAACTGTGGTGGCGGTTGATATCAAACAACACCAGCTCACTATTGTTCGCGGGCATGTGGCGATACAAATATTTCTCTAGCGCGTCGGTTTTGACTGTGGCATCCATCACCGATTGGAAGGTCAGTATCGGTGGGAGATCTTGTAGCTGATGCAGCTTCGACATCTTCAAAATTTTGAATTGCAATTGCAGCGAAAAACGATGCGCTTGCCAGGCTGCGTTCACGGGAAATGAATTGTATTTAAACGGGTTATATTCCGGTGTTCTGTTCAGCCAGCGGTTGGAACTTAGCAGCGGCAAGTGGCCAATAATTTCCAGCGGTTTACTCAGGCCGGCAAATTCGCTGATGCCGATCATGGGCGATAACAAAATAACTTTTTTGGGTTTGGGCAGGTCTTTATCCTGCAGTGCATCCAGCGTGTAATTCAGCGCGAGGGTGCCACCGTTGGAATAGCCGAGCAGATAAAAATTCGGGTTATCGCCCAGTTGCCGTTTTACTTCTTGCGCGGCAAGGCGAGTTGCGGCCACCCAGTCCGGCCAGCGCGCGCTCAATAATCCCGAGGGCAAAGTACCGTGGCCGGGAGTGCGCAGGGCTATCACTAAAAACCCTTGTTGCTCCAGCGATTGCGCAAGGCTGCGCACTGAATAAGGTGAATCGGTCAGGCCATGCAGCATCACAATGCCTGCGCGAATTTTTTTAGGCGTTAAGACAAAGGTGTGATTCCAGTTGGGTGTTTGCAAGAGTGGATTTAACGGCGAATTTTGTTCGTAGCGATAGCCATTGGTGGTGTCCGATTCCGCCAATTTTTCGGTGAGTTCGGCAAACACTTTATCTTCCTGCGCGAGATAATCCCGCCATTGGTCGTCGTCTTTTTGCAAAAAGTTTTTTGCGGAATATTCCTGAGTTAGATCGATACGGTGCCAGGGTTTCGCGTTGCGCAAAGTGGAACAACCTCCAATAAAAAACACTGTTACAAGCAATACAACAAGGGGTAATTTGACATGCATCTAAGGCTCCTTGTGCTCAATCGCTACCGGCGGGTGAGCAAAATGTCCATCGCGTAAATAATGAATTATTTGTTCGATAACGGCTTCATCTTTCATGATGAACGGGTGCGATACCGGCAGCGAAATAAAATCGTGCATGCCCGCAATTTTAGTGCTCTCGACCGAGACTTTGCCATCATCAGGATTGGGCAAGTACAGCGATAATAAAAGATTCACACTGCGTGTGCCTGCGATCACACCCACATCAAAATTTACTGGCCCGAGTTTATTCGGCAGACTTTCTTCACCTGTGCCCAGTTCATCTCCGGCTGGACCATTAAGCCATTCAAACGGTGGCAAGTCTTTTAAATGGTCCACTATCTCGCTGCCTTTATTGGGCGGCGCCAGCATGACAACATGATTTAATTCAGGAATCTTGTGCTCGCTCAGATACTGGCGTACCAGAATTCCACCAAGTGAGTGGGTCACAAAATGAATACTGTCGATGGGATGCTCCCGACAACTTGCCAACGCGGGCGGGATGGCAAGCTCAGCGAGTTTTGCGATAGGAAACTGGCGCGAGGGATAATCGACATTGATTACACGATAATGCTGCGCGTGTAATTTTTCTGCCATGGGCAACATGGAGTCACTGGAACGAGCTAAGCCGTGTAGCAGAATCACGCATTCTTTGGCGTTGTGATTGGAGGGTAGTGGGTTGCTTGTGCAGCTGGAGAGCGCAGTGCCGAGCAGGGTGATGCTGATGCAAACCAGTAGTGCGCGTGTCGATATGTTCATCTAGGGTTCCCGGTAGTAGCATGCAAATTATGCCACACTATGGACTCAACGCATTTTTTACCTGCAGCCTTGCCGCGATAAACAAATACAGCGATTAACACCATGCCGTTTTTTGATAGCCATTGTCATTTTGATTTTGCCGAGTTCAATGCTGACCGCGCTGCGCTCTGGCAGGCATGTAATCAACAAGACATCACCGGTTTGCTAATGCCGGGGGTGACGCCTGTGCAGTGGGAAAGGGCGGCGCAATTGTGTGAGCAATATCCCGGTTTGTGTTATGCCGCGGGAATTCATCCGCATTGGATCGAACAGCAACAGTGGTTCAAAAAAAATGCTGAAGGCTTTCTTGATGAATCAACACAAGAAAAAATCCGCACGCTTATTTGCGATGAAATCGCTGGTTCTCCAACGTGCGTGGCAGTGGGCGAATGCGGGCTGGATAAAATGATCGCCACACCTGTGGCGCTGCAGCAGCAATTACTGGATATTCATATCGACGTTGCCAATCAATTGCACAAACCGCTCATCGTTCACTGCGTGCGGGCGCACAATGAATTAATTGCGCAGTTAAAAAAATCGAGAGTGAATTCTGGTGGTGTTATCCACGCTTTTACCGGCAGCTACGAAATTGCGCGGCAATTCGTTGATATGGGTTTTTATTTGGGGGTGGGTGGATCTATCACCTACGAGCGGGCGCAAAAAACACGCGCGGCAGTAGCAAAAATCCCACTTGAATATTTACTGCTGGAAACCGACGCACCGGATATGCCGCTGCACGGCAAACAAGGGCAACGTAATAGTCCGGAATATATTCCGCTGGTTGCGCAGGTATTAGCGGAATTGCGTGGTGTTAGCTGCGCCGATATTGAAGCTGCAATATGGAACAATACCCAAACACTTTTTTATCGCCAATAATTATTGTGCTTAGTTAGTGTTGGGTGATGTGTTAGAGGTTGATTGATTGGAGGTGCGCACGCAGTTGCGGCCTTGCGCTTTTGCCACATAGAGTGCGCGATCTGCGCGTGCGATAAAATCGGTGGGCGATTCATTTTTTTGCATTTGTGCTACACCAAAGCTGGCGGTAACCCGCAAGGCTTTAGGCCAATCATTTTCTTCAATACAGCGACGTAATTTTTCGGCCAGACCAACGGCATTTTCTATGGTGGTATCCGGGCAAGCCAATACAAACTCCTCACCGCCCCAGCGCGCAATCAAATCCTGGGTGCGTGTGTTTTCACTCAGTGCTTGTGAAAATGCCAGTAACACCTGATCACCGACATTGTGCCCGTAAGTATCGTTAATGTTTTTAAAGTGGTCGATGTCAATAAAAATCAGAGACAGCATGGGCGTGGTGTCGCCACTAAAGTTTTGGTTAAACACCGGCGCCAAGCCGTCGCGATTCAGGACTCCGGTGAGTGGGTCGCGGGTCAGGCGTTCTTCCAGTTGTTGATGTTCCTGATTCAGCAGTGTGTTGAGCGCTTCCAATTGTTTTTGGCGCTGCTGATTGTTGTGCAGCTCTCTTTTTGCTTTACGCAGGGTGTCGACGAAATAGGCCAGCGCAAGCAGAGTCCACACACAGAGCAAGCTAAAATAGAGTGTGCGATCGCTGATGTATTTTCCGCTGATTTCCACCCGATCAATAATCAGTTGGTATACACCGGGTTTTACATGCTCGCCCGTTGATATTTGCACTCCGCGCACTTCATTGAATTCTGGTCCCCAGTAATCCGGAGGGATTCTGCCTTGACTTAGCCACCAGGTCGGCACTTGCATATGGTGCAGTTGGACTATTTGTGGATAGCGCTCGTGGGTATTGAACAATTCAATCGCATTGTATTTAAGGGTATTGGAGTCTTTGACGTTGGAGTAGGCTTTATTAAAGTTCACCAACTGAAAGCGAACCCCGAAATCTTGCGGTGTTGAGTATCTTGCCCAGACGGTTGCCTGATGATGGTTGCTTAAATCTATGCCCCGTCCTTTCGCATCAATCAGGATGAAACTGATCTCGCAATAGGGCCATTGGTAATCGGAAGGAATGATTTCGCAGTTGAGGATAAAACTCTCGCCATCGCGCTTGAGCGATGCAATTGAGTTGCCGCCGTTGTTGCGGTCGTCGATCACTTCCACATGAATACTATCGTCCTGCCCCAGGACCAGTAGCTTTTCCGGTCCAAAATTTTGGAACGCGAGCGCGATCAGGGTAACAACAATTAATAATCCGAGCAGTCGTGCTTTCAGTATGTCGTGCTGGATGGTCATGGTCAGTGCGGTTTTTTGTTAATTTTCGCAAGTAAAGCACAAATTTTATCGGTCTGACAGCAAGAGTTTACACTCTTATTATTTTTATAACTTTTATTAGACTTTTACTGCAAACTCATAATTAAGTTTGCAGTAAAAGTGCGCTTTGCAACCAGTGTTTTACTGGTGTCGAATTATTTGACTGTATTGGTCAGATTTTTATAGATGGAATCCAGCAAGCCATCTTTGTCGGTGTCGTGCGGTAATTGCCAGAACATCATTCCGCCCAGCTTATGGTCTTTAACGTATTTTGCCTTTTCTGCCATTGAACGCTGGTCATCAAAGGTGGCGAATATTTTTTTCTCCGGGTTATAAATGCTGGGTGCTTTGGCGATATCGTCCCAGTGATAAACAAATCCATCAGCCTTATCAAAGCGCGTAGGGAAAGCTTTAAAGTGTGCGCCGTCGGTGTGAACGCCGGGTTGATAAAGTCCATTATTGGTTGCGCTGACTTCTTTCCACACGCGTGCGTAAAATGCGGTGCCGATGATAATTTTTTCCGGCGCTACACCTTTGCGCAATAAAAATTGCACGGCGTTATCGGTGGAATCTTTTTGTTGTGGTGTAGAGAAAAGTGCAGTGTGATGGCCGGTGTGTGGCGTCGCGCCGTTGACTATGTCGTAGGTCATCAGATTGACGTTATCCAGCAGCGGCATAATCGCATCCCAATCAACGGCTTTTTTTAAAAAGTCATCAAAGCCGCCGGCGGCAAAACTGAGTTGATATTGGTTACCAAATGCCGTGCGCAATTCTTGTATCAAGGCGGTAAAGTTAGCGCGATCATAAGCCGCGTATTTGTGCCCTGGATGACCGGGAATAGTCGGGTATTCCCAATCCAGATCTAAACCATCGGCGTTGTATTCTTTGAGGATCGCGAGGGTGGATTGCGCAAACACTTTGCGATTCTCGGCGCTATTAAAAATATCCGAGCAAGTTTCACAGCCACCCCAACCACCGAGTGCGATCATCACTTTCAAATGCGGATATTGTTGTTTCAGTGCGACCAAACGCTGCAGCGCCTGTTTGTCGGTATCTGAATCAAAACTCAGCTTGTTATCCGTTAAGTGCAGGAAGCTGTAAATGATGTGTGTGAGTTGGTTGAAGTTGTAGCGCTGTAAATCCGAGCCATCCCCCATGTAATAGGCAAGCACTTTGGCAGAAGCCGGTGGCGTGGTGTCAGCCGGTTTTGCGGCCAGGGTGACGGTTTGTTGATTGCTGCAAGCAGCGAGTGACATGGCAAATACCAGTGCAGCAACGGAATACAAAAACGATTTCATAAACATCCCTCAAAGGACAAGCTAATGATGATCGTTCGCTAGAGTGTGGGGGCGGTGGTAGTTACAGTTGCTGTCGTGCAGCAATTATTGTTTATCGCCGCATTCTAACTGTGACCAACAGGAATGGGATCTTTCCTGCGGGTAAAGATTCTTAAAGTTTCGTCTTGCCCTTATAATCGCGCCTCTTCCCCGATTTGAGACCGCCAGCGTGATTCCCCGCGATGATTTAACCAGTGTAGCAATCGCTGACTTGATGGCTAGCACCAATTGGCAGCAACAATATCGCCTGATTATCCAGTGGGGAAAATTGGTGCAGCGTAAACCGGAGATACGTGTGCCCGCCAATCTGATCAAAGGTTGCGAGTTGCCCGTGTGGTTACACCATCAGGACGATACAGGATTGCATTATTTCGCGTTCGATTCTGACAGCAGTGTCATTAACGGTTTGGCGGTGCTGCTATTGACCTTGGTAAATGGAAAGTCAGCGGCGCAATTACAGGGATTGGATTTGAAGCAGCAATTGCAGCAGTTGGGTTTGGAAAAACACCTGACTCCGTCACGCAATAATGGTTTGCAGGCCATTATTGCGCGCATCCATCAATTGTTGGATGCTGCCTGATTCCCTCGTTTTTTATTTATCTTTGCCGGCTACTCGTGTCAGGTAGCGCTCAATCGCACGCGTCGCCGCGACAAAACCAAACGTCCCCGTCACCATCACGCTGGAGCCAAAACCGCCAGCGCAATCGAGTTTTACGCCGTCGGCCAGCGCTTGTTTGTCCATGCACACTGAACCGTCCGGTTTTGGGTAGACCATTTGCTCGGTGGAGTAGACGGCATCAACGCGGAATTTGCGGTTTTTATCGCGCGCAAAATTGTGGTGGCGATAAAGTTGGCTGCGCACTTTGGCGAGCATAGGGTCGCTGATGCTGCGGCCCAAATCATCCACGGTTACTGCTTGTGGATCGCGCTTGCCGCCCGAAGAGCCGATGGTAATCAGGCGCACTTTAATCGCGAGGCAGTAGGCCACCAAACGCGCTTTCAAATGCGCCGCATCGATTGCATCGATCACCACGTGGTGCTGTTTACCGATCAGGGTTTTCATATTGTCCTGATCGATGAAATCCTCAATCGAATGAATCACCAATTCCGGGTTGATATCGCGCAAGCGCTCGGTGATCACCTGGTTTTTGGAGCGGCCAAGATTGGATTTGAGTGCGTGTGATTGGCGATTGGTATTGGTAACGCAAACCTCATCCATCTCGATCAATGTCAGCTCGCCCACACCGGAGCGCGCCAGTGCTTCCGCTACCCAGGTGCCGACACCGCCCAGTCCGATCACCGCAAAATGTGCATTAGCCAATGCGGGCAGCGCATCCTGTCCATATAACCGGGCGAGGCCGCCAAAGCGTTGGAGATAGTCCGGGGAGACGGGTTTGTTCATAAGCGACTCTGAATAAAGGTTGGCTGGGTTAGCAACCTAAGGATACAGCAATAAATTTGGCGGCTTTTTAACGGAGATAGCGCACAAACGCAAGGTTGGGCGCCGGTAATTTTGGCGCATTCTGCTACACTCAGGAAGCATCAGGGATTTAATTTACTAGCAGTGTTAACGACGAGTGCTTCATGAATAGATCGGCAGCAGCAACGGCTTATTTGATTGACGATGACAGTATCACCCTCGAATTGATGAGCGGTATTGTGGAACCCATAGGCGTCGAGCCCGTGTGTTTTAACAGTGCCGAAGCCTTTCTGAGCGCCTATTCTCCGCTGCCTTGCGAATGTGTGATTTCTGATATGCGCATGCCCGGCGTCAGCGGTTTACAGCTGCACAAAGCCTTGCAAGAGCGCTACGCAGTGCCGCCGCCGCTGATTATCGTCACTGGCTATGCCGAGGTCAGTGCGGCAGTGGAAGCGATGAAGCAGGGCGCGTTTGATTTCGTCGAAAAGCCGATTAATGGCCACCAATTTTTAGAGAAGCTGCAAGCGGCTCTCTCACTCAGCCGCCAGTTGCACCAACAGCGTTTGTATCTGGCTGCGCGGGAAGCGCGCATGGCGTTGCTCACCCCGAAAGAGCAGGAAGTCCTGCAAGCGGTACTCGATGGTCTGCCCAGTAAAGATATCGCCAGCAAACTCAACCTGAGTGTGCGCACGGTTGAAAACCATCGCGCACGTATTATGGAAAAACTGCGCGTGAATTCAGCCCTGGAATTGATGCGCGATTTTATGCAACCTGTCGCTGCGCGCTAAGCTTCTACTTACCCTGATCCCCATCCGTCACACATAGTGCAAGCTATACAGACATAGCGCCGCGATTTTTGCGCGGCGCTTTCATCACTCATCCTCATTACCTTCCTTATCTCCCTTTATCCAGCGAGCTGCGCTTCTGATTATTTTTCCGGGCGAATTAGTATTTTTTATCATTTGGTCGCCTAGGGATTTACGAGCAGAAAATGCAGGCGGTGATACCGGTTTGGTTGCCGGGTCGGCCGCTTTTTTCAGGTTTGGATGAGGGCATCGCGCAATGAAATGGTTTATGGGGCTCAGCCTCGCCGCAAAATTACTGACTACGTTTATCACCCTTGCGTTAATTACCGCTGGCGTTGGCGTGTACGGGCTACAAAATATTGTACGCGTGGGCCATTTGATGAGCGATATGTACAACAACAATCTGGTGGCTATCGATAACCTCTCCACTTCCTACAGCCGCTTTTTGGTGTATACCCGCGCAGTCACCCGCCTGCCTTCGCAAACGCCGGAAGACATCAAGGAAACCCAAACGCGCATGGTGACCCATTGGGCTAATTCGTCGAAAAGTTTTGAGCTGTACACCCAATCGGATTTGGATGCAGACGAAAAAGTGCTGGTCGAAAAAATGAAAAAGGCCAAAGAAACTTATTTGGTTTTGGCTGATAAGCTGGCGGCGTTACTGTTAGACGGCAAGGTCGCGGAAGCAACGGTATTGAGCGATAACGAATTGCGCCTCGCCAGTTATGAGATTGAAGAAGCCTACGCGGCTTTGATTGAAGGCAACAATAAACAGGGCGCAGAAGCTGATGTAAGAGGCAAGGCAGCAATTGCCGAAATGCGCAGTGTGATGATTGTGATTATTCTGGTGTCCATGGGGTTAGCTATAGGCTTCGGCCTGTTTGTCACGCGCATAGTGACCCGTCAATTGGGCGGTGAACCGGATTATGCCAATCAGGTGGTACGCCAAATCGCCGAAGGTGATTTGACGGTTGCGATCCAATTGCGCAAAGGCGATACCACCAGTTTGCTTGCGGCCATGAGTAATATGGTGGGCCGCCTTACCGATGTGATCCGTCAAGTTGCCAGTTCAGCTGAAGCGCTGGCGGCAGCGTCCGAGCAAATTTCCGCTTCATCTAACACCCTCGCGCAAAATGCGGCAAATCAGGCCTCCAGCGTGGAAGAAACCAGCGCATCTATGGAAGAGATTGCCTCTACCGTCGCGCAAAATGCGGATAACGCCAACATCACCGACGGTATGGCTTCCGAGTCATCGCGCCACGCCAAAGAAGGCGGTGGAGCGGTTAGCCAAACCGTGGAGGCGATGAAATCTATCGCTGCGAAAATCGGCATCATTGATGACATCGCCTACCAAACCAATTTGCTCGCGCTCAATGCCGCTATTGAAGCAGGCCGTGCCGGTGAGCATGGTCGCGGTTTTGCGGTAGTGGCAGCCGAGGTGCGCAAGCTGGCCGAACGCTCGCAAGTTGCGGCGCAGGAGATTGGAACCCTGGCAACATCCAGCGTCAATACTGCCGAGCAAGCGGGCCGCTTGCTGGGTGAGATGGTGCCATCGATTGCGAAAACGGCGGATTTGGTGCGCGAGATCGCCGCTGCCTCGCTTGAGCAACGCACCGGTCTTGACCAGATCAATATGGCAATTGCCGATCTATCCCTCACCACCCAAACCAATGCTTCTGCCTCGGAAGAGTTGACCGCAACGGCTGAAGAGATGAGTAGCCAGGCGTTGCAGCTCAAAGAAGTCATGGGCTTTTTCCGCACCTGATCGAGATGCCAGATCCTTGGGATTTACCTCTGCTGTAGCCGTTATCCTGCAGCTACAGCGGAACCGGCCTATGGATTGGGTCATTGCTGACAAGGTTGTCCTAGGGGTAATTCCTCACGCCACCTGAGTATTTTTACTCTCACCGGTTTTTTGCCAAACCCCCACACTGGGAACCACTGCAACTGGTGTCCAAAGTGCCCGGTAAATAGCTCCCGTAATTCGCAATAAGGTTTTATTCACGCTCATCAATATATTCGCTCTTAACAGTCAAGGAACCACCTAATGAACAGACCTTTGATTTCATCAATGACTCCAACCAGGCAGGTGGCCTAAGACCATGGGCTCCCAAACTCAAATCAGCTCTTTTGCATTCCACAAGATTCGCGATTACGTGCATCGCACGGCGGGTATTATTATCGGTGCAGATAAAACTGCATTGGTGACTGGCCGTCTGTGGCGTCGACTGGAGCTGTTCGGGTTTGATAGTTATGAAGCCTATTTTTCGTTTGTCTCCAGCCCCAAGGGTGCGCAAGAGCGCAATACCATGCTGGATTTATTGACCACCAACGAAACCTATTTTTTCCGCGAGCCAGCGCATTTTAATTTCCTGCGCGATGAAATTATTCCGCAGCAGGGCTACAACAAAATGCGCGTCTGGTGCGCAGCTTCATCCACTGGTGAAGAAGCTCACAGTATCGCAATGGTGCTGGCCGATACCTTGGGTAAAACCAATTGGGATATTTTGGCCACCGACATTTCCGGCAAAGTGCTTGAACACGCCCGCACGGGTGTATACCGCGCTGAACGCATCAACCAAATTCCTGAAGATTACCTCAAAAATTATTGCCGTCGCGGTATTGGTGAATACGAAGGTATGCTTGCGGTAGTACCGTCACTGCGCTCGCACATCACCTTCGAACAACACAATCTGTTAAATGCCCGCGAAGACGATGCGCAATTCGATGTTATTTTTTTGCGCAATGTAATGATTTATTTCGACAACGCAACCAAGCAAAAAGTGGTTGAAAATTTATTGCGCGCACTGCGTCCTGGTGGTTGGTTAATTCTGGGGCATTGCGAGAGCTTACAAGGTTTGAATACTGGCCTGACCACTGTGCGGCCATCGATTTATCGCAAGCCGCAAGCAGCCGCTGCATTCAAGCGTTTTGCAAGTTAACCGGAACAGGTAGCTATTAATGTGTATAAATTTGCTATTCTTCCGTACTTCGGAGCTTCTGAGCGATTTATGATTTCTCTTAATACATCAGCGAACCTGAGCCAGGCCGTCAACCTGCATGAAAATATTCATGAGCGTGGCGTAATGGTTGTCGATGACAGCAGCATGCACAGATACAGTGCGCATCTGTGCTTGCGCGCGTTTGGAATTAATCAGGTATACGAAGCGGCCAATGGTAAATTGGCGATGGATCAATTGGGTCAGCTCGCACAAGTTCCGGCGGTGATGTTGCTCGATTTGGAAATGCCGGTAATGGACGGCATTGAAGTGCTGCAACAATTGGCGGAGTTATCGCACAAACCTGCTGTGGTTCTCGCGAGCAGTTCCGATGAAGTGCTTATCAGTGCAGTTGCCACTATGGCTGAAGCCTTGGGAATTACCTTGCTCGGCGCATTTCGCAAGCCAGTAAACCCAACCGATTTAGCGGACGCGCTCAATAGTTACAACTCCGGTATTTGTCCATTGGATGCCGCATCCGGCGATGCGGTCAGCACCGATGTCGGGCAATTAAAAACCGCATTGGATCGCGCGCGCATCCAGGTGTATTACCAACCAAAAATTGATCTTGAATCCATGCGTGTAGCGGGCGTTGAAGCGCTGGCGCGTTGGAAAAATCATCAAGGTGAATGGGTTCAGCCAAGCGTATTTATTCCTTTGGCCGAAGAGCACGGTTTGATTGGCGACTTGACCCTCTCGGTGCTCGATCAGGTTTTGCAGGATATGAATAGTTGGTGGGACCAGGGCCAGTATATTCCCGTGGCCATCAATCTCTCCGCTAAATCTCTCGCTGAATTTAACCTGGCCAACGAAATTATCCAGCGCGTTATCCGTCAGGGTATTCCTGCGCACTACCTCACCTTTGAAATTACCGAGAGCGCATTGGTGGTGGATCTACCATCTGCATTGGCTACTATCAGCCGCTTGCGCCTCAAAGGTTTTGGCATTTCTATCGATGATTACGGCACGGGTTTTTCATCCATGCAGCAGTTGTCGCGCTTCCCCTTTTCCGAATTGAAAATAGATCGCTCGTTTATTAACGGCGCGCCGGCGCGACAATATATGCGCAATATTTTGAAATCGGCCATCGAAATGGGTCAACGTTTAGGAATTACTACCGTTGCAGAAGGTGTAGAGACCGAAGCCGAGCTACACTTGCTCAAAAGCCTGGGTTGTAAACAGGTGCAGGGCTTCTTATTAGCGCGACCCATGCCGGGGCGCGATCTGATAGGCTGGGTCGAACAGGATCTACAACGTAAATCAACCATATGCCAAACCTCAAGTATTGGATAAACAAACACTTTCGATTTTTCTCGCTAGTCAATCCCACCCTGTTATCGGCAGCGCTAGCAATAGTGCTGCTATTTTTTTTTACTACCCTCGCATTGCGCCACATCCACTCCAGCCAGGAGCGGGTAATCCGCGCGCATTTACAAACCTCACTTAATTCCTTCTCTGAGTTGATCACTATCTGGCAGCAGCAGAATCTCGGTGCGCTGCAAATGCTGGTTAATTCGTCGCAAGGTAAAATTTTATTAAAACAAGTGTTGTTGGAGCAGGGCGATAATCCTGTGACTCACGAGGCTTTGGGCGATTGGCTTTATCCTGTGCTGACCGTAATGGGCTTTGATGGTTTTTCGGTGATTAATCACGAGCGGATTATTGTGGCGGCCAGCACCAGTTCCTATCGCAAACAACCAGTGCTGTTGCCCGAGACGATGGAAGTACTGGATAAAGCGCTTACACGGCGCCCGGCAATTTCCCGCCCGGTGGTGGCAATTCGCCCGCTTGATGGCCCGCGTGGCCTGCAACCGGCGGGTTCACTTATGCAAAACATGTGCGTGTTATTTGAATCGGAAGTTACCGCGCCCGGTTATTTTTGTTTGCGTTTTAATACGCAATCGAGTTTTTTCCCGATTTTTTTTAAAGGCCGCAATGGCGCTTCCGGCGAAATTTATGCAATCGATAATCACGGCCGCTTTATCACCCCACCGCGTTTTGGGTCGACCAATTTAACCAGTACCGAGCCCCACTGGGATGACTCGCGTATCGGCACAGAGGTTAAAGTTCCCGACGCTGATGGTGAACCCGGAGTGCTGACAGAAATGGTGGATTTTTTAATTAATCGTGAAGCCGGTTTTATTAAAATTGGTTACGACGATTATCGCGGTATGTCGGTCGCGGGTGCTGGTCGTTGGATTAGCGAAATGGAGTTGGGCGTTATCATCGAGCAGGATGTGCGTGAGGCAATGGCTCCCTATCTCGCATCGCGCAATATTATTATTGGTTTAAGTTTGAGTGCGATTGTGTTGATTGTGGTCTTGACCATGACCGCAATTGCCAACCGTCGTCGTTTGATTGTGCGCGAAGGCCGCTTCCGTTCGCTGCTCGATAATTTGCCTGCGGCGACACATATGACCTCAGTAGATCATCGCCTATTGGTGGTGAATCCTGCGTTTTGCAAACTTATGAAAATAGATAAGAGTGATTTGCTCGGCCGCAACCTCCACGAAGTTCCTGCACCCAAATGGCTTACGCCCTTGATGCAAGCTGAAGAACATATTGGTCCCGAATCCTACTGGAATGATTTTATTACTGCGCTGCGTGATCCCGATGGAAAACAGTGTTATTACCGCATTGTGCGCTTCCCTGTTATTTACAGCGAAGAACAAATTCCCCATTCATTTGCCTGCTTATGGATGGATGCAACCGATCAGGTAATCACCAGCCAGCGCTTGGCAGAGGTGAATCACAATCTTGAATATTTGGTAAATGAACGCACCCATGAATTGATGCGCGCAAAAGATGAAGCGCTTGCTGCATCGCAAGCCAAAGCCGAATTCCTCGCCAATATGAGCCATGAAATTCGCACGCCGTTAAATGCGATTATCGGTCTTGCGCACATTGCACTCGCGAGTAAACCTGAACCGAGGCAGCGTACCTATTTGGAAAAAATGCGCGGCTCGGGTGAGCATTTGTTGCAAGTTATCAATGATATTTTAAATTTCTCGCGGATGGAGGCGGGCAAGCTCGCACTCGACCACAGCGAATTTTCGATTGATCAATTAATCGATAAAGTTGTTGATTTGATTTGGGAAAAAGCGGCAGAAAAAGGTTTGGACGTTAAGGTCAATATCGACAAAAATATTCCACCTCGATTGCTTGGTGATGCGCTGCGGCTCGGGCAAATCCTTATCAATTTTTGTGCGAATGCGGTGAAATTTACCGATCAAGGCAGCATCAGTATTCGCGTCACCCAGGTGCGCGATTGGCAAGAGCGGGTTGAATTATTATTTGAAGTGGAAGATTCTGGTATTGGAATAGATGCGGATAAGTTGGAAAAATTGTTTAAACCTTTCCAGCAAGTCGACTCATCCAGCACCCGCCGGTTTGAAGGAACAGGCTTGGGTTTATCTATCTGCAAAAATCTCGCTGAATTAATGAACGCGCATATCGATGTAAAAAGCCAGTTGGGGCAGGGTAGTTGTTTTATGCTGCGGGTGCAATTGGAAAAAAATAATCGGCAAGTCGCACCAGCGAACCTGATCAAAGCAGCTACTGCACCAACCAAATTAACACCGATTAATTGCACCGTATTAGTGGTGGAAGATAATTTATTGAATCAGGAGATTATGCTGTCGCTATTGGAATCCATGGAGGTAAAAGCGCTCTGCGTTGGCTCCGGGCCTGAGGCGATTGCAGCGATTCAACAACAGGTTTTTGATTTGGTATTAATGGATATCCAATTGCCTGGTATGGATGGCGTAGAAGCGACGGCGCGCATTCGTGAACTGGCTGTAGGTAAACATTTGCCTATAGTGGCCGTCACCGCCAATGCATTGCCGGGCGATAAAGAAACTTATCTGGCAGCGGGAATGGATGACTATTTATCCAAGCCCATTGAACCGACCCAATTACATCAGGTGTTAGAGCTGTGGGGCCACACCTGCCGCCTTGCGGAAAGTTTGGTGCCCAAGGCGAACACGTTTGAATTTTTACAACATGGTGGCATAGACACCGCACGCGCGCTGCATAATCTGATGAACAACGAGGCGTTGTATCGTCGCCTGCTGGAACGTTTTGCTCAGGAACGCGCTCAATTTCCTGATCAATTACGTCAGCTTTTGGTGGCTAATTTATCGGAGGCACTTAATCAGGTGCACTCGCTTAAATCGCTAGCGGGCAGTTTAGGGATGAATCAACTGGAGATTATTTGTTTTAATCTTGAACAGCAGTTACACACCGGAAAATACGAAAGTGCATTGGTTGCTGAATTGAATGAGCAATTGACTGCGATGGTGGAATTAGTGAGTCGCTGTTTACTAATTAAACCGGCAGTATAAATATTGCGCGTTAAAAAATGTAAAAGCGAAAGAAATTTCGCTCTTTTTTGTTTTAACTCAAAGTATTTTTATTCACGTCACAATGGTATGTTATAGCTGATAGAGTGCGCGCCGCGTACCTTGCATTTCAATGTTTACTGTTTAAAGGAAACGTATTTTGTCTTCCGAGCCTCCGTCGAGCCCGCAAAACCCAACCCTGATTTCATCCATACCCTTCCGCATTTCCGCCCGACTGATGGTAGTTGGTTTGGTAATGATGACCGCGTTCATTACCTCCTGCTTTGCTATAGGCTTGCAGTATTATTTCAGTCGCAGCATGGCGATTGATAATGCACTAGCCAACTATCAAGCGACTGCAAAAAACACCGGAACCTTTATTGAAGCTATTGAAAAACGGGCGAGCCAGGTCGCCAGTGTAGTGGTGCAATATCCACTGTTGATTGATGCAGAAAATGAAGCGCCGGGTGTACGTGATCTGTTTGCACAGATCATCCGCAACAACAATATTTTTTACAGTCTTTATCTGGGCATGCCCAATGGCCGCTTCTATGAACTGATTAATCTGGAGAATAGCCAGGGGGTACGCACTAGCATCAAGGCTAATGTGGAAGATCGCTGGGTAGTCAATACGGTAAGCGAGGTTGATGGTAAACGCGTTCGGCGGTTGGATTATTTTGATGCTGCATTTCATTTGCGCACCACTAGTTATGAAGCCAGCGATTACGATCCGCGCACTCGTCCGTGGTTTAAAAACGCACATGAAAATAGTGTAGAAAAATCCCTGCCCTATGTATTTCCGTATCAGCAAGTTACCGGGCAGACCTATGCGATCCGTTTGCCCAGCTCTGGTGCTGTACTGGGGATCGATATCACCCTCGAATCTTTCTCAGAATATTTGCAGCAACAGCAGCGTGGTGCTGAAGGGGAAATTTTTGTTTATCGCGATTCGGGTGAGGTGCTGGCATCAACGCTTGCAATAAAAGAATTACCCTACAAGGAACTGATTGATATAACAAAAATTGGTTATGTAGATAATGAATTACAGAGATTCGAACTCAATGGAGAAAAATATTTTGCCTATGTGACTCCGTTAGGACAACTTCACAACCAGCCAGATTATTTTGCGGTTGTTGTTCCGGCGAGCAAGATAGTACAGGACAGTTTGGATCGCATTTCGGTTTCTATTATCGTGTCCGGTAGTTGTTTGCTATTGCTTTTGCCGCTGTGTTGGTTGGTGGCAAATCCGGTGGTTAAGCCGATCAGTAAATTGTTTGAAAAAAGCATCAGTGTTAAAGAGCGGCAATATAATCAGGTGCAATATCACCCGAGTATGATCAAGGAAATTGATGAACTCTCTCGCGCTATGGTCGATATGGCTGCATCGATTCGCAAACACGAACAGGAGCAGCGTGATTTAATGGAGGCTTTTATTAAATTAATTGCCGAAGCCATCGACCAAAAATCACCTTACACCGGCGGCCATTGCGAGCGAGTGCCCGAGTTGGCATTAATGCTGGTGGACGCTGCTGTCGCTTCCACTGATCCAGCGTTTAAGGATTTTTCATTTGCATCAGAAGAAGAGTATCGGGAGTTCAGGATTGCTGCCTGGTTACATGACTGTGGAAAAATTACCGTACCGGAACATGTTGCCGACAAGGGCAGCAAACTGGAGGCAATTTATAATCGCATCCACGAAGTGCGTATGCGTTTTGAAGTCTTGTGGCGCGATGCGGAAATCGTTTATTTAAAATCCATCGCAGAGCATCCACAAGCAGCTGATCAAATTAAAACTGAATTGGAGCAGCAACGTCGTAAGTTACATGATGATTTTGCGTTTATCGCCAAATCCAATATTGGTGGTGAATTTTTTAGTCAGGCAGATAGCGAGCGTTTGCAGGAAATTGCACAGATCACTTGGGAGCGCCATTTTGATAATCGCCTCGGACTGTCGCCGGTAGAAGAAGTGCGTTTCAGTCAGGGGGATGTCGCACTTCCAGTGCAGGAATATTTACTGGCGGATAAGCCGGAGCACATTATTGCGCGCACCGGCGGTGTGGAGCATCATGCCCGTTACAACATCAAAATGGATGTGCCTGAGCATCTCTACAACATGGGCGAGCTTCATAATTTGGCTATTGCGCGCGGCACTCTAACTCCAGAGGACCGATTTAAAATCAATGAACATATGATCAGTACCATTCGTATGTTGGAGGGGCTGCCGTTTCCGGCGGAGCTGGCGCGGGTGCCAAAGTATGCATCCACCCACCATGAGACTATGAAAGGCACTGGCTATCCACGCAAACTAAAAGGGGAGGACTTATCTATTCCGGAACGGATACTGGCAGTGGCTGATATTTTTGAAGCCTTGACGGCGGCTGATCGCCCCTATAAAAAAGCCAAGTCGATGAGCGAATCCATTGCTATATTGCACAAAATGATGCTTGATGAGCATATTGATCGCGATGTATTTGAATTATTTCTAACAAGTGGTACCTATATGAATTATGCGCAGCGGTTTCTTGCACCTGCGCAAATTGATGAAGTGGATGTACAGCAATACCTCATACGAAAATGATAATAAACTGACTAACCGTGTTTCCGGAGGCTTTATGCATACAATCATGGTATTAACTGCTGGTTTTGTATTATTGTTTTTTTGCTTGTTAGTTGCGCGCGCGTTCGCGGGGCCGGGGCTCACACCTATGCGGCGCGGTGTACAAGTTTTTATTCCGCTCTGGTTTATTGTGACCGCAGTGAATATGTGGGTCGGTGTTACGCAGGCGGGTTACACTTTTATGCAAGAGTTACCGCTGTTTATTTTAAATTTCGCTGTTCCTGCTGCTGCGGCAGTTTTTCTCTGGTGGCGATTCACCCATTTCAAAAAAGGAACCTGATGCATGTTGTCGCTATTGCGGACACGTGGCAGCGACCATAGTGGCAAAGTCACTATGGTCGAATTGTTTTTCGACCTCGTATTTGTATTTGCTATCACCCAAATATCCCATTCCCTGTTAGCCAATTTAACGCTCGACGGTGCGCTCAAACATTTCCTATTGTTATTAGCGGTATGGTGGGTTTGGATTTATACCTCCTGGGTAACCAATTGGCTTGACCCGGACCGATTGCCGGTGCGTTTATGTTTATTCGCACTCATGTTGGCTGGCTTGCTAATGTCAGTGTCTATTCCCGATGCATTTGGTGAGCGCGGATTATTATTCGCCAGCGCCTATGTGTGTATGCAAGTAGGGCGCACAGCATTTTTCCTGTATGCAATCCGCAATAGTGCTCGTCATTTTGTGCGTAGCTTCCAGCGGATTTTTATTTGGTTGTGTCTGTCTGCAATCTTCTGGATTGCCGGTGGGCTTGCGGAAGGGCCTACGCGATTTTTATTGTGGTGCATCGCTTTTTTTATTGAATTTATTTCACCTGCCGCACTTTTTTGGGTGCCGGGTTTGGGGCGTGGGAGCACAATGGATTGGGATGTGGAAGGCAATCACATGGCCGAGCGTTGCGCACTGTTTGTGATTATTGCCTTGGGCGAATCGCTGCTGGTGACTGGTGCTACTTTTTCCGACCAACAATGGGATGGAAAAGTGATCGCCGCTTTTTTAGTTGCAGTGACAGGGTCAATCGCGCTTTGGTGGATTTATTTTGATTCCGGTCTGGAACGCGCCCATCATCGCATTCTTGGCTCCGCTGATCCTGGCAGCCAGGCGCGGCTTGCGTACACCTATCTGCACGCACCTATTGTTGCCGGCATTATCGTGTGCGCTGTTGCGGATGAGTTGGTGCTCGTTCATCCCGATCACGCATCTGCTGCGGGTATAGCGGCAATCTTCGGCGGCCCTGCACTCTATTTGCTCGGTTGTATGTTGTTTAAGTGGGTAACTAATGATCGGCGTGCGCCGCCTTTGTCACACCTGATTGGTATTTTGTTGTTAATACTATTGGTTCCCATAGCATCGCTATTGCATTGGTCTGCGTTGGCGATGAGCGCCGCTACTACCGGCGTACTTATTATTGTAGCGGCATGGGAAAATTGTTCGCTGAAAAAGGAAGTGATAAGCGCTCACTAATGCGCAGCAAAAAGTAAATAAAAAAATCGCAGGTTAATAGCCTGCGATTTTTTTTTGGTACTCCTACTATATCCACGACAATTGCTGCCGGCTTTACTGCTTGATTTTTAGCTTGATAAATCTTCAGTTTGATAAAGGGTCGCTACCGGAGTGGCAGGGTGGTTTCCCCACTCTGCCCATGCACCCGGATAACCGATAATATCAAACCCCAATATTTTCCCCAGCAGCCAAGTGAAGCTGGAGCGATGGTGTGTTTGGCAGTGAGTGATAATTTTTTTATCGCCGCTGATCCCCGCGCGATTTAATTCTGTGCGAATTATATCGATGTTACGCACCCGGTCATCATTTGCACGATCTATTGCGTTTTCCCAGTTGTAATTAATCGCTCCGGGAATGTGCCCGCGACGCTGGGCCATAACTCGCTCACCTGAAAATTCTTCGGGAGTGCGTGCATCCCATATCTGCACATCTTCATCACGATAATGATTCAACAAGTAATCAAGGTTTATTTGTGGTTTTGCAATTAATGATGTGAGTGGATATTGCACTGATGTTGCTACCGCAGGTTCAACTTCATAAGGCAAATCTTCGGCAAGCCATGCGTGGATACCGCCATCGAGAAAACTGAAATGCTGATGGCTAAAGGCATCAAGCAGCCACAAAAAACGCGCAGCCCGCGTACCACCTTCATCATCGTAAGCAACGACATGAGTTTCAGGTGTTACACCAATTTCTGTGAGTAGTGCTGCTACATCTTCTAGCGCTGGCGCCAGACCAGGTACAGGCAATTCGCCTTTCTGTAGTCGACGATAATCAACGTGAATTGCACCGGGAATATGTGCCTGGGAGTAAACTGTTGATTTTCCAACATCTACAACAATCAGGTTTTGTTCGCCCAAATGAGCAGAAAGTTCTTTGCCGGAAATGAGTAGCGGAAAGCGAGCCATAGTTGCCTTTGTATAACTTTACATATTTAAAAATAATTTAATATTTTTTTGGGTCACGTTGAGAATTGTTTTCAAATTGAATTTGGTTTGTTTGAAAAGCAAACAACACTCTCAATGTTTATTCAAAAAATAAAATTCACATTTCAGATGAAAACTATAACAAAAGCAGAATGATGGCTTAAACAGTCATTAAGTTATTAGCATATAAATAATGAATCTAGATATTGCCGGATTTTAAATTGGCATTAAAAGCTGTTGTGTTTACCATGGCGCCATAATGCACAGTAAATGCATTTATGTTATCGAAGACACACGCCTATCACGGAAGTAGGAACTTATAGGACATAGCTAGAGTTTGCCTACTCGCGCAGTAACGGATTCTCCTTCGCTTTTTTATTTCCACATTGTGGTTGGAAATTTTTTGTTCGCAACAGCGCATCGATCTGTACCAAACAGCCAACATGCGCTGAACAAATAGTATCTATTAAAAAATTTGTAAGACCCGCCTGGTTACTAGATCACTAATACCATCGGCGGATGGTATCTATTTGTCTTTTTTTTACCAAGCACAGGATTACTACAATGAAATCAACCGTTCACAGCATTCGTAAACGACCGTTAATCGTTACCTTATTAATCAGTATCGGCCTTGCACTCACCGGTTGCGGTGGTGAAGCCAGCAAAGATAAGGATACAACTCCCGTTACTCCACCTGAGCAAGCACAATTCAAGGTGAATACACCTAAGGATATCGCGCAGGAGTCAGCCGAAAATTACGATGACAACCTCAATGGTGTTATCACCGGAAAAACCTTGAAGCGTTGGATCAGCAATTGGGAAAAAGAGCGTCCGGCAGGCATTACCGGCAAGCTTGTTATTTTCCAGGCAACAAAAGGCCGCGCTGGTTTTGAATTTATCAAACCTAACAACACCAATGTATTTACTTATTTGGAAAACACCTGGCGTGAGCCGCGCTTTAATGGCGTGACTGAAATTGAAGGTATTGTTATTTCCGGTGAAACCACCGATGCATTGGTACGTAGATACGGTATCGATCTGAAAAACGATTTGATTTTGTGTGCGCAAGGTACTGGTGGTAGCGCAGCAATGGATCAAGGCCGCTGCTGGTACACCTTCCGTTATTGGGGCGTAGATGCAAAAAATCTCGCGATCCTCGACGGCGGAAATAATTTCCTGAGCGGTACCTGGACTGCTGAAGATTTTACTGCGACTGCATTTAGTGGCGCTGTAGCAAATCAACCAAGCCCGATCATTAATAAGCCCGTTAGCAGTGTGCGCGATTTAGGTGTTGATAACACCATTTTGCAAGCAACTGCGCAGGATTTGATTAATGTGTTGCCAACTCACGATACCAACAACACCAAAGATGGTTATTTCTTGTGGGATGGCCGCAGCCTTGACCAATTCAGTGCAGGCGAAGCGAGTGAGGCTGGCGGCGTATTAACCAACCGTTACTCCAGCTTCCAAAATAATGCTCCGCGTCAAAGTCACCCACGCGGTGCATTGAATTTGAACTGGACCAACTTGATTGATACTGCAACCGGTTTATTTAAAACCAAAGCACAACTGCGCGCTTATTTGGAAGGCAATATCGATGCGGCCGGTAAAGGTTTTGTTGATGGTACTTACAAACATGTAGGTGCAGGCAATGCGTATCAAAAAGGCGACCAGATTATTTTGTGGTGTGAAACTGCTGCACGTGCGGCGGTAACACAAATTGCTGCTGTAGTGGTATTGGGTTTGCCAACCCGTATTTACGACGCATCTATGATCGAGTGGAACTCTCTCAGTGCTGGATTTACCGATAAGGATGGCCATTTAATCCTTGCCAAAAATTCACCTTGGGATACCGCTGCATTATCTGCACCTTACTTCCCTAACAAACCGGAGTTGATCAATCCACGCGATGCGGAATACACCGCTGCTGCGCCGCGCATCCTGGATGGTTTTGGTGCAAATACCTACCAGGTTATCAATGAAGATAAAGCCTACATTCGTCCGGCTGCTGCAAGTTCTTCTGCAGGTAGTGGCAACACCAGCAGTGGCAGCAGTAGCTCAAAAGGCGTAACGCTTCCATCCAATCCTTGCGGCGGTTAATCGCGCAAAAAATGGTGAGCCTGGAGATGCAGGCTCACCCTTTACGGAGAAATAGCGATGAGAATTTTTTCCAGAAGCTTGTTGTGCGCGCTAAGTCTTGCGCTGTTATCGCCAGTTTTTGCATTCGCTGAGGATTCGGTTAACACCGGTGACGCGAGCGATAAGAGTGGTGCCAGCGAGGAACGAGGCAATAAGACAATAGTGCTTGAGCCTGCACGGGAAAACTCCAGCCCGAGCCTTGATCCGCTGAGCCAGGAGCTAAAGAAAAAATCGAAGCGCCTGCGTTTCCGTGATGGCCCTTTGTGTTTGTGTGCTGATGGTTTGCAGGAAAAAGATATTAAAAAGGCAAAGCAAAACGCCGGTGATATCGACAGCAGCACTGACAAAAACGGAACCGAAAAACAGACAACTGATTAATCGAGCAACCGCAACCGGAGCTACAGAATCCGGTGAAAACAAAAGGTAATTCGCCGTGAAATCGCTTTATCAAATTTTAAAAAAATCGTTACAGCATTTAGCAAAAGCAACTGCGCTTACTTCTATTTTGTGGGCAGCGTTATTTGTCGTTAGCAGTGCAATTGCAGTGGGTGGATATTATTTGGAAACCCGCACGCAACCAGTGGCTGTGGCAAACCCTGTACCTGCAATTCAGCAATCTATTGTTAGCAATGATGCATGGGGCGCAGAGGCATTGGAAATTATTCATGAGCAGGCGCGCGAGTTATCGCCAATTGCATTTGCCAATGCCTGCGGACTGGGTGCTTCCAGTTGCTTCCGTTGCCACAACGACAAACGTGCAAAAGCGCCTAATTATTCTCCTGTCGATGCGCCCTGGCACGCCCAACACAAGAGTGTGAATTACTCCTGTACTGGCTGCCATCAGGGAAATCCGCGCATTCTCAAGCAGGAAATCGCCCACAAAAATTTAGTCGTCAATGCTGTATCCCAGTCGGAAAAAACCTGTGCTACCTGTCACTCGGGCGAAGAAACGACCCGTCTACTTTCAGTGTATCGCACAAGTCATCCACGTCTATTTGAAAATGTAGAAGGTATTAATCCGTGAAAACCTTATCCAGCATTTGGTTAAAAAATCCGTTGGTACTGGCATTAGCGGCCGGGGTTTCTTCCGCAGCTTATGCAGGTCCAACAATTGAATTTGGCGATGAAAGCTCGCTGCAATTTAACTACGCCTTGCAAGTATGGGCAACCAACAGCAGCTATACGTCTAACAACCACGATGGCGATACTACCGATATTTATTTACGTCGCAACCGCATCACCTTGAGCGGCCAGTACAACGATTACGTTGGTTTCTATGCACAATTGGAAGCCGGTAATGACAGTAAGGCAGGGCAGGATGACCGCGAAGTTTATTACCGCGATGCTTACGTCACGCTTGATTACTCCGATGAATATCGTTTTATCGTCGGCCGTTTTAAAAATACGTTCTCGCGTGAGAACCTGGAAGCTTGTCTTGAGCCGTTAACGTTGGATCGTAGCGATATTTCCTACACGCCGTTTGCGGGTACGCGTGATACCGGTGCGGCAATTTGGGGCAACCTTGCCGACGCCAAATTCCAGTATCGGTTAATGATTGCTGATGGTCGTGAAGGCGATTATGTGCCGATTAAATCGCCGCGTGTGACAACGCGTGTGCACTGGAGCTTTTTAGATCCGGAATACGATTACGGTTATCGCGGTACTTATTTGGGTACGCGTAAAATTCTGACCATCGGCGCTGCGTACGATTATCAAGCCGATGCCGCTTATGCGGATTACGAAAATCGTGAAGAGATCAAAGATTATTCGGCCTGGACAGTGGATGGTTTTGTTGAGTATCCATTTAAAAGTGGTACTTACACATTTTCGGCCGCTTACTTTAATTACGATTTAGGTGATGCAATTAATCTGTTACCCGACCCTGAATTACCGTCGAACACCCAGCAAGACGGTATTTATGTGAAAGCGGGTTATTTGTTCCCGAATCCTGTTGGTCCTGGCCGTTTGCAATTGTTTGCCCGTCACGATGGAACTGAATACGACCTCCCCGGTGGTACTTTGGATAGACGTGTATTTAGTGGCGGTGCGAACTATTACATCGATGGACAGCGCATTAAATTAACTCTCGAATATCGTCGCAATGATTATGCGAATCCGGTGGAGTCAGTTCCTTCATTGCAGGATAACTACCAAACAACATTTGGATTCCAATTTATTTTGTAATGAAAGGGTTAATTCATGCAGGGGCTTAGCACCACTGCCACGACGGCGACGAAAAGTCGCCGCCGTGGTTATTTATTCTCTGCAGCCATCGCTATCGTTGTGTTGGCTGTGTCGCTGGTCTATCTCGCGGTAGATGCACGTTTTATTTATTTGTTGGTCTATGCCTGGTTTGGTGTGGTGTACGGCATCTTTTTGCAGTACGGCCGTTTTTGTATGGCATCGGCAATTCGTGATTTGTTTGCCGTCGGTGTGCCGCGTATGGCCGTGGGTGTGCTTATCGCGATTATTCTCTACGCGGTTATTTCCGCCTTTATCCAGGATGCTGGTTTTAATAGTTTTCATGCGCATCCGCTGGGCTGGCATGTATTGATTGGCGGTTTGATTTTTGGTTTGGGCATGGTATTCAGCGGCGGCTGTGCATCGAGTTCACTGTATAAAACCGGTGAGGGCAATCTGGCTGGTGCATTGGTATTGTTTTCCATTTCGTTTTCACAGGCGTGGTTTGTCAGTGCTGGCGGTTGGTTAAATAATCTTGTGCCGGAAGCCTGGACTGCCGCAGCGGCCAATGCGCAAATGCCCGATGAACTTTCCGCAACCGATGGTTGGTTTGATCAATTTACTGCGGGTTATTTGTGGGAATTAAATGGTACTACCGCGGCTACTTTATCTGGCTGGGGCGAGAATCTCGGTAATTATTTATTCGCTAATGCGTTTGTCGTGGCGATTTTGCCGTCGCTGATTTTATTAGTGTTGTTGTATCGCTTTAACTACCGCAAAATTTTTATTCGCCAACACCCGTTGCCTGCATCAAGCCGCATTTCTTTCGCTTACGAATTGAAAGGCATATGGTCGATGTTCACTCAATCGCGCAACACGGCAATTGCCGGTGTCGGTTTGGGTATTTTTGCCGGGTTGCATATGTTACTCACTGGCGAATTGCGCGAGCACTACAACATATTTAACTTCGGTGAATTGTTAGCGGAGATGGGTTATACATCCGGTTTATCCATTCAGGACAGTGTATTTGATCCGGGTTACTGGTACATCACCACTCAGGAAGCGCAGTGGGGCGGTTGGGTGTTAGATAAATTGGGTTTCAATATGATGGATAATATTTTCTTCGGTTTGGAAAATGGCATACCCAATCCACTGTTGAATGCACCGGGCATGATGTCCATCGGGATTATCCTCGGCGCAGCAATGCTGGCGAATATTACCGGTGAATTTAAATGGAAATGGCCTAACACCGAAACCGTTATCCTTGCGTTAGTTGGCGGTGCATTAATGGGCTTGGGCTCGCGTATCGGTATGGGCTGTAACATCGGCGCCTTTTTTGCGACTGTCACTAACGGCGATATCAGCGGCTGGGTATTCCTTGCGGGTATGACGATTGGTGGTTACTTCGCGGTCAAAGCGATTAAAGCCTGGATTGATTGGCAGTTGTCACGTACCGCAGATTTTTAATACGCGCACAGCAGATTTTTATTGGTAGTACAGGTGGAGAACAGAAAATGGGTCTAAAGTTAAAAGAGTCTGTCGTTTTTGAAGAAATTGAAAATGGCAATTTTTCATTGGATGTGCGCGGCTATGGTTGCCCACATGTGCAGATCTATACTGAAAAAGCGCTGAAGAAAATCGACAGTGGCAAAAGTTTAACTGTGGTGTTTGATAATCCATCTTCAGGTGAGTCGATCACTTATTTGTGCACCGCCAGCGGCGACGATCTATTCGCGCGCGACGAGCAAGCCGGCACATTTACCTGGTCGATCCGCAAAGCCTGATTTAAAACCGGAACAGGATCTAATGAAATTACGCAATGCAATTCCTGTTGCCGGTTTAGTGTTAGTTGCGGTCGCAGCGCTTTTCTGGTGGTTGAATAGATCACCGGATGCTGCGACTGTTATTCCCCAACCTTCAGTCGCTGCAAATACACAATCCCACGCTGTTTCATCAACAGATCCAGTGGCTGCGTTTTTAGCATCTCATTGGCGCGATCCTTTGCCGCCGCAAGGCAAACCTCCTGCACACTTTTCTCACGGCGAAGCATCGCTCGCGCCCGAGAGTTGTGGTCAATGTCATCAGGAACAATTTCGCGATTGGTCGCAAAGTTTGCACAGCCACACCATGGGCGCTGGAATTTTATGGCAATTCCAATTAATGCCGCAGGAGGACGCAAACAAATGCATGAAATGCCATGCACCGCTCGCCGAACAAAAAGCATTGGTTGCGCAGAGCCACGGTTGGCCTAATGCGCCTACACAAGCACCACCTGCATATGTGCCTGCGGATTTAGGTCATCAAGGTTTGGTGTGTGCTGCATGCCATGTGCGCAATCACCAACGCTTTGGGCCAGAGCCGCGCAAAGAAATCGCTGCAGTATTACCGCACGATGGTTTTACTATCGCACCGGCATTTTCCGACGGCCGTTTTTGTGCGACTTGCCATCAATTTCCTGAAGACGGTCCGCGCACCAATAACAAATTGCGTGAAGATACCTATGCGCAGTGGCAAGCTTCTTCTTATGGTAAAGCAGGGCAACAATGCCAGTCGTGCCATATGCCTGATCGCAAGCACCAATGGCGTGGTATTCACGACCAGCAGATGGTGACTAAAGCATTGACTACAGTGCTGACGCGCGACGGCAACCAAATTCATGTCGATATTATCAATACCGGTGCCGGACATTATTTTCCAACTTATATGGTTCCAAAAGTCACGGTGGAATTGCGCTATCACGAAAAAAATGCAGCGCAATTTAGGTTGCTGGCAAGCGATATTATCGGTTGGAATGTTGATATAGGGCTTGAACAGGAAGTGTTTGATACACGAATTCCTGCCGGAGAAAAACGGCGCATCAGCGTGGCCTTGCCTGCTGGTTACAGCGAAGGTGGAATTGTAGATGTCTATCTGGTTGTTAAGCCGCGCGAACACTACGAGCGCACATTTATGTCGGTGTTGGATCAGCGCGATAAGCTGGATGCTACCACCTTGGGCTTATTGGAAACCGCTTACAAAGAGGCGGTTGCTACTCAATTCCAATTTACCCTTGCGTCGCATCCTTTAAATAACAACTAACAATTTTTCTGCAGCTCAAACGATGGTTGTTAAATAGATCGGATAAAAACGAAAAACTCCTGTGCGTGCGCAATCAGGTACAGCAAGCAACCGATACACCCACCGACAATTGTGCCGTTGATACGAATATATTGCAGGTCTTTGCCGATATTCAATTCGATCTGGCGTGACATTTCTTTGCTATCCCAACCTTTTACCGTATCGCGAATATGGGTGGTGAGGAACTGCGCAAAATCCGGAGCCATTTTGCTTGCTGCATCTTCCATATGTTGGTTGAGCGATTGGCGCAAGCTTGCATCTTCCGCCAAGGTCTTTCCTAACCATTGACCTGCGTTGCTTATTTTTTGATGCAGCACTGAATGTTCATCGACGCAATCGCGTTTGAGCCAATCCTTTAGATCGCGCCAGAGTTCACCCATATACGTATTGAACGCTTCATCATTTTTTAAATAGCGTTTAATCGCTTCTGCTTTTTCAAAAAACTCAGGGTCAGTTTTCAAGCGGGTAATAAAATCTTTGGTGTAAGCATCAAATTTAATGCGCAATTGATGCTCAGGGTTTTCATTAATTTCATTCAATAAACGGCTTGCGGCTTTAACTGCTATGTCGGCGCCGGTGCGGCCAACCCAGCCAGAGGGCATAATTTTTTCGGCAACGGGATGTTCTTCTTTCAGCCAATTGACAATCCCTTCGGCGATAAACACCTGTGTTTCTTCTTCCGCCAAAATCGATGCAAATTGATTAATACCTTCGTTAAGTAATGCTTGATGGCGGTTATCTTTGGTTAATACTTCCAGCAACATGCCTGCTGATTGGGATAAATCAATTTTATCCAGCATGGCATGAATAGCCTTGGTCATAAATTTGTGAACTGCGCGGTCTTCAATAAAATCGAGCATGCCAGCGGTGACTTTGACCAAATAAGTACCCATGGTTTTGGCGTTGTCGGCAGAACTCAACCAATCCGCTGCTTTTTGTGCGGGATCGTGTTTTTGGATTAGGGCAACCAGTGAATTCACATCCAGAAATTTATCGCGCACAAAAATCGCGAGATTGTCGGCAATTTTATCTTTGTTCTTGGGGATAATTTCAGTATGGGCGGAGACGATGGGAATGGGAACGCGTTTAAAGAGCGCCACTACCGCAAACCAATCAGCCAATGCTCCCACCATCGCCGCTTCTGAAATTGCGCGGATCAGACCAACCCACCAACGCTCAGCAGGTAAGAATAGCGTGGTGATAAACGTGAGTGCAGCAAACGCCAGAAAGTAAAGCGCAAGGCGTTTGGATTTTCGTAATTCAATTTCTTTAGTCATTGAGGGCTCACTTGGTTTTCCTTTAAGTGCACAACCTTGGCAATTATTATCCTTCTGGCAGTGACCCTCAATAATTAAATGTTAGTTGCGGCTGACTATGAGTCAGCCGTAGCGATTGGGTGACTGCCAAAGGATGCAAAGCGTTTTTTCAGACGCGCTTCAAATCCGGTCATATAGGAGAAGACAACAGGTACGACCAATAAGCTCAATGCAGTCGAGGTAACTAATCCCCCGATCACAGCAATCGCCATTGGCTGGCGGAAGCTGGCGTCGCCACCAAATCCAAGTGCCAGTGGCAACATGCCTGCAATCATTGCCACACTCGTCATGAGTACCGGGCGCGCACGTTTTCCCGATGCTTCAAGAATGGCGGCATTTTTGGATTCATGCGGTTGCTGCATGGAGATGATGGCAAAGTCCACCAACAAGATAGAATTTTTGGTCACAATTCCCAGCAGCATTACCAAACCAATCAGTGCCGGTAAACCTAATTCTGCACCTGCAATCAGCAGCGCAACAAATGCACCGCCAACGGATAAGGGCACTGCGGATAAAATGGTGATCGGTTGCAACCAATCTTTAAACAACAGAACCAGTACCGCGTACACACAGAAAACACCGGTGAGTAGGGCGATAATAAAGCCCATAAATAAATCCACCATAATTTCCGCATCGCCACCTTCCATAAACTGAACCGATGATGGCAAAGATTGCATGCTAGGTAATTTTTTCGCATCTTCCAGTGCGGTACCTAACGAATGGCCACCGAGGTCTGCGGAAATTGAAACTTGCTGTTGGCGATCAATGCGCAAAATTTGCGAAGGTGCACTGCGCAACTCGATAGTCGCTACACTTTTTAAAGGTATCAATCCGTCATTGGAGCGTACTCGCAAATTGGCAATAGTATCTACATCGGTGCGCATCTCGGGCGGCAGCATTACCCGAATGCCCAATTGGCGTTGATCCAGATTTAACTTCGGCAAAATATGATCGTAATCACCGGCCAATGCGATACGCAGGGTTTCGCCAATCGCTTGAGTGGAAACACCGCGCTCACTGGCTTGCACGCTGTTGGGGATAACTTGTATTTCCTGTTGTTCCAAACTGGCGGTAGAGGTAACGCCACTCAAGTAGCCTAAATTGCGGATTTCTTTTTCAATGGCACGTGCGCTGGTTGCGAGGGCAACTGAATCGTCGCCGGTCAGTAAGATCTGGAATTTTTCACCAGGGCCGCCTGCACCTGCGGAATATTTAATTCCCGCAATGGTTTCCAGTTTTGCGCGGATACTATTTTCAATTTCCGTTTGAGTAGGCCGTGACTTGCTGAAGATGACCATCAAGGTTGCTTTGCGCACCTCACCCAATGACATTCCAGCTGCGCCACCATTTGCAGTTGCTGTGCCAATGGTGGTAAAGATTTGTGCAACACCGGGAATATCTTTTATTGCGTTGCGCACTTCTTCGGCTTTGTTTTGGGTAGTTAAAAAACTGCTGCCCGGCGGTGTTTCAATTTGAACGTTGGTCATGCCTTCATCGGATGCAGGAATAAAACCAGCAGGAAGGAATGCAAGCAAGCCAATAGAAAAAATAAAGAAAATGGTTCCGGCAGCGAGTGTTGTCTTTCGATGCAACAAACACCAGTGCGCAGCTTTAAGATAATGTGGTAAAAACTTTCCTTCCTTCTCTTCATGCTCAATCGGCTTGAGTAAAAATACCGCCGTCATAGGTGTGATAATACGGGCAACCAGCAATGAAATAAGTACAGCAATAACCAGCGTCCAACCGAATTGTTTAAACACCAAGCCGGGAATACCACTCATCAATGCGGTTGGTAAAAATACCACCACCAAGGTTGCCGTTGTTGCGATAACGGCGAGCGCAATTTCATTCACTGCATCTATAGTGGCCTGCTTGATGGATTTTCCCATGCGTTGGTGCCGTGCAATATTTTCTACTTCCACAATTGCATCATCGACCAAGACGCCGACAACGACTGCCATTGCCAATAAGGTAATGGTGTTGAGCGAGAAATCCGCCCATGACATAAACGCAAAGGTGGGAATAATAGAGAGCGGCAGTGCAATAGCGCCGATTAGGGTTGCGCGCCAATCGCGTAAAAAGAAAAAGATCACGAGTACTGCGAGGAACGCGCCCTCGTACAGCATATTCATTGAACCTTCATATTGCTCCAGGATTTTTGGCACGCTGGAGCGAATTAAATGAAAGGATACATCCGGATTTTCTTGCGCTAATTCTTGTAGCACCACATCTATATCAGTAGCTAAACGTGTTTCATCGAAACCTTTAGAGCGCAATACTTGAAAGCCAATCGCTGCTTCACCGTCGAGTAATGCGGATTGAGTACGTTCCGCATTGGTGTCGATCACTTGCGCAACTTGTCCCAAACGCAGCGTTTGGCCATTCGCCATATAAATGGGCAGCTGCTCTAATTCACTCACGGTTTTCATGGTGTTGATGGTGCGCACACCTTGCTCTGAGCCGCCGAGTTGGCTGCGCCCACCGGAATTTTCCTGCTGGATTTCTTTAATCGTTTTGGATAAATCAGTCGCGGTAACACCAAGCGCATTAAGCTTCAGCGGATCAACGAGCACTTGTACCTCGCGGCTGACACCACCGAGGCGAGTGAATTTTCCAACGCCGCGCACCGACATCACTTTTTTCCCGAGTGTGTTATCCACATACCAGGATAATTCTTCCTCGGATAAATGATCGGCAGAAACAGCGTAGGTTACGGTAGGGTTATCTGCACCCAGTTCAACTTTACTCACTTGGGGTTCAAGCAAGTCCTGCGGTAAATCGCTGCGAATAGTGTCGAGTGCATCCTTAACATCAGCGACGGCATCGGAGAGATTTTTTTCCAAATCAAACTCAACCACCATCGACACATTGCCACGCGAAATGGTGGTGTGTATGTGGCGCAGCAGTTGTAAGTTGGCGAGAGCGTCTTCGGCTTTGCGTGCAACTTCCGTTTCAAGTTGTGATGGCGCTGCGCCGGGCTGGTTCAATGAGACATTGACCATCGGCAAATCCATATCGGGGAAGTCTTGCACATTCAACTTGTGGAATCCCCACAAGCCTGCGAAGGTCAATAAAATAAAAATCAGGATAGCGGCGCTAGGGTTACGCAAAGACCAGGTTGCAAAATTCATTATTTGGCTCCGCTGGCTTTTGCTGCTTTCACAGCGAGTTTGTCGCCATCATTTAAAAATCCAGCACCTTCCAATACCACTTGATCGCCAGTTTTAATGCCGGACAAAATTTCAATTTCTTGTCCCATACGGCGTCCAAGTGTCACTAGCACTTGTTCGGCTGCGTTATTTTTTACACGGAAGATCCACGTCTTGCCGTCTTTAATCACCAATGTATCTGCTGGCAGGATAATCGCTTGGGCGTTACCCACCATAATTTTTCCATCGGCATAAGTGTTTACCGCTACATCCGGTGCGCCGTCCAAAATGACGCGCACTTTTGCAAGGCGCGAACTGCTGCTGAGTTGCGGTGAAACGCTGCGGATTTTTCCGTTCAGGGTTTTGTTGTTGGGTAAATTAATTTGGGCTTGCATGGCTGGCTTTACGCGATCGAGATCGGCTGAATCAATCTGTACCACCCATTCGAGTTTGTGTTGGCGCAGCAAGCGAAACAGGGCTTCACCGGCAGCGGGCACTTTACCTGATTCAATATTGCGCTCCAGAATTTTTCCATCATCGGGTGCAACTACAGTGGCATCGGTTAATTTAATTTGCGCGAGCGATACTGCTGCTGCGGCTTGGTCGCGTGTGGCGGTTGCGGTAGCTGCCTGGGTGGAAACTTGTTCAAACTCTTGTTCGCTTAATGTTTGTTTTATTTTGAGCTGTTCAAAGCGTTTTAAATTGCTGTTAGCCAGTTGCAGGTTGGATTCGGCGAGTGCGAGATTTGCTTTCGCCTGTGCTAGTTCTGCGCGCAATAAGCGATCATCAAAGCGCGCCAGCACCTGGCCTTTGCGTACGCTATCGCCTTCAACAACATTAATTTCTGTTGCACTTATGCCATTGGTTTTTGCACTGATAATGGCTACTTCCCAAGGCAATACTTCACCTTGTGCGGGAATAGAGACTGTCCAGTCCGCCGTCTTGGCGATTGCAGTAGTGACTTGTGTGCGTGGTGCTTTATCTTCATCTTTGTCTGCATCGGCAGCAAAAACAAAAGGTGCTGCGGTCATCAGTAGCAAACCGATAACCACAATAATATTCAGGATGAGATACTTACATTTGCATTCATCTTGCGGATCGTAATTCGATAACAGCATGTTGATTGTTCCGGAAAGTTTAAAGGGGTTTCAAATTGTCGGTGAGGTATTGGAACGCAGAGTCAATCACTATGCGCACCCGAGCCTCTGATTCGATGGTGTTTTGTTGCAAATTAATTAGCGATGCACCTATGACGATGGCGCGCAGCGTATGCAGTACATTTTCTTCAACCTGCCATCCACTTTGTTTCAGCAGTTCGCGCATGATTTGTCGGGACTGTATATCTGTCTCAGTGAACCAGGCGGAGAGCGATGGATCATCATCGGCCGCTACGGTTACCGCGAGCATCATGCGCGGGAAGGTTTGGGTAACTGCAAAATGAATCATCATTTCTTTTAGCGACGCGAGCGTCAGGGGCTTGTTGTCAGGTCCAAAACGCGATTCATTCATGCGTCTTTTACTTTCATCTACCACGGCGGTTAATAGGTCAATGCGCTTGGGGTAGTGGTAGGTCAGCAAGCCCTGCCTGACTCCTGCCACTTCAGCAACACGGGTTTGCGTTAGCGCGGGAAATCCCTCCTGCAACAGGACGTCCACGGCGGCATTGAGTATTTTTTCTTTGGTTTTCACCGTCTTTTACCCTGCATAGAAAGTGGTGATTTATGAGTTTAGGTAAAAATACCAAGATTAGGTAAAAATACCAAATTTTATTTGGTTATAGATTAGGCAGATTTTTGCGCGGCGAGAATATATGGATCGGGAGTTGGGACGGTTGGGAAAGGGGAGGGCTGCAGGTTCCACCATCTAGACCGACGATCAGTAAGATGATCGACCGGTTTTCGATGATGGTTATTCGGTAGGTGAGGGCGGTTATTGCGGGGCATCTTCACCGGGCAACATTATCATCCAGGCAATGCCGAACTTATCGACCAGCTGGCCATAGAGTGGTGACCAGAAGGTTTTTGCGAGCGGCATATTCACTTTGCCGCCTTCTGCCAGCGCATTAAATGCCTTGTGTGCATCTTCTGCGGTTTGCAAAGTTAAAGACAGGCTGAATCCGCTGAAGCTTGTCGCATCATCGCAGCCGTCGGACGCGTAAATATTGGCATCACCCAGCGTGAAATCTGCATGCATGATTTTATTTTCAAAACCAGCTTGCAGCATACCTTCTGGAACGGGATCGGGGCTTTCATTAAAGCGCAGCATAAAATTAATACGCGCGCCCAAATGTTGTTGATAAAAATTCATCGCTTCTTCGCAGCGGCCGGAGAAGAATAAATAATTATTGACCTTGGCTTTGCGCATCGCGATGGTGTGGCGCATTGCATCTTCGTGTGCGGCTTCTTTGCCGTCCGGATCTATCTCGGCAAAATCTTCCATGGTGTAGAAGGTGCGGATTTCGATATCAGAATCTTCTTCCATAGGGTTGGGACATTTTTTTACCCACTCGATGGCTTCCTCCAGCGAGTTCACATTCCAAATCCAATAACCGGCGATTAATTCATTGGTTTCGGTAAATGGGCCGGTAGTGACCACGCGTTTGTTGCCGCTGAATCTTACCCGCACACCTTGGCTGCTGGGCTTTAGTCCGTCACCGGATTCCATAATGCCGGCACCGACTAGCTCTTCGTTGAACTTGCCCATTGCAGTCAATAATTCTTCACTCGGCATTTTGCCGGCTTCGGAACTGGGGGATGCTTTAACCATTACCATAACTTTCATTTTTATATCTCCTATATGAACTATTGTGTTGGGTAAAAATGTTGTTGCTAACCCATAGTCGAACCGGCTTCTTCCAAATCGACAATAGAAAAATTATTTATTCATTATTTTTTCTTGCACCACGGCGTTACCGGCGGTTTCGTTGACAACTTGCTGCGTAAACAATGGCATTTGCGTGATCGGCAGGCTGATATTCAAGGTGACATCCGCCTGATAGTCAACCTGCAACAGGGCGCCCTGATGCTGGGCAATAAGATGGCGAACTTTAGCTTCGTGGGCAAAGCTGGCGACAACCTGAATTTCCTGGCTCGGTATCACCTGGGTCAGTTCTGCACGATTGACTGCCTCGGAAACCGCACCGGAATAGGCGCGCACCAAACCGCCCGCCCCCAATTTAACGCCACCGAAATAACGTACCACTACCGCGAGTGAATTGCCCACATCACGCTCGGTCAACACATGCAGCATAGGTTTTCCCGCAGTACCCGAGGGTTCGCCTGCATCGCTGAATGCTTGGGTTTGCGGTTGTCGCGTATTGCCAATCACATAAGCCCAGCACACATGGTTCGCATCTGCGTAAGTTTGGCGATACTGATCAATTTGCTCCATAGCTTCCTCGCGTGAAGTGACAGGATGAAGAAATGTCAGGAAATCGCTGTTCTTTTCCTCAGTTGTATTTTCAACGGCTTGGGCGAGGATGGTGTAGGTGCTCATGTAAATGGTGTGCCTGAATAGCTAATTAGTATTGAGTGGTTGTCTGTTCGTTAGCGCATAGAGCGTATTTTAAGAGGGTGGTTTTTGCTGCGCTTAACAAAATTTTATAATGCCAAGTTTAGCAATTCGATGATTTTTACAGTAGCACTAATATTTTAAAATCTATGTTTTCTAATAAGCCTATGCTTTCTTGACCCGAAAATGTTTTCTCAATATAGTCCTTTTAATTGCAGTCCCGTTAATTACGGCACATCCAATTATGGCACTTGCAACTATAGCCCTGCATTTAATTGCCCCGGCGAGGGAAATCCTGGTTTGGCTAATTTAATTCCATGCTGCATCCAGCAATAGAAAAATCGCGCACCAAGGAGCATGTAGAATGAGCGCCTCGCCATTGATCGATATCCTGTTAATAGATTCTGAGTCAACTGAACTGCCGTTCATTAGTGATGCGTTGGCTGGACTTAATGTTAATCTGGTTCACGCGCACACTTATGATGCGGCGCGCTACAATCTTCTCTCGACCGACTTCGCGGTCATCATCATTAATCTTCAATTACCCATCGCACATGCAATAGATTTTGCCCAGTTTATTCGCACTGCGACACCTGCACCTGCAACACCCATTATATTTCTCGATCATCTGCCAGTAACCGAATTCCCGCTGGACGATGCCTATTCGCTGGGGGCGATTGACTACATCCTGTTGCCTGTTTCCCCTGTTGTGTTGTGCTCTAAAGTTAAAATTTTTATCGATTTGTATAACGCCGCTAAGGTTGAAGAAAAAATTCGCGCTAGTGAAGAGCGTTATAAAATGTTGTTCAACTCAATCGATGAGGGATTTTGCACCATCGAGATGTTGTTTGATGAGAATGGCAAACCATTTGATTATCGCTTTCTACAAGCAAATGCAGTGTTTGAAGGGCAAACAGGTTTGCACAACGTTGTAGGCAATACTGCGAGTAAACTTGTCCCCAATTTGGAGCAGCATTGGTTTGAGCAGTATGGCAGTGTAGCGCGAACAGGTATCCCGTTGCGCTTTGTGCTCGATGCACCGAGTATGAATCGCTGGTTTGATGTTTATGCTTTTCGCATAGGTGGTGAAGGTAGCCATTTGGTAGCCATTTTATTTAAAGATATCAGCGCACAAAAAACCGCTGAACTTGAAAGCGAGCATCTGTTCCGTCAAGTTCAAGCAGCGCATGCGCAGATGACCGAGGTTTTTCAAAAAGCACCGGCATTTATGTGTACCCTAAAAGGGCCGCGGCATATTTTTGAAAATGTGAACGAAAATTATTTCCAGCTTATTGGTCAGCGCGATGTGATAGGTAAAACCGTTGGTGAAGGTTTGCCAGAAATCATTGAACAGGGTTATGTGCAGATTTTGGATGAGGTCTATCGAAGCGGGAATTCATTTGTCGCAAAAGATGCACATGTAATGTTGCAGCGCAAAGCAAATGAACCGCAAGAGGAGCGAATTCTGGATTTCGTTTATTTACCCTTAAGGGACGCGGATGATCAGGTCTACGGAATTCTGGTGCATGGTATTGATAGCACAGAGCGCCAGCGTGCAGAAAATGGCTTGCGCAATCTCGCAACTGAATTGTCACAATCCAATCAACATAAAACAGAATTCCTCGCTATTCTCGCCCATGAATTGCGCAACCCACTTGCACCGATTCGCAACGGATTGGAAGTGCTGCGTTTGACCGGCGATGATCCAGTCGCCTTCAGCAAGGTGCGGGACATGATGCAGCGTCAAGTGGATCAGATGGTTCACCTGATCGATGATCTTCTGGATATCGCACGCATTAGCAATGGCAAACTCGAACTTAAAAAAGAGCGCGTCGCGCTCAGCAAAATTATCGGCCATGCCATTGAAACCAGTATGCCGATTATCAATGCGAATCAACATGCATTAACCGTCGATACACCCGAGCAAGCGATTTTTCTCAACGCAGACCAGATGCGTTTGTCGCAGGTACTTGGTAATTTGCTAACCAACGCCGCCAAATACACACCTGTCGGTGGCCAGATTACATTAAGCGTGCAAATACAAGGCGCTGAGTTAGTTATTGCGGTTTCAGACAATGGTATTGGTATTCCCGCGGAATCATTGCCAATAATTTTTGCGATGTTTACGCAAGTCGGCCTTAACATGAGCAGGGCACAAGGTGGTCTGGGAATTGGGCTTTCATTGGTGGATCGGCTTGTTGATATGCACGGCGGAAAGGTGAGTGTACAAAGCGAGGGTGTTGGTAAAGGCAGTACATTTACTGTGCGTTTGCCCGCTATTATTTGCAGTGAAACAACTCAGGTAACTACAATTCCCGTTACGCCTGTGCCCCACAGGCTGCGCGATAAAAGCCTGCGTATTTTGGTGGCTGACGATAATATTGATGCGGCTGAATCGCTGGTGAAATTATTTCAGTTGATGGGCCACGAAACTTGCATCGCCCACGATGGAATTCAAGCCCTTCAAGCAGCGCAACGCTTTGTGCCAGATATCGCCTTCCTTGATATCGGAATGCCGGGCATGAGCGGCAATCAAGTTGCGGTGGCGGTTAAGAAGGAGCCTGCGATTGAAAATATTGTCCTCATTGCGCTAACTGGCTGGGGAGCTGAGAATGATCGCGCTGAATCAAAAGCAGCGGGGTTTGATCATCACATGACTAAACCCATGGATATTGAAGTTGTTAAAAGGTTGTTGGCAGAGATTGAATAAACGCGAAGTGCAGGTGCTTGTAATAAGCATAGGCATTAATAATCTAAATCCTGTTGGCGAAATATGATTAACTGTGACCACTGTTGACCACAACATTTGAGGAGCTAAGCGTGGCTGTGAACAAATTGGTAAAATTCTTTGCTGCATCACTGGGCTTATCACTGGCATTTTCTGCTAGCGCAGCGCAGGAAATTCTGAATACATCTTATGATGTATCACGTGAGTTGTTTGTCACTATCAATCCAAAGTTCCAGCAGTATTGGAAAGAAAAATCCGGTGAAGATGTCACCATCCAGCAATCCCATGCCGGTTCCTCGGCGCAAGCAGCTGCAATCTTGCAAGGTTTAAAGGCGGATGTGGTTACCTTCAACCAATCGACTGACATTGATGTATTGCATCAAAAAGGGAAATTCGTCAGCCCTGACTGGCGGAATAAATTCCCGAATAATGCTTCACCGTTTTATTCAACTACCGCCTTCCTGGTGCGCAAAGGCAATCCTAAAAATATTAAAGACTGGGATGATCTCGCCCGTGCTGATGTGAAGCTGGTGTTCCCCAATCCAAAAACCTCTGGTAACGCACGTTACACTTATCTTGCGGCCTGGATCTACGCTAACAATGCCTTTAATGGCGATGAGAAAAAAATCAAAGATTTCGTTGCCAAGGTTTTGGGCAATGTAGTGGTGTTTGATACCGGCGGTCGCGGCGCTACCACTTCATTTGTAGATCGTGCACAAGGCGATGTGTTGCTGACTTTTGAATCGGAAGTCAATTTGATTCGCAAAGAGTACGGCACTGATAAGTACGACACCGTGGTTCCCAAGATCAGCGTGCTGGCAGAATTCCCGGTGGCAGTAGTGGAGTCAGTGGTAAAAGCCAAAGGTACTGAAAAAGTCGCGACTGAATATTTGAATTACTTGTATTCACCTACGGCGCAAGATGTATTGGCGAGCTTCTTTTATCGTATCCATGATGATAAGGTAAAGGCCGCTTACGCCAAGCAATTCCCCGAGTTGAAACTGGTTACCGTCGAATCTGTGTTTGGTTCCTGGAAAGACGTTAATGACAAGCACTTTGCCACCGGTGGCATCCTCGATCAATTGTTGCGTCAAGCCAAAAAATAATTGGCTAGTGGTGAGGGTTGGTTCCTGAGTGGCTCTCACTATTGGTTTTGACAACCAACAATGTGATTAAGCGCTTGTGACAAAAAAATCCTTACGTGTACTCCCCGGATTTACGCTCAGCCTTGGACTGGGCGTATTTTATTTAAGCCTTGTGGTTTTGCTGCCTGCAATTACCCTGGTATTGCAGTCCTTGCATATTAGCTGGGATGAATTTGTTTTTTACATTACTGATCCCCGCCTCTTGTCTAGCTTCCGCGTAACCTTTTTGGCTGCAGGTATTGCGACGGTGCTGAATCTGTTTCTCGGTGTCTTGCTTGCCTGGATTTTAGTGCGCTACCAATTTCCCGGTAAAAAACTGGTTGATACCCTGATCGATTTACCTTTCGCGCTGCCTACTGCTGTTGCCGGTTTAACCCTCTCCGCATTGTTTGCCCAAAATGGCTGGGTAGGGCAATTGTTGGTGCCGTTTGATATCAAAATCTCCTATACCTTTTTAGGTATTATTTTGGCGATGGTGTTTACCAGTATTCCATTCGTGGTGCGCACCTTGCAGCCTGTGCTTGAAGATCTGTCTCCCGAATTTGAAGAAGCTGCTGAAACCCTCGGTGCAAATAAGCGGCAAATTTTCTTTCGCATTATCTTGCCCCATATGACGCCGGCGTTAATGATTGGAGTGGCCTTGTCTTTTGTACGCAGCCTCGGGGAATTTGGGGCGGTAATTTTTATCGCCGGTAACATGCCTTACGAGACAGAAGTTGTATCGCTGATGATCTTCACCTATATCGGTGAATATAATTATCCTGCTGCAGCGGCAGTGGCGATGCTGATTTTAATTACCTCACTGCTCCTGTTACTTGCAGTGCAGCTGCTGCAAAATTATTACGGCAAACGGCACACTAGGGTTTAATTATGCAGACTTATATTGCACAAAAGCCTAAAACCCTCGGCAAAGTCCTGATTGGCTTGGGCCTATTTTTTGTATTCCTGTTGCTGATACTGCCGCTTACGCTGATTTTTGTTTCTGCTTTTCGCGGTGGCTGGGAATTGTTTACCAGCAATTTGCTCGACAAAGATATGCTCGCTGCAATTCGTCTGACGCTCTGGGTTGCGCTATTAACCGTGCCGGTGAATTTGGTGTTCGGTACTTTGATCGCCTGGTGTGTCACCAAATTTCAGTTCACCGGGCGAAAATTATTAATCGCTTTTATCGATGCGCCTTACGCAATCTCACCAGTGGTTGCTGGCCTGTGTTATTTATTGTTGTATGGCAACCAAAGCTGGCTCGGTGGTTGGTTGGATAGCCAAGGCATACAAGTAATTTTTGCCTGGCCAGTGATTGTATTGGTCACTATTTTTGTCACCAGTCCTTATGTTGCGCGCGAATTGATTCCGTTAATGGAGGCGCAGGGTTCCGAGGAGGAAGAGGCGGCAATGGTATTGGGTGCAAGTGGCTTACGTATGTTTTTGTGTGTGACTTTGCCCAATATCAAATGGGCGCTGCTGTACGGCACAGTGTTAACGACGGCGCGTGCGGTGGGGGAGTTTGGTTCAGTGGCGGTAGTCTCGGGCGCGATTCGCGGCCATACCAATACCTTGCCGCTGCATGTGCAATTGTTGCAGCAGGACTACAACAGTGTAGGTGCGTTTACTGCTGCTTTGTTGCTCGCCTCTATCGCGTTGCTTACCCTGATTTTAAAAACGATATTTGAGTATTTGCAAAACCGGAAGTTATCCGGTTCACTCCACTGATTTATTCAGCTATCCAATAGCGTTGATTAAGCTATCGGTATTAATAAAAAACCTCGATCATGACTGATCGAGGTTTTTTGTTTTCTGTAGCAGTGATTCACAAGGCTATTAGAATTCCTGCACAGTAGGGCGTAACACAATTTCACTGATATCAACATCGGCTGGTTGCTCGATAGCATAGGCAATTGCGCGCGCTACTGAGTCTTCCGAGATTTCATTTTGCTCATACCATTCATTCACTGCGGTAGCGCTTTGTTCATTGGAGCTACCCAGTTTCAATTCCGAGCGAACGGCACCCGGTGAAATAATGGTGGTGCGGATGCTGCCACCAACTTCATGGCGCAGGCCTTCAGTAATCGCGCGCACTGCGAATTTTGTACCGCTATAAACAGTGCCGCCCGGGCTAAATACTTTGGTACCTGCGACCGACGCGATATTAATAAAGTGCCCTGAGTTTTGTGCTTTAAATACCGGTAGCGCAGCGGCTACGCCGTAGAGCAAACCTTTTACGTTGATATCAATCATGCGGTCCCATTCTTCGATGCGTGTATCGGTGAGGGGGGCGAGTGCCATAAAGCCTGCGTTGTTGATGATCACATCTACTTTGCCGAAGTTGTCGTGCGCTAGTTTTACCAATGCCTGAACTTGATCCGGGCGGGTAACGTCAGTGGCTTGAACGGCGACTTTGCCACCGGCTGCGCGGATATCTGCGGCTATGGCTTCCAGTCTTTCTACGCGGCGTGCGCCAAGCACGACGCTTGCGCCCAGGCTTGCCAAATAACGGGCAGTTGCCTCGCCCAAACCACTGCTGCCGCCGGTAATTACGATTACTTTATTGCTGATATTGTTGCTGGTGTTGTTACTGATATTGCTGCTCATTTTGCTTGCCTCATTGGGATGAATGTTGAAGGAACGGGTTCAGTATGCTGCCCGCCAACAAACCAATAAATGGAAATGTTATGATTTCATAATTCCAAAAAATGGAATAAATGAGATAAGCCACTTGGGTGAGTGCATATGCTGAATCGACTCGAAATGTTGCGGATTTTCTGTGCTGCTGCTGAGGCCACCAGTTTTAAAGAGGCTGCGCATCGTTTGGGAATCTCCCCCCAGGCGGTAACCCGTGCAGTTAAAGAGCTGGAACAATTGCAAGGTGAGCTGCTGTTCCATCGCAATACCCGCCAAGTGCAGGTAACGCAGGTGGGCGAGGAGCTGGCAGCCAAAGCGAAAGAACGATTGCTTGCGGTGGATGATCTTTTCCAAACAAGCGCAAAACCCGGTAGCAATGAATTACATGGACGCGTGCGTATCACCGCACCGATTGGCTTTGGCCATAAACGGTTGATGCCGATCTTGATGAAGCTAACAGCTGCGCACCCGCAGCTGGATATTGATTTAACGCTGAGCGATGAGCGCGTTGATGTGGTCGATGAAAAAATCGATATAGGTGTGCGTATCGGTTTTATTCGCGATAGTCGTTTTATTGCGCGACAACTTGCCAAGGTTTATTTGCACGTTGTGGGCACGCCCGATTTAATTGCGCGCGTTGGAGCACCTGTGAGTATCGACTCGCTCAATCAAATGCCCGTTACCGGTTTGATTGATCGCAACACTGGCCGGTTTTGGCCGTGGATTTTTGCTGCAGATAAACAATGGACGCCAACGCAGCCTCGGCTCAGTAGTGCGGACACAGAGGCAGAATTAATTGCAGTTACCAGCGGTCTGGGATTTGGGCAAATCCCGGATTTTTTGGCGAGTGAATTTTTAGCTGAAAACAAATTAAAGATCGTGTTGGAAAAATTTTCTCCGGAACCCTGGGATTTATATATCTATCGTCCACAGCGTGGACCTGTGCCCGCGCGAATTCGTTTGGTGTTTGATACTTTAGTTGAAGCCTTAAGTGAATGAGGTAGTTTGTAGAAAAACCCTATTTTTATAGTCTTTAAATAAATAAACTCTGTTATCCTCAAGCAATATATAAATAGCTTGCAGGATTAATTTATGTTTAAAAATAATAAAATATCTATTTTGGTATCCCTTTTTTTTGCAGAGAATATTGTTATTTTATTTTTGCTCGGAATAGGGGTTATCAATTTTAACTTTGGGAAAGATGTTGCCGGTGTCTATCGGCTGGATACCTTGCAGGCACAAGATAGCCAGGAGTTTACTCCAATGGAGGGCGTGGAAATTCTCAAAATATTTGCTGACGGATTTTGGATATCGCCTGCATACGAAAAAGACACCAAACGCGTTGTGAGTTTGTCCGGTGGTCGTTATACCTATGACAGCACGCAAAATAATATTGAGGAAGAGGTGCTATTTAATTTAAAAGATTTAAGCAGTATTGGCCTTAAGACTCCTTATAAAATTTATCTAAACGAAACCGGCTTTTATCAATCCGGTATCTACAAGCAACACACTAATGATCCATGGAAAGTGGAAGAGCGCTGGATTAAAGAGTGAGTGTCCAGTCGTGCCTTTGGTAAAAGCGCCGCGTGTTATGGATTCAATACCATATTGAATCCTGCATTATTTCTTTCCATATTCTGATCCTTGCGTAGCTTCTGGATTCTCTCCATTCCCACCTATCAATTACCTCGTTTGTATTCCTTAGTCACACGGGATTCTGCCCGCCTTCGTTTTGCCAGCTGGTATGTCTCTGGGCGGCTCGGGATTGGGTGATATATCCCTCCAGCTTTCCTTGTTTTCCCTATCACTTGTCTTTCTTTTTATTTTTATTGTCATTTTATTTCTTTTTATTTGTGAAATTTATCCCTAATTAAGCAGGTTTTCAATACTTTAATTGAAATTGAAACTTGCTGTATCTTTGTTTGTGCGGTATAAAATGTAAGCGATGTTGAAGGGTGCCCCGAATTACCTGTCGCTGGACTGCAACCTGGCTGGGCTTGGCTAACTATCGAAACTTTCGATTAATAACAATTTTTTAATAAATGAGGGTAAATGTGATGAGAATGCTGAAAGGAGTGTGGGGTATAGCCCTGATGCTGTGTGTGGGGTTGTCGGGTGCGGCGCAAGCCGCCCAGTGGGTAAATACATCGGGCACCACCACCATCAACGGTGCTGAGGTGACTTTGGTGGGCAGTCCGAGTGTTCGTGCAAAAGCGGATATCTTAAATATTCCAGTGGTGGCAGGGCAAAGCTACACCCTTGGGGCACAGATCCGTAGTTCGGTTACCGGTAATTGGACTTATGTCGGTTTGAATAACGGGGGAGCAATTACCGAGCGTGGTTCCAATACTACAACTTATACATCGGTCACCCCGATTACCTTTACCGCTGCGAGTAACACCATTTCGGTTTATGGATCTTTTTGGCAGGGTCAAACCGGAAATGGTTTTGTTAAAGGCGTTACTTTAAATGGTGTGGCGGTAATTGGTAGTACAACTTCCAGTTCTGTAGCTGTGTCTTCTGTTGCATCGAGCCCTGCGTCCAGTGCTGCTGCAAGCAGTATTGCATCAGGTACTTACAGTTGGGTTAGTGCGTCAGGAAATGCTACGGCGAGCGGAGATTTGTTAACACTGACTGCAAATGCTGCTGTTTCTCGCGGCGAGATTCGCAATATTGTTGTAGTGCCTGGCCAGTCATATACCTTGACTGGAAATGTGTACAACTCTGCGGGTGGTTACACCTACATAGGTGTGGTTAATGGATCGCAAAATCTGGAGCGCGGTGGTAATTGGGCTGCTTCAACTGCAGTGACAGCAATGACATTCACTGCACAGGGAAACACTGTCACTGTGTATGGTTCATTCTGGACCGGACAAACCGGCAAAGGTTATGCGCACAACGTTAAATTAAATGGTGTTGCATTAATTGGTGGCGGTGGGGCTGCCTCATCAACACCTTCATCAAGCGCATCGAGCGTGAATGTTTCTTCAAGTGCGGCATCCAGTGTTGCGGCCGGTTCTCCCTGTGCAGGAACTTATATCCTGTGTGATGATTTTAATGGTGCGTCCATCAATGCCAATATCTGGAAAGTGGGTAACACCAATATCGCAAACCAATATCCGGTTCGCCCTGCCAATATTGCGCTGACTACTGTGAATGATAACGGCACCACCATTACGGTTGTGGACAGTATGGCATTTGGTGATGCTCATCCCGGTGGTGTTCGCCAAGGCGGCGTGCTGATCAGTAAAAATAAATTAGCGGGTGGCCGCTATGAAGTGCGCATGAAAAATTTACCTGGACCTTATGGCTGTTCATGCATATGGAATTATTACGATAGCGAAAACGAAGCGAATCCTCCGGCAACTCGTATCTACACTGAAATTGATATCGAAATGCCGTCGCACGAAAAAACCGTAAAACCCTGGAATACCTGGAAGAAAATTTTAGGCTTGAATACCTGGAGCCACACCGACTCGGATGATGATGCAACTTACATAAATCATCCATCAACTACCGTTGATCCATTTGATGGTCAGTTCCACGTTTACCGTTGGGATTGGTATGACGGCGGCAATGGCAACTTACGCATCGATTGGTATGTCGACAATATTTTGCAGGCAACAACAACCCAGCATGTTAGTGATCATCCTGCGGAATTGTGGGTTGGAAACTGGCCCGCACCTTGGGCAGGTATGACCTACAACCACAACGTTGAGCATTTGTACATCGATTGGGTAAGGGTTTCTGCGCTTTGATTTAGTTTGTGTTGTTTGGGCATCCATTAGGATGCCCTTTTTTATTTCAGGAGTATTCAATGAAGTATTTGTATTTGCCGGTGTGTGTTGTTTCAGTTGCTGTATTAACTGCCTGCGGTAGTAGCGGTGGTGGGTCTAGTGGAAAATCCACTGTGTCATCAGCGAGCAGTAAAGTATCTTCCAGTCTGCCAGTTGTCAGTAGCGCTGCTTCCTCAACTTTATCATCAGCAATATCTTCAGCTTCCGTATCATCTGCTACTACAAGTTCGGTTGCAGCGACAGCGGGAACTTGTGTTGGCAATTATATTTTGTGTGATGATTTTGATGGAGCAGCTATCGACACGGCCAAGTGGACTATTGCGAATGAAAATATCGGCAACAAATACCCGATTCGCCCGCAGAATATTGCACTCACGACGGTTGAAGATAAAGGATCTACAATCACTGTGGTTGATAGTATGACGTTTGGCGATTTGCATCCCACACAAAAACGCCAGGGTGGATTGCTAAAAAGTAAAAACCTTATCGGCGGTGGGCGTTATGAAATTCGCATGAAGAATTTGCCGGGGCCTTATGGTTGCTCGTGCTTCTGGATTTATTACGATAGCGATGATCACGCTAATCCGCCCGCTAAACGTATTTATACCGAAATTGATATTGAAATGCCTGCCAATGTAAAGCCTGCGCCAGCTTGGGATACTGCAAAAACAATACTGGGGTTCAATACCTGGAGTCGCACGGAGCGAGATGAGGATGCAACTTATATCAATCATTCATCGACAACTGTTAATCCGTTTGATGGCGAATTCCATGTGTATCGTTTTGATTGGTACGATGGTAAGAATGGCAATGTGCGTATTGATTGGTATGTCGATGATATTTTACAAGCGACTACCACTGAGCATGTAAATGGTGATCCGGCGATCCTTTATGCGGGTGCATGGCCAGCGCCTTGGCCGGTAATGAATTACAACTTCCATACCGAACATTTGTATATTGATTGGATTCGCGTTTCTCCACTGTAAAATAGTTTTCTGGTAAATGCAGCACCGTTAAATTGTTAACGGTGCTTTTTTTTGCTTGAAAAAATCTGACGGTTATTTTGAATGCTGAGTTTATGCTTGATGGATTTTTAATATCTAGCTGGTTGTTTTGCGCGCACAAAAAAGCCCGATAAAAATTATCGGGCAAAGGCTACGAGCATAGGAGAATGCTCACTGGGAAGAAAAATGCCCGACATAATGTCGGGCTAAACAGAGGCGATCACACATTAAAACTTGGCGCGTACACCAAAGGTGTAGAGTGAGCCGGTATCTTCAAAGCTGATAAATTGGTTGGAGTAGCGGCCATATTTATCAACCGTTTCACCGGTTACGTTACTGCCTTCGATGAAGATGGTGACGTTATCGAGAATGTCGTAACTCGCGCTGATATCGACTGAACCGTAAGCACCTACATTTACTGGCTCATTACTTGGGCCGTTGAATACGCGCCCGAGGAATGCGGTACGGTAGTTGTAGGCAACACGCATTTCCCACTTGTCTGCTTGGTAGAATCCGGTCAAGTTTCCGGTATCGCTTACGCCTGGCAGGGCAAAGGTTTCTGCTCCACCTGCGCTACCGAGCGTTGCGTTGCTATCCACCACTGTGTAGTTGCCGGTAAAACCAAAACCATTCTCAAAAATATGAGTCCAGTTAAATTCGGCACCTTCAATGACTGCTGATGGGCCATTGTGCGGGCGACGAACCTGGAATACCTGATATTCAGGATGATCCGCAGGAACTTCAACATTGGTAAATGTTTCCGGTTCACTTCTATCAACAATAAAATCGTCAACATCTTTTCTGAATAATGCCAGTGCGACCAAGCTTGCATCGTTGTAATAATATTCAAACGATACGTCGATATTGGTTGATAAAAATGGCTTCAACTCCGGGTTAGTGCCGGTGGCAACGCGCGTACCTTTGGTGGTAGTGCCGTAAATTAATTGCGGTGCAAGTGATGTTAATGTTGCGCGAGTTAATGTTTGGCTGGCGGCGGCGCGAATCATAAAATCATCGGTCACGGTAAGCTTGGCATTAATCGATGGTAGCCAGTTGTCATATTTGTTTTGCATGGCAACAGGTGAACCGGCTTCGTCGCTGTAATTTTTTACCAGATTGGGCGATTCTGGTTCACCCGGCAAAGTACTTTCAGGCTCAAGGCTGACTAACACTTGTGATGTGCCGGATGAGGTCAGTTCGGTTGAGGTGTAGCGAACTCCAGCAGAAATGGACAGTGGCATATCATAAATTTCGGTATCTTTTACTGCTTCAATATACGCCGATGAAACATCTTCCTGAATCTCAAATGAGTTACCACTCTTCACTGCATTCCAGCTGCTGCCGTTGGCAATAAATGCTGCTTTGGTGGCAATACCGGAGGCGGTATTCGCTTTGTCGCGGCCATCAATATTGTTTGCCATCCAATTGCGATAAGCGACTGGATCAATTTTATAAACATCACCATTCAAGTTGCCAAACACATTGCCGGGATTAATTACACCATCAACAATGCTTTCATAATCGATAACTTGTTTTTCCGCATTTTTTTGATACATGCGTTTGATAAGGTTGGGGGTATCCCAGTATTCGTTGGTCTTTTTAGCTTCGGTATAGTTCGCACCAAAATTCACCTTGGTTAATGCAAAATCTGTTGGCTCCCAAGTGAAATCAACTTTGGCTTCGGTGTTGTCTGCTTCAACATAAACTCCGTAATTCGATGTTTGGCGCGCTCTTAATTTGGATTGGTTGGCGTTACCTTCGCTCGGCAAAACTGCGGTGGCATTAGCGTATTCTATTGAAGGAATGCCACCGTTTGAGGTAACCAGAATGCCTGGCTGATCAAGGATTTCAAGTGTGTAAACCCGATCAAGACCTTTGTTGTCCATGATCGATGATGATTGCGATAAATCGGCAATCATCGACAGGCTATCGCTGATTTGCCAGTTAGCATTAAAGCCGCCAATTAATGTTTCGGTAGGGCGCTCTTTCGTTTCAAGTGCGTGTGCATAGCCGGAAATATTGTAGCCTGCGTCATAACCGTGGTTGATGGTGGTATAAAAACCATTGCCATCCACTTTATTTAATGGCGAGAGTGTTGGTGCCCACAAATAGTTGCCGGTGTAATACTGCGATGTTGATGTATCGTACTTGGAATAGATTGCATCAGCAGTCAGCACTAAATTATCGGTCGCTTGCATTTGAATAGCGATGTTTCCGCCGATTCTTTCGCGCTCTTCATAAGTGATACCGCGATTAATTTCCTGCAATCTGAACGTGTCTTCTTCAATACTATCGCCGGAATAAGCGTAACCACCATCCCAGCCGAGTGAAGGTTCAATAAATTCGAGGAAAGGTTCTTCTTCAGTATTGGAGATGTGGCTATTGCTTACGCTGTATTTTGCTGCTGATCTTTTTTGGTAAGTCAGCGAGCCTAAAATACCCCACTTTTTATCGTTAAACGTATTGCTAACAATCAGTGAGCCCTGCGGGCTGGTGTCTTCACTATTTTCTTCGTAAATTCCTTTAACGCTACCCGCAACATGCAATCCATTAAAATCAAATGGCCGCGCAGTGACAACATTCACCAGGCCGCCGAGGCCGCCCTCTTTTAGTGTTGCGTTGGATGATTTGAAAACGTCTACCTTGCTGATGAGTTCAGAGGCAAGTGTGTCAAAACTAAATGCGCGCTCTTCGTTTTCGGTTGCAACGCTGCGGCCATTTACCAGTACTTGCGTAAAGTCGGGGCCAAGGCCGCGAATACTCACGTAACGTCCTTCACCACCGGCGCGATCAATCGCAACACCGGGTACGCGCTGCAGGGAGTCGGCAATATTGTTATCGGGAAACTTACCAAGGTCTTCTGCGGCAATGCTGTCGGACACCAGATTCGAGTTTTTCTTGATGTCGATACTGCGGGTCAAGCTGCCAGCGATACCCGTTATCACCACTTCTTCGATACCGCTGGCGTCAGTTTGGGCTGTTGCTGTACCTGCCATTCCCATGCTGGCAATCGCAGCGCAAACGGCGATTGATAGTTGAGTCTTTGTAAACATTATTCGCTCCTCCACGGATTGACCTTGTTATTGCAGGTTTTCGCCCTGCAGTTTCTTTGTTTTGTATAAAAATCGCTAGAAAACTAAAAAACAAGCCTTAAAAATCTACTTTTACCAAGTTTGGTTCGAAATTTAAGCGTTTAGTGGTATTAATTTATAAATCAAAAGATATTGAAAGGCAATAATATTTGTTTTTGTTGCATTGAGTTGCCCGTTAAAGGCGATTTTTAACTCGATTTGTCACTTAAAGTATCAAAATGGCAAATTAAAAAAAGATTTGAAAAGTTTCGATATATTTATGTATGATTAAAAAAAGCGAAATTGAGTGGGTTTTAGTCAATTGAGCGTTTCATACGTAAAGAGGAATATGCAGATGAATGAGATTTTCGAGATAGTCGCGGCCAACAGGGCTAACAACAAAGGGGGTATTTATTCTGTTTGTTGTGCGCAACCTCTTGTTGTGGAAGCTGCTATTGAGCAGGCCAAGGCAGATGGTACTTATGTACTGATTGAAGCTACTGCCAATCAGGTGAACCAATTTGGTGGTTACACCGGAATGCGCCCCGCCGACTATATGGAATTCATCGGCAAGATTGCTGACAAGGCCGGTTTTCCGCGCAACAGGATCATTCCCGGCGGCGATCACCTCGGCCCAGTATGTTGGGTTGCTGAAGGTTCTGTTGCTGCACTCGAAAAAGCAAAAGAGTTGGTTAGCGTCTATGTTAAAAGTGGTTTCAAGAAAATCCATTTGGACGCAAGCATGAGTTGTTCGGATGATCCGGTAGCACTGTCGGATGAAACCGTGGCTGAGCGTGCAGCAATGTTATGTGCAGCAGCAGAGTCAGCCGCCCGCGATACTTTTGGTAAATCGGATGTTGTTTACATTATTGGAACCGAAGTGCCGCCACCGGGTGGTGCAGCAGAATTGATTCATGATTTGGAGCTGACATCGGTTGAGCGCGTGGCGCAAACCATGGAATGCCACAAGGCTGCGTTTGAGCGTTACGGATTGCAAGATGCCTGGTCGCGGGTGGTGGGCTTAGTGGTGCAGCCGGGCGTTGAGTTTGATCACACCAACGTAGTTGATTACAACGCGGGCCGCGCGGTCGCGCTCAGCCAGTGCATAAAACAATATCCCAATATTGTGTTCGAGGCGCACTCAACTGACTATCAAGTCCATTCATCTTACGCGCAGTTGGTTGCCGATCACTTTGCGATTTTAAAAGTCGGGCCACAACTGACTTATGCAATGCGCGAGGCACTGTTTGCGTTGTCTTATATAGAAGAGCAGTTGTTACCCAAAGACCAGTTGTCATTTTTGCGCGATATTCTCGAAGACGAGATGCAAGAAAAATCGGTGTATTGGAAAAAGTTTTACGTGGTTCCGCCATTAAAAGAAACGCTTTATCGCCAATACAGTTACAGCGACCGTATCCGTTACTACTGGAATAGTCCGCGTGTTGAAGGGGCAGTGCAAAAGCTGCTGGATAATTTAAAGCGCATTGAAATACCGCTGCCACTCATTAGTCAGTTTATGCCAGTGCAATACGATGCGGTGCGCAATAAACAAATCCAGGCTGATCCTGAATCATTGGTCAAACACAAAATTATGCAAGTCACTAAAGTGTATTCAGACGCTTGCGCTAAATAGAAATATTACATAGGTAATACCGGTTATGCTTAACTACTTAAACTACAGCGAAAGCGCATTAAAAGAAAAAGGCGCATTCTGGACTGCAAAAGAAATTACCCAGCAACCTGACGCCTGGTTGGAAACAAGTAAAATTGTTGATGCCAACAACGAACAATTATCCGCTTGGTTAAAACCATTATTGGCAAAAAATAATCTGCGCATTATTTTAACCGGCGCAGGTACCTCTGCTTATATTGGCGATACCCTGGCTCCACACCTCACCAAAGAAAATAAGCGCCAGTTTGAATCAATTAGTACCACCAATATTGTTTCAAATCCGGATCTTTATCTTGTTAAAGAAATACCTACGTTAATGGTTTCTTACGGTAGATCGGGTAGTAGTCCGGAAAGTATTGCGACTATTGATCTGGCGAACCAAATTATCGATGAGTGTTACCACCTCATTATTACCTGCAATCCTGAAGGCGTGTTGTCATTGCGCTGCGCACAAGAAGCCAATGCATTTGTACTGTTAATGCCGTTGCGTACTCATGATCAAAGCTTTGCCATGACTAGCAGTTTCTCTTCAATGTATGTGGCGACCTTGTGTGTATTTGCACCGGCTGCCCAACAACTGGAAGAAGTGGCCAGAATTGCAAAACACTTGCTGACGGATCACGTTACTGAAATCCAGCGGCAGGCAACATCTTCAGTATCCCGATTAATTTTCCTCGGCTCTGGTTGCTTGAAAGGTATTGCGCAAGAGGCATCGCTGAAATGCTTGGAGCTGACTTCGGGGCAGGTGCCAAGCTTCTTTGAATCGCCATTGGGTTTCAGGCACGGCCCTAAAACATTGGTGAATGAAGATACTGAAATTATTATTTTTATGTCGCAAGCGGGTTACACCTCCGGCTACGAAAAAGATTTATTGGTCGAGCTGAATGCAAACAATAAGGCGCGCAATTTATTGGCGTTGGATATTGAAGCATTGGGTGGTCGTGCCTCTCTCTCCGATGTGTGGGCCGGTCTGCCTTATGTGGTTTATTGCCAAATGATGGCGTTTTACAAATCAGTTAATTTGGGAATATCACCGGATAATCCTTCACCCAGTGGTGAAGTAAACCGCGTGGTGAAAGGTGTAAATATTTATCCATTTGTAAAAGACAGTTCGGCGGCGTAATAGGGGCTGATTATGATCTATGGGCTCGATGTTGGCGGCACTAAAACCGAAATCGCCATTTTTGATCGCAACTTGAATAAAGTGGATAGTTGGCGAATCGCTACCCCAAAACTTAACTACCCACTTTTTTTATCTGCACTTACCGACATGGTATTGGAAGCAGATAGAAAGTTTGATGTGGTTGGGTCGCTTGGCGTTGGCATGGTGGGAGTGATCGACAGCATGGGTCGATCATTGTCGGCCAATGTGCCTTGCGCCAACGGAAAACTGATTGCTGATGATCTCACCAAATTATTGCAGCGTCCGGTTGCCATCTCCAATGACACTCGCTGCTTCGCACTTTCTGAAGCAGCGGGTGGTGCTGGCGAAGGTTATGCGCGAATGTTTGGTGCCATTATCGGTACAGGCGCCGCCGGAGGTTTGTGTGTTAACGGCGAGCTTTATAAAAGCGCAAATGGTATTGCTGGCGAATACGGTCATCATCCTATTGGTGCGCACATCCAGCAAAAATACAAACTTCCTATTTTGTCTTGTGGCTGTGGTTTGGTTGGGTGTTTGGAGAAATATATCTCCGGTCCTGGTCTTGCGTATTTGTACGGTTTTTTTTCTGAAAAAGAAAATGCAACTGCGCATGAATGTATTGAGGCTTACCGTAAAAAAGAGCCGATCGCGATTAAAGCTTTCTCTTGCTACATGGATATTTTAGGCAGCAGTTTTGCGTCATTGGTAATGGATTACGACCCGGATGTCATTGTGATTGGTGGTGGCATCTCGCAATTGGATGAGGTGCTGTTAACCCTGCCTTCGGCTATTCGGCCGCATTTATTTCGCGGCGTAAATATTCCCGTTATTGTGCGTGCAAAATTTGGTGACTCCAGCGGTGTACGTGGTGCGGCAATTTTGGGGAGTCAGCTATGCAATTAATTGATGCTTATTATTTGTCTGCAAGAAGTGTGTATCTGGAAGACAAAATAAAAAAGAATGCTTTTATTCTTGTGAAGAACGGAAAAATTGCCGGCATTCACGATCAGCCCCAAATAGACATCAGAATATTGGAGCTGGGGAACTATAAAGTATTGCCCGGCTTAATTGATTTGCATATTCACGGTCGCGATGGTTGCGATGTGATGGATGCAAAAATGTCCTCACTTGAAACTATTTCTTCATCGCTTGCGCGCTATGGCATTGTTGGATTTTTAGCGACTACGGTAACATCTTCGTGGGAAAAAAGCCTTGCTGCATTTTCGGTGATTGGCGAGGCAGCGGGAAAACAAATGCCCGGAGCGCAAGTGTTGGGCGCCTATAACGAAGGGTTATTTTTTTCCAATGAGCACAAAGGTGCGCATAACGAACAATTCTTTTTGACTCTAACCAAAGAGCGAATCGACCAAATAGTCAGTGCCTCAAATGGCTCCCTGAAAGTTCTCGCTATGGCACCGGAAGTAGATGGTGCTGCTGATTTAATTCCCTATCTGAAATCCCTCGGTGTACGCGTCATGCTCGGCCACACCAATGCCAATTGGGCGCAAACCTGTTGTGCACTGGATGCTGGTGCCAGTGGCGGTGTGCATGTGTTTAACGGTATGAGTGGTATCCATCATCGCGACCCTGGTTGTGCGGGGGCGGTATTGCTGAATGATGATGCATTTGTTGAGGTTATCGCCGATGGTGTCCATCTGCATCCTGCAATTCTTAGAATGATTTATCGTCTGAAGGATTCAAAAAAAATCACCCTGATCAGCGACTGCATTAATGCCGGTGGATTGAATGACGGTATTTATCGGTTGGGTGAGCTGGATGTAAAAGTGGAGCAGGGCGTTGCCAGAACATTAAAAGGCTCGCTGGCAGGTAGCACCTTAACACTCAATCGTGCGATAGAAAATTTCGTCAATTTGGCCGGCATTTCGGAAGTAGATGCGATCAATATGGCCAGTCTTGTCCCAGCTAAATTCCTCGGTCTTGCGGATAGTCTCGGCAGTATTGCAGTTAACAAGCGTGCTTGTTTTGCGATTGCAGATGAAACCGGTGATGTGCAGGCCACTATTCTGGATGGCAATTTAGTGTTCAGTAAAAGCGAAACAATCTCAGCATTTTTTTGAGGTTTTTAGCCAATTCGGATTTGCACTGAATGTACAGTCGAAAAAGAAAAACACAGCAGAAAGCGAAATAACTATGAATGATTATTCCTATAAAAATTCAACACTCATTCCCATGGCTATTATCGGAATGCTGTTTTTTATCTTCGGGTTTGTTACCTGGTTAAACGGAAGCCTGATTCCTCTGTTGGAAGTCGTGTGCGAGCTCAACAGTTTTGAAGCTTTATTTGTAACCTTCGCGTTTTATGCCGCCTATACGATTATGGCAATTCCTTCATCGTTGGTGTTGATGAAAATTGGCTACAAAAATGGCATGGCAGCGGGGTTGGGAATAATGGCGCTGGGTGCGCTTATTTTTATCCCTGCTGCGAAGTTAGCCACCTTTTCGATATTTTTAATTGGCTTGTTTGTGTTGGGTGCAGGTTTAACTTTATTGCAAACAGCGGCAAATCCTTATGTGGTTTGTATCGGCCCGCAAAATAGTGCAGCGGTACGCGTCAGTATCATGGGGGTAATAAATAAAAGTGCAGGTGTTATTGCGCCGATTGTATTCACTGCCTATGTACTGACGGGAATGGATCAATACACCAAAGAGTCGCTAGCATTGTTGAATGAAGAAGCTCGGCAGGCGCAATTAACCGCCTTATCGCAACGATTGGTTTCTCCTTATATAGGACTGGCCGTTACGCTATTTATTTTGATGCTGTTCATTAAAGTTTCACCTTTGCCAGAACTTGAGTGTGATGGCGATAAACAGGAAGGTGAAAAATTAAAACTGTCTGGTATTTTAAAATACCCGCACACTATTTTAGGTGCATTGGCTTTATTTATGGGTGTCGGAGTAGAGGTGATTGCTGGCGATACTATTGGCTTGTATGGAAAAGAGCTAGGGCTGGCACACTTCGGTATGCTCACCTCCTACACTATGGCGTTTATGGTGCTGGGTTATATTGCAGGCATTTTGTTAATCCCACGTTACGTAAAGCAAGAATCTGCGCTCGCCATTTCTGCATTGTTGGGAATTCTATTCACCTGCGGAATTGTTTTTAGTTCTCCGCAAGATGCAACTCTCTCGCATATCTTCTTATCCTGGTTAGGCATTCCGGTTATTCCTAATTCAATATTTTTTCTTGCGCTGCTGGGTATGGCTAATGCATTGGTGTGGCCAGCAATTTGGCCGCTGGCGCTTAACGGTTTAGGGCGATACACCGGCATCGGCTCTGCTTTGCTCATCATGAGTATTGCTGGCGGTGCATTGCTTCCGCTTGTCTTCGGCGGTTTGTCCCACAGTGGCATTAGCCATCAGCACGCCTATATCACGCTTTTCTTCTGTTATCTCGTCATCCTCTTCTATGCGGTTAAGGGTCACAAAATCACTCACTGGTAAATTTTTTATAAAACAATGCTAATTGGAATTTGTTATGAAACTTAGAATCTTGCTATCCATCTTTTTTTCACTGCTCTTGCTAACCAGTTGCACCGACAAGCAACCGGAAGGTCCGTTAAACCAAAAGCCTAATGTGCTTCCTGCGCTTAAAGAATGGCAGGCGAAGAGTGGTTATTTTACTTTAACCGATAAAACAACGATTTCTGCCGCAGAAAAAATCCCGTCAGTAAGCCTTTTCTTGCAAGATCTGAAATTGATGAGTGGAAAAGGCTACTCGTTTGCTGAAGGTAAAAATGCGGGCGATATTTCTTTCTCCTATTCAAAAGAGGGAGGTTATGGTGAGGATGGTTATTCAATATCCATCGCCGACAAAGTGGAGGTTCTTGCGGGGACAGAAAAAGGCATTTTTAACGCGACCCAAACCTTGCTGCAAATCCTTAAACAAGAGCCTGGGCAAAGCCGCTTACCAAGAGGTGTTATAAAAGATAATCCTATCCTGACTGAGCGTGCATTTATGATGGATGTGGGTAGACGGTATTACGAAGTTCCTTATCTAAAACAGGTTATTCGTAATATGGCGTGGCAGAAACTCAATGTGTTGCATTTGCACTTCACGGATTGGTCTGGCTTCAGATTAAAGAGCGACAAGTTTCCTACTCTTGCATCGGAGCAGGCTTATTCAAAACAAGATATTCGTGATCTGCAGGATTACGCCAAGCAATATCAGATTATGATTGTGCCTGAGATAGATTTGCCTGCGCACGCTACCCACATTATTAAATGGAATCCGGATTTGGCATTTAGCTGTGAATCCATGCGCAACACTATTGGCAATAATTGGTTGCCGCAGGATTTAAATCCACAAAATCCCGGTTGGATTCTGGATGTCAGCAAACCGCAAACGAAACAGTTTATTAAAGAATTGTTTGATGAATTTATTCCATTATTCGACGGCCCTTATTTCCATGTGGGTGGTGACGAGTGGCAGTACGATAAACAAAAAATGGAATGCCCGGAGTTGGTTGCCGCAACCAAAGCATTGGGCTACCAATACCCGGGTGATGTTTTTGTTGCCTGGATTAACGAAGTCAATGCGCAAGTAAAGTCTTACGGTAAAACTACCCAAATCTGGAGCTGGTGGAATTTTTCTCCCAGCGCTGAGAAGCAAAATGTTACTTCAATTTCACCGGACAAAGATGTTGTAGTGAATGTCTGGAACAAAGAAACCCAAGGCATTATTTTGCAAGAGGGTTACAACATTATCTCGACATTTGAAGATGGACCGGAAGCGCTTTACATTACTCCCGGCTTAAACGGAAAGGCTCCCGGTGATTATGGTTATTTTGATTCAAAATCTATTTATGAAAAATGGCAGCCAGAAACCAGCGCGCAATTTAAAGGTTATAAGGTATGTTTGTGGGCGGATCGCGCGGAGCATCAAGCAGATGGATGGTTTAACCAGTTCTATGAGGTTCCACTCAAAGTGTTTGCAGAAAAAGCCTGGGGTGTAAAAGGTTCAGATACTTTCCCGGCGTTTATTGAAAATACCAATAAGATTGGCGCAGCACCATTTTCGCTGTAAAGATCGAGTAGGTAAAAATAAAAAAACGGCGATATCTATCGCCGTTTTTTTTTGGGATATGAGTTTTCAGATACTGGTTGTATTAATCGCGTTTAACCAAAAGCACCTTGATTCCCTGTTGGGTTAAGGTTCTGAGATGTTCTTTGTTAATGCCATCGTCAGTGACAACGGTATTAATTTTGGATAGCGGTCTGATTAAATGCAGGCTGTGACGGGTAAATTTGGATGAATCAGTCACTGCAATTACTTCCGCTGCCGACTCGCACATTAAACGGTTCAAACAGGCTTCGGGTTCAAAATAGGTCGTGATCCCGCCGTTAATATCAAATCCATCTACGCCAATAATCGCTTTGTTGAAGCGCAAATTATTCAGGCTTTCTTCGGCTTGTCTGCCGTAAAACGATTGCGACTTGCGACGAAGTTTGCCGCCGGTAAGCAGTACTTCAATATCTTCGGTTTTGGAAAGCTCTAACGCAATATTCAATCCGTTAGTCATTACCACCAGGTTTTTATGGTTCGATAAGCAGTGGGCAACTTCCAGGGTTGTGGTTCCCGAATCGAGAATAATAGAGTCGCCATCCGATACTAATTCAGCGACCATTTTCCCCAAGCGCTGTTTTACCAAAATGTTTTCACCGCTTTTTTCCCTGACGGAAAGTTCTTGCGTTAAACGATCATTTTTTAAAGCACCACCGCGCGATTGAACAATCAAGCCTCTGTTGTGCAGCTCTCTTATGTCATTGCGGATAGTCACTGCAGATACACCGTATTCTGCGCAAAGCTCATTGATAGATACCTGACCTCGATCCTGGGTCAGGTTCACGATTTCCAATCGTCTTTGCGCAGTGCTAATCATATTAGGCCTTTAAAAAGTGACTATAAAACAAACCTCGATTTTATATTTAAACCTTTAACTTGTACAATTATCTTTTGTTTTGGCCAAAATATGCTGCAATTGAAAGGGCGTGAGTGGGATAAGAAAGACTTTGCTTTCATTTTGTATTTGATGAAGTGCTAACTGCATTCTATAAATAATCATCTGCTGGATAACCAAAAGCCGAAAAAAGCGTGGGAGATGTGCGTGGTGACGCAAAGAAATTATTGGTTCTTTATCCTGATTGCAGCGGCGATTCTTATGATCACCATGGGCGCGCGACAATCCCTGGGATTGTTTATGTACCCGCTCAACGTCCACACCGGTCTCGGCATCGCCACAATCAGTTTTGCTATGGCAGTAGGGCAGTTGGTTTGGGGCGCGGTACAACCGGTGTTCGGTGCAGTGGCTGACCGCTGGGGGCCGGGTCGCGTTATTGTGTTCGGCGCATTTTTATTAGCGGCAGGTTGTGTGCTCACCACGCAAGTCACCAGCGAATTCGGTTTAATTTTAGCGATTGGAATCATGAGTGCTGCAGGTGCAGGCGCTGGCAGTTTTTCCGTATTGATTGGCGCAACCTCACAACACATTCCCGCACAGCGCCGCTCATTTGCCGGTGGTGTTATTAACGCGGGCGGCAGTATGGGGCAATTTATTTTTGCACCACTCAATCAAGCAGTAATGTCGGTATTTGGTTGGATGCAAGCCATGTGGATGATGGCGGTATTTGCACTCACCACCGCTCCTATGGCGTGGTGGTTGCGTGGGCGACCACAACCAAAAACTGTAATTGCAGTTGAACAAATGTCATTGCGGCAGCAATTAAAAATTGCATCACGTGATCGCAGTTATTGGTGTTTACAAGCAGGTTTTTTTACCTGCGGCTTTCACATCGCCTTTTTAGTAACGCATTTACCGAACGAAGTAAATTTGTGTGGCTTGAGTGTTACTGTTGCATCTGCTTCGTTAGCTATTATCGGTTTGGCAAATATATTCGGCAGTCTCGCCGCCGGCGCACTTGGCTCACGCGTGCGCATGAAAATGATCCTCTTTTGGATGTACGCTTCACGCACCATCGCCATTCTCATTTATCTCGCCGCACCTAAAGAACCTTGGACGTTTTATATTTTTGCCGCCGTACTCGGCGCAACCTGGCTAGCCACAGTCCCACCCACCGCCGGATTAATCGGCAAACTCTTCGGCGTCCGCTACCTCGCCACACTCTTCGGCTTCACCTTGCTCAGCCACCAAATCGGCGGCTTCCTCGGCGCATGGCTCGGTGGTATCGCGGTTACATCTACCGGTAATTATTTATGGATGTGGTGGGCGGATGCAGCGTTAGCACTCGCTGCTGCGTTAGTGAATTTGCCGATTAGGGAGGAGAAGGTAGTTGTGCAGGTGGCATCTTGATACTTGCGATGAAGATCTTCAAAAATCTGATCATTTTTGAGAGATTAAGTATTTACCCTTAGCGGTTAGGCGATATCTCTGCAAACGACTATTCGGTTTATCTGGAATCGTCATTTCAATTAAGTCTGAATTCACATTCATTTAGGTGATGTTTATTACATCATCTAAATGAATTTGCCCTAAAGAGCTTTTTATGCATTATTTGCGTCACTCTCGGTGTTTTCTTTATCTGCCTTCATCGCCGCTACCAATAAATCAAACACCAGTTTCATAAATTTCTGGCCTTTATTGGCATCACCCATTACTTGCATTGTTTGGTTTTGATTCGCTGCGGCTGAATCGATGATGGCGCTATCGAAGGCTTTGGCGAAGTCGCCCAACAGCGCTTGCTCAGGTGAGTTATTGGCTATTTGATCCATGACTTTTTGGTTTTCGCTCATTTTGTCGCGGATGGTGTAGGCGTAGTTCACCATATCTTTGTCGGTAAGTTCATCGGTGACAAAGATTTCGTTTAATCGATCAATAATTTTCGAGAGAAACTCTTCTTTTTGGTCGCGGCCTGCCCCCGAACCTAATTCAGTAATTGGATCTAACTGCTCGCCAGCATCTACCACCAGCTTTAAATCCTGCTGGCGCAATAGTGATAGGCGATAATGACTCAAGCTAAGGTTATCCAGATCTATCTCATCCTGTTCCAGTACAACTTCGCGCAGCATGGGGCGCAAGGTGCGAGCGTAGAGGCAGAGTTTTTCCAGGTCGCTGTCTTCGTAGTTGACGATTTGCGACATAAAATCGTAAAAACGCACAAAGCTACCTAAATCCTTTTTAAAGACTTCTAAAGCATCTTTGGCTTTTTTGCATTCTTTAAGGCTGTTTTCAGTGTTTGCGATTAATACAGCGTCGCCTGTTTTTTTGGTGCGCTCAAAAATCATCTTCGCATCGCTAAAGGCTTCAGCGGCATGCTTGTAGCGTAGAGTCCAGCGCTCTACAGCTGGTTTGCAAATATTAGAGACAGCGGCATTGGTTTTATTTTTTACATAAAACGCTCTGCAGAATTGTTCGACCTCCGTCCATAAGAAAATACCGCCTGCGCGCAATTTATCGAGTAACTCGTATATCAAGTTCGGGTCAGATACATCCGTCAGCTCGGCCGTTTGGTAGTAAGGCTGGAAGGAATCCAATATCTCTTGCGGCTCGTTAAAGAAATCCAACACGAAAGTGCCGGTTTCTGCCTTGCTGGGATAAGTGCGGTTTAAGCGCGAGAGCGTTTGCACACACTCAACGCCTCCCAGCTTTTTATCCACATACATAGCGCAGAGCTTGGGTTGGTCAAAGCCGGTTTGGAATTTGTTGGCGACTATCATTACCTGGTAGTCGTCTGTATCAAAGGCTTTGCGCATATCACGGCCGTGCAGGCCGGGGTTCATATTTTTCTCGGTAAATTTCTCACCCACCAGCGCTGCACTGTTTGGATCATTAGGTGTAAATTCTACTTCGCCGGAAAATGCGACCATCGCATGAATTTTTTGGTAACCCTTTTCGGTAATATATTTATCAACGGCGAGCTTGTAGCGCACCGCCTCTTTGCGCGAGCTGGTCACTACCATCGCCTTGGCTTGCCCATTGAGTAGCCCCATTACATGCTCTTTAAAGTGCTCAATAATGACCGCAACCTTTTGGCTGATGTTATGGTCGTGCAGGCGTACCCATTGATTGAGCTTGGCTTTAGCGCGATTACTTTCTACCTCGGTATCTGCCTCAGCAACTTTTAGCGCAAGTTTGTAGGCGACTTTATAGTTAGTGTAATTTTTTAGCACATCCAAAATAAAACCTTCTTCAATCGCTTGACGCATACTGTACACATGGAAGGCTTCGGGTTTATTGGTTTTGGAGGGCGGTTCGGTGCGGTTGGGGCAACGGCCAAACATTTCCAGAGTCTTGGCTTTAGGTGTGGCGGTAAATGCAAAGTAACTTAAATTGGTATTAGATTGGCTTGCAGCTGCGCTGATAACGTCTTCCCCCTCCAGTTCATCCTCATCATTTTTGCTGGCGTCTAATTGCAAAACATCTTTGAGTTTTTTGGCGGTTTGCCCGGTTTGCGATGAATGCGCCTCGTCCGCAATAATGGCGTAACTGCGCTCTTTTAACTGCGCGCTGTTGGCGATGGCTTTTAATACAAAGGGAAAGGTTTGAATCGTAACGATAATAATAGGCTGGGATTGCTCCAACGCGCTCGCCAGCTTTTCAGATTTTGAGCCGTCACCCTCTTGATTATTAATACGCCCTACAACACCTTCGGTGTGTTCGAATTGGTAGATGGTGTCTTGCAGTTGCGCATCCAATACGGTTCGGTCGGTAACGACTATCACTGAATCAAACAGCTTTTTACCTTGCTGGGTATAGAGCGATGACAGTTGATGCGCAGTCCAGGCGATGGAATTGGATTTGCCCGAACCCGCGCTGTGCTGAATTAAATAGCGCTGACCTGGCCCTTCGCTTTGAGCGGCCGCTAACAAATTATTCACCACCCGCCATTGGTGATAGCGCGGAAAGATCATGCTTTCTTTTTTGTACTTCTCGCCCTCCCAGGTTTCTTTTTCTTCGATGTTCAAATGCACAAAGCGGGCGAGAATATTTAACCAGTTGTCTGGCAGCAACACTTCATTCCACAAATAATCGGTAGCATATTGGTGGATGTCTTCCGGTGTATCGTTACCGGCAGCGCCATCGCTAGTACCTTTATTAAAGGGTAAAAAGAACGTATCGCTACCTGCCAGCTTGGTGGCCATAAATACTTGATACTGACTCACCGCAAAATGCACCAGCGCGCCGCGTTTAAAGGTTAATAGTGGCTCCGCCTTTTTAGCGACGGGGTCCACCGGCAAGCGTGTGGTTTTGTATTGCTTAACTGCGCGATCTACCGCTTGTTTAAATTCCGATTTTAATTCCAGAGTAGCGACAGGCAGACCATTCACAAATAACACCAGATCAATTCGCCATGCTTTAGCAGCATCAGATTTAACTGCTTTCGTTTTTTCAATTGCAGCATTGGTATAGGCCGATGACATCTCAGCAATTGAGGTGCCTTTATTTAACTGCTGAGCAACCCAAGGGCTATAGACCAGCTCGGGCACTAAACGCAGGCGGTTTTGTTGGTAATTGGCGAGGGTGTCCGGGTTAAGGTCATGCTCGGGTTTAAATTGGCAGAGGCTAAAGCGGGTATTGCGGTCGCGCAGTTCGTGGCGCAATACACCCAAGGTGCCAAACTTGCGCGATTCGCTGCTGGTCGCATTGGGGTCAGCTTTATTAAGTTGCTTTGCTACCAGCTCGATAAATTTTTCATCGGGGCTTGAAGGATAGTTAGCGCAAAACTTTTTCCACATCTCCGGCTGGGTGGTTTGCACAAAATCCAGCGTGTCCTGCGTGTAGAGCGCCAGCTCGCGGTTGTAGTGTTTTGCTTCGCCTAACAACCAACCACTCGCCAGCATTTGGCGAATAATATCCTCTTGAAAAATACGCTCTGCCGTTTGGTCTAGCATGGTGTTCCCTTTGTATTTACTTATTGGTGTGTTGGTGCCTGCCAGTTGCGCACATCGATTTTGCCAGTGACGGCGGCGGAGATTAGGGCGGTGCGGCGTTCTTTCAATATTTCTATTTTATTTTCTGCAACGTCAATTAATTTTGAAAATTTAGATTTCATATCTTGGATATGCGCATTAATTTCAATTGCCTCAGTAAATGGAGGCACTGGAACTCTCACATACTTTACTTCACCGCAATTTAGATGGGGGTGCATGCCGCCGGTTCTTATGGAATACAAAACTGCATATCCATAGCTCGAACTTAAGACGTTTGAAAGAAATTCGCCTAACATCATATTTGGATTGCACTGAACAATAATAAGTGCATGGCAGTTGAATCCTTCTTCGTGTTCAGACACAAGGCCAACATCTCCAGCCCCTGCACCCGTTTGGACAATTAGAACATCTCCTTTCTTCAAAATAGACTTGGAATTTTTTTCACTCCATTCTTTAGTTACATAATATTCGCCATCAAAATTCACGGCACCTTTTTTAATATGTGTCGCTTGGATGTAGGACACCCCCTCGTTAACAAGAATATCTCTAGTTGGCCCTACATATCCATTCGTGATTTTTGTAGAAATTTTTGAAATAGGCAGAGTTTCCCAATGCTCCGGCACTTCCCCCAACCACTCCACACCAGAACCTTTCATAGGTGCATTAGGATTAAGCCCTTTGGTAACCGCATGGCTGATAACGGCCTGGCGTTTTTCTTTTAGCAGTTGAATCAGTTGTTGTTGCTGTTCGATCAGCGTGTCGATTTTTGCGGTTTCGTGGTCGAGGAAGTTGGCGATTCTATTTCGTTCATCTTTTGATGGAAAAGTTAAGTGATATTCAGCGACAAAACTATCTGCAACTCTTTTTTGCCCTCCGGCACCGTACATTGAACTTTCGGCCATAAATTTGAATGGATCGCAGTTCAGCAAATAGAACAAAAATTTAGCATCAGATTTGGTGACTGGTCGAATAGGAATTACTTCTGTAGTAGCGAAACCAACACCGTTAACTAAGTCATTGGCAATTGCACCCTTACCGTTTTCAAAACAAGGAGTTATTTTGGCGATCATCAGATCACCATTCGCAACGTATGTGTAACCCGTCAAAACTTCCGATAAAAATTTTGTTCGCGATGTATCTAGTTCTCCTTTTTCACCAATGGATTCCATCGGCAAGAAACTAACTAAAGAGTCCGCAGGAAGGCTTCTTACCTCAGACTTTGATGCATTAATCATTGCTATATCTTTAATTCTGCACAGAGTCCAGTGACTTGGCACTTCTCCCAGCCACTTAACTCCAGAATCCTTATACTCTGGATAAGCCTGATACCTACTCAATTTCTATCTCCTGCATGGAGGGCATTAATTTGCTGTTCCACAGCCGCCAAAGTTTCAAGCATTTCTTCAAAGCTTGGCTTTACGCCAAAAATCATTTCACCCATTTCTTTGTAGTCTTGTTTTAGTTTTAACAAATGATGCTCACTTGGCCTGAGTTTAAATGTACCGGCTGCCGCTGTTTCATAACTCGCCCAACTGCTGGGGTAAAAGCGCTGCTTAAACTCAACCACTTGTTGCAACATGGCCATATCATTCAGCGCATGATTCACGCTTGGGTTGATGGCTAATTGGTAAGCATCGTAATAATGGCGCGAATAGCGCGACGGCATGGATTTAGTTTCTGGGCGGTGCGCTTCGGCGTGCAAAATAGTTAGCTTTTCCCAAAAGGTGCGCTCAGGTTTTATGGCGGAAACATGAATGCTGGGTTGCACAAATAATTTTGGGAATTTTTCTGCTGCATAAGGTGTTACAGGGTAAATGCCCATTGGCATCATGGCGGCGAGTGGGCCGATTTCTAAACGAATTTGCGGGCGCAAATAGCCTGCTGCAAATTCGGCGGGATATTGAATATTAATCGTGTGCGGATCTTCGTTATCTATAGCGGCGGTACACACAGGCGCTATAACGCTTAATAGTTTTGGCAAAATCGTCTGCGCAATAAACGCTTGCGCTTGGCTGTTCATTTGCTGATTGAGTTTATCTTGTTGGGTTTTGCTGCGTGGCGCTAAGGGGTCAATATCGGTGACTTGCGTCCAATCCAGAATTAAATCTATATCTTCCGAAAAACGCTGAATTAAATTAAAGCATTTGCTTAAACAGGTGCCGCCCTTAAAGCGCAAACAGGCCGCCAGTGTTCGCTCTTCAAACACTTGCATTAATACCCAGCACAACCAAAAGTCTTTTTCTGCCGCTGCGGGTCTAATGGCCATTGCGGTGGCAGTTGCACTGAATACCTCGCGGCGCTCTGCGGCTGAGCGTAGCGCGAGGGTTTTCATGTGGGTTCCTTGTTCGTACTCGCCTTTTGGCTTGGGTACGCGAAAATGCTTTTAATCACCTCATAAATCCAACTGGTGACGTATTGGGTATCTTTCAGGATTCGCGCTCTGCGGTAAGGAGACACATCGCCATCCGGCTGAAAGTATTGGTAAATAGCTGCGCGTTGCTGTTCGCTTAGCGGCTCTTTACCTAAGGCTTCAAGCGCTTGAACCAGCAGGGCGCTTTCCGGGTATTTAAGGTCTAGGTGCGTCATTTTGGTTTTTTGGAACGCGAGTGCTTGGCCTGCGATATCGTAGGTTTTGCTGGGGCCATCGCTAAGGTAAACGTATTGCGTAGGCACCTGTGTAGACAGACCTAAGATATTGAGCGCGGCATTGCCGGATACTTGAATATTCCACCCGTGTTTGCGCGCCAAGGCATGGGCGACCTGATCCATATCTGGCCCCAGGCTTTGACCGAGCAGCTTGCTGTATTTGGGGTAGTCATAAATACCGCGATTGAGCCGCCGGATAGTGCCTTTTTCCGCTAAACGGCTCAGGCTGCGGTCAATAGTGCCCGGCTGGGCGAGGGAGGCAAAATCTTTTTTAGAAAAAGACCAACCCCTACCATGCCCATATATCGAACTAACTATTTGATTTTCAACATTATTCAACTTATCAAAAACCTGTTTTTTGTCCGAAAAATGACCCTATATTTCGGACAGGTTAGCACGCTTTATAAGACAAATATAGCCAACTCAAGCCCACGGGCTGCCGCTTAGGAATGCACCTCTTGCAGCAATGCCAAAATGCTTTTGGTGACTTCATCCAAGTCCGCATCTATCTCTTCCAGCTTGCGCGGCTGTTGGTAAACGTAGAAATGGCGGTTAAAGGGGATTTCATAACCCACTATGCCGATTTCGTTATCTTTGGCATCGCGCTTGTCGGGGTTAATCCAGGCATCGGGCACATGGGGTTGTACTTCTTTTTTGAAGTAGGCTTCGTTAATTTCATTTACAGACAGCGCCGGATTGAGCGGCACGTTTTCGTTATCGCGCAAATCGCCGTCTTGCTCAAAAATTACCACTTTGCCTTTATAGGTGAATTTACCGTAGAAAGGATCTTCTTTTTCCTTGAGCACTTTCTTAATAATCGGTTCGGCTTCCGGGTTCTTCCAGGTAATTTCATCGAGCAATTGTTTTTGCTCTTTGGTATCCAGCTTTATGCCCAAAGTTTTTTGTGTTTGTGCCAAAAGCGGCTCGAATAAATTAAAGTCATGGTATTCGGCATCACCCCCTTCTGTTGAAAAACAGGCGCGCAACTGCTGGGCTTTTTCCATCAGTTTTTTCTGGGAAAGCCAGAGGTCTGCATCCAACACATCTTTAATTTGTTTTTCTTTTAAGTCGGTGAAATCTTTTTTGATTTTGGCACGAATAGATTCTTCATGTGTGGCGAGTTGCCCGTATGTTTCGTCCGTCCATTCTTCACCCACATGTTCGTAAATCCATTCCATGACTGGCTTAAAGGCACCTGTGGCAAAGCGCAGGTTGGCAATCGCCTTATCGCTAAATTGCGCAGACAAACATAAGGGGCGCTCGATAGTAATGCGGCGGTAGCCGAACTCGTGATTTTCAAAAATCTTACTGGCAAAGGTTTTGGGTGCTTCTACCTTCGCGTTGGCAGACTGGCGACCACGATTACTTTTTACGTCGGCGGCTTTATCTAAATCGTAAGCGGCGATCGCATCAAAGTTGCCAAAGCAACGAGTGATAGTGCGAATATCTTCTTCGTCCATCATATTGCGTTTGGAGCCGAGGGATTTACGCATTTTGCTGTAAAGGTCGCTGCCGTTAATAAGCTGCACCTTGCCTTTGCGCTCCGCCTGTTTTTTGTTGGACAAAATCCAGATGTAGGTGGCAATGCCAGTGTTGTAGAACATATCGGTCGGCAGTGCGACTATGGCTTCTAATAAATCGGATTCCAAAATGTAGCGACGGATTTCACTTTCACCACTGCCAGCACCGCCGGTAAAAAGCGGCGAGCCATTGAGGATAATTCCGATGCGGCCACCGCCTTCGTGAAGCTCACGCAGTTTGCTAATCAAATGCAATAGGAACAGTAACGAACCATCGGACACACGCGGCAGGCCTGGACCAAAGCGACCATTAAAACCTTTCTCGTTGTGTTCCTTTTGAATCTCGCCTTCAATCTTTTTCCAATCCACCCCAAACGGCGGATTGGAAAGCATGTAATCGAATTTATCGGCGTAGAGTTGATCGTTAGAGAGGGTGTTGCCCAATTTAATATTGGCAACTTCTTGCCCTTTGATCAGCATATCCGCCTTGCAAATGGCGTAGCTCTCGGGGTTAAGTTCCTGACCAAAAGCCGCCATACGCGCATTGGGGTTGTGCTCGTACACATATTCCATACCGGACGACAGGAAGCCGCCGGTACCCGCCGTGGGGTCGTAAATGGAGCGGATGACATTGGGTTTGGTGAGTGCATCGTCATCCTCAGAAAATACTAAAGAGGTAGTGAGGTGGACAATATCGCGTGGGGTAAAGTGTTCCCCTGCGGTTTCGTTGGAGCTTTCCGCAAACTTGCGGATTAACTCTTCAAACACCAAGCCCATGTCGTGGTTTGAAACCGCCTCGGGGCTTAAGTCAGTCGTACGCACCTTTTGCACAATCTTGTAGAGCAAGTTGGCATCGTTAAGCAAGCCAATAAATTCGGAAAACTTAAAGTGGTCGAATATCTCCCGCGCATCTTTAGAAAAGCTTTGAATGTACTTTTCCAGATTAGGCTTAATGCCGGTTTCGCCCAGCAGACTTAAATCCATAGGGGAGGTATTAAAAAAGGCGAGACCACCGGGATTCTTAGCGGTTTTAGTCGCATTGAGCAGAAATTTTTCTGAGGCCTCTTCGGGCAGCTTCATGGCATCTACTGCTGGCACTTGCGCAAGCACCGCCGCCTTGGTAGAGGCAAGCACACACTCCAAACGGCGCAGCAGGGTAAAGGGCAGAATCACACGACCATATTGGCTCTGTTTAAAATCCCCGCGTAGCAGGTCGGCGAGCGACCAAATGTAGGCAGCAAGGTTGTTGGATTGTTGGGACATGCGGCTCATCCTGAAACTGTTGTTTGAGGCGCATTCTAGTTAAAAAATCGGGTTAAATCAGGTTTTGAACAGTAATTGAGCTGTGATCGAGTGGGGTTTAAAAAGATTGATTTATTTTGGATGAAGCAGTCTTGTTGGTGGGGGTACCAGTTCAAATCCCCCCGGCGCAGTTGAACGTGAACTAATTGGTTATTTCAAATGACGTGCAGGATCTTGGCGGCCATGAAGTACACGGATTATTTCCACGTTTGTGGTCGTAACACGGTAAAACAAAATATGGCTTTCAATTGGTAGGCTGCGCATACTCGCGAGAAGTTCTTGCCGCTCAGTTCCCATGAGGGGCTGTTCAGTCAGTGACCAGAATTTTCCTTTAAGGATTTCCAGATAGGCCTCGGATTGAGCCTGACCCCATTGCCTCAGACCATATTGGTAGATGTCTTTTAGGTCTGCTTTCGCGGCTGGAGCAATGATGAGTTGGTGAGTAGGCACCGCGATCAGTCCTTGATGCTATCAAACAGGGTGTCGAGTGCAGCTTTGGATTCAATGGCAATGCCCTCGCCGTGATCCAACTGATCTACGCCAACTTTTAATTGCTCGCGTAGGCGAGCCAGTTTGATCTCGTGAATCCAGTCTTCGTGGGTGTCCATAAAGCGCAAGGCTTCACGGATGACTTCGCTGGCATTGTTGTAAAGGCCACTTTCCACTTTGGCTTTAATGCGGGATTCGAGTTCCGGTGTCAGTGATACATGCATGGCGGCCTCCAAAGGCAGATATTGCTCTGAAAATGCTAGGGGGGTGTACAAAGATTGTCAATAATTGTATTTCGTGTGTAAGCAACCGCCAGTCAAACGCTGTGCTGGTCTTTTTGTTGAGTTAGCAAGCAATAAAAAACCCGATCATTTCTGATCGGGTTTTTTAGTTGGAATTTGGTGGAGCCGGGGGGATTTGAACCCCCGTCCGCCAGCACTCCATCCGCGGCTCTACATGTTTAGATCCGTTTATTGATTTAACGCTTATCAGCCCAACAGGCAGGACGAAAAGCGCGATCCTGTAGAGTTTTAGCAGCGCCACCCCAGGCAAGCTTTGCTGCGATCCAGTTCTGTATGACGGGCTTTAACGCGGTACTGGCACCTTGTTATAGACCGTTAGCAGCGATTAAGCTGCTAAAGCGTAAGAATCGTCGTTTGCGACTATTCAAGTACAGCTTTGGATTAACGTGATTGGCTGTCATCACGACATGCACCTTGGGCTTTGTTACCGGCGTCGAATCCAAATCGACCCCATTCGCTACTCGAAGGGTTGTTCTTGCGAGCTTCCCACGTCCAGCAGCGAGTGGCGGCATTCTACCTCCATTCTCCCCAGTGATCGAGCCTTAATTTCGGCTCAATCCGATTGGCTTTAATCTCCCCAAACCCCTCTTTTTCAAAAAGGGTGGCATCAAGCCCCTCCCTTTGAAACGGGGCGCGTAGCCAGGGAGGTTGGGAGGGATTGCTAATCGCGGTAGGGAGTGATGGTTTCGATACTGCCATCCGCCTTATGAGTAAGTGGGGCCATTTTCACCGAACGCAAGTGAGTGATACCTTTTGACAGCACTGAATCGTGATAGAACAGATACCACTGGCCTTGGTATTCGGCGATTGAATGGTGAGTCGTCCAGCCGATGACGGGGGTGAGGATTTGCCCTTGGTAGGTAAATGGCCCGTAAGGATTATCGCCGGTGGCGTAACACAAAAAGTGAGTGTTGCCGGTGGAGTAGGAGAAGTAGTACTTACCGTTGTATTTGTGCACCCATGAGGCTTCAAAGAAACGGCGGTCGTGGTCGCCAGCCAATATCGGGTTGCCGTCCTGGTCAAGTATCTGGATTTCTCGCGGTGCTTCGGCGAACTCTTTCATATCAGCAGTGAGGCGCGCGACGATTGGGCCGAGTGCTGGCTCGTTGTCAGCCGGTTCGCCACGGTTTGCGTCATATTGGTTGTTGCGATAATTCTGCAACTGGCCACCCCAAATCCCGCCGTAATACATGTAGTAGTTGCTGTTTTTATTAGGAGTGACATCTTCAAATACTGCCGGGTCGATGGAGTAGCTGCCTTTGATCGCTTCGGGTTCGGCTTTAAAAGGGCCGATAGGTGAATCGCCCACGGCAACACCGATTTGGAAAATATTGTCGGCGCGTTTTGCGGGGAAATATAAATAATATTTGCCGTCTTTGTGCGCAGCATCCGGTGCCCACATTTGGCGTTCTGCCCAAGGGACATCTTTCACATGCAGGGCGACACCGTTATCGACGGCTGGGCTATCGGGCGAGTCCAATGAAATAACGTGATAGTCCTCCATCCCGAAATGATCGCCGTTGTCGTTAAACGGAATGCCCGCTTCGATATCGTGTGATGGGTAAATATAAATCTTGCCGTTAAACACATGCGCCGATGGATCAGCGGTGTAAATGTGTTCAACCAGCGGTTGGGAAATCGCACGCGCTTTTAAATCGGCGATGACTTCCGGGGCTAGGGTTTCTTCAGCAGCCATATCAATGTCTCACTTTCAATTTCAATAAAACTAAAAAATGCGTTTGGAAAATTATTTACCTACCGCTTTGCGGCGCTCGTTCAAATCGGCTTCGATTTGGTTTTCCATCTTCTTGTTGATTGAGAAGAAGAACATGCAGGCAACCGCCATAAAGAATGGCAGCGATGCAAATACGCTTACGCCGGTTTTAATACCTTCAATTGTTTCCGGATTTTGCTGTGCAAGACTTGCTTCGTAACCGTAATGGGCAAGCAGGCCCGCGACTAATGAACCGCCGATGGTCAAACCCAGTTTTAAACCGAGAATCATTGCGGAAAATACCATCGCGGTTGCGCGGCGATTGTTTTTCCATTCGGAATAATCGGCTACGTCGGCGATCATCGCCCACAGCAACGGAATGGTTACACCGTAGAAAAAGCCGTGCAGGATTTGCGATACAAACACAATGCCGATGCTCTCGGCCGAATAAAATTTAAACGCGAAGACAAATACGGTAGAGAGGAAAAGTGCGCTGGCAAATACATTGCGTTTACCAAATTTGTCGGCGAGGTTTTTGGAGAAACCTATACCGATTATCATCATGATAATGCCGCAACCGTTAAATAAACTGAAGGTTGAGGTTGGGGCATCTTTCGGCCATTGGAATTCAGATAAACCGACACTGGTAAGTACGCTGTTGAGTCCGGCGATGAAACTGTTAAAGCCGATATCATTTAAAAACTGCGCAAGATGAGCCTCACTCAAGTAGTTTTCAAAATAATAAATGTACATGCCGCCTTTGAGCGCGAGGGTGACGAATACCAAAATCGTAACCGCCAGCATCACAATCCACGGCAGGTTTTTAGCGAGATCAGAAAAATCCTGCGCGATACTATTACGTGCTTCTACCACCGGCAAAATACGCTCTTTGGTGGTGATAAATGCGATCAAAAAGAAAATCGTTCCGGTGATCGAGAACACTAACATGGTGTTGTGGAAACCCACCGCTTTATCGCCGTCACCGAGGATTAATACCAGCGGCAACAACAATACTTGAATAATGAATTGCGCCACCATCACCGCCACAAAACGGTAGGCTGACAAACTATTGCGCTCAGCCATATTGCCGGTCAACACGCCGCTCAAGGCGGAGTAGGGCAGGTTGTTCGCCGCGTAAATCACCAATAGCGCGATGTAAGTTGCAAAGGCGTAAACGACTTTGCCGTTCTCTTCAAAATCCGGTGTGCTAAAGGCGAGTAAGGCAACGGCGCCGAACGGGATTGCGGTCCACAGCAACCAGGGGCGGAATTTACCCCAGCGGGTTGAGGTGCGGTCGGCAATGATCCCCATTACGGGAGTAAAAAAGGCTCCAAACAGGCCGCCCGCCGCCATAATCATCGCCGCTTTTCCGGGCGATATGCCGTAGACATCGGTATAGAAAAAGGCGAGGAAGGTAACCAGTGTTTGGAAGATCAGGTTGGCGGCGAGGTCGCCCAGGCTGTAGCCGACTTTCTCTACAACCGAGAGTTTTTGCGTGGTTTGATTCATTGTTATGACTTCTTATTAATGTAATGGGGTTGTCCAACCAGCATAGCAGTCCATGCCGATCAATCACCCTGTACCGCAGGTGTTGGATACTCGTGTACAAGTCGGCAGTAGGATCGCCTAAACCAATCTTATAGTCAAGGTGTATATAACTGTGGCGGGCTAGCCTTAACAAAACTTGTAGCGGCTTTCAGGTGAGGGAAAGAGGTGGCGAGAGTTTCTGTAGGTTAGGTCGGTGTCAGCGAATGTGCTGACACCTTGATGAGGAGGGTTAAACACTCAAATAACGCTGTACCAAATCATCTTTCAAATCGGCAATCGGGCCAGTGGCGACTACGCTGCCTTTTTCCATAATAAAAAAGTCATCGGCGACGCGGCGGGCGAAGGGCAGTTTTTGTTCGACGAGCAAAACCGTCAATCCCAGCTCGCGATTAAGTTTGCGAATCACTTCGCCAATATCGCGCACTACGTTTGGCTGAATACCTTCAGTAGGTTCGTCGAGGATCAGTAATTTAGGATCGAGCACTAATGCTCTTCCTATCGCGAGCTGTTGCTGTTGCCCGCCGGATAAATCGCCTCCGCGTCTGTGTTTCATTTCTTTTAACACAGGGAATAGTTCATAAATCAATCCGGGAATAAAGCGCGCTTTATCTTTGCGTGCGCCTAGCGATATTTTTAAATTCTCTTCCACCGTCAAGAGTGGAAATATTTCGCGGCCTTGCGGAACAAAACCTATGCCGCCGCGCGCGCGGTTTTCGGTAGAGAGTTTATTGATCTCATAACCATTAAATTGTATGGCACCATCGCGCACCGGCAATAAACCGGTAATGCATTTTAGTAAGGTGGTTTTGCCCACGCCGTTGCGACCGATCAAACAGCCGCAAGTGCCTTCTTTTAAATCGAGCGACAAATCCCAAAGGATATGGCTTTGGCCGTAATATTGATTAATATTTTTAATGTTCAGCATGATTCACTCATCCAAATTCTTTCGCACAAATGCTATTCACCCGTCAGGAGTTACTCACCAAGATACACTTCAATCACTTTCGGATCGTTTTGTACTTGATCCATAGTACCCTCGGTTAACACAGAACCCTGGTGTAATACCGTCACTTTGCGTGCAATTGAGCGCACAAATTTCATGTCGTGCTCAACCACAATCACAGAGTGTTCACCTGCAAGCGATAACAATAGTTCTGCCGTTTTTTCTGTTTCTTCACCGGTCATACCGGCAACGGGCTCATCGACCAAAAGTACGCGCGGGTTTTGCATCAGCAGCATGCCGATCTCCAGCCATTGCTTTTGGCCGTGTGACAGCGAGCCGGCATTTTTGTATCTGTGTTCAGCCAAACCAATTTGGATAAGTACTTCGTCAATGCGGTACAGTTGGGCACTGTTTAATTTTTGGGTGAGTGTCCACCAAACGCGTTTATCGGCTGCCGTCGCCAACTCCAAATTTTCGTACACACTTAGTGCTTCAAAAATGGTGGGCTTTTGGAATTTACGGCCGATACCACCGCGTGCGATTTGGTGTTCGGACAAACCCAGTAAATCAATTTGCTGGCCGAAATAAACGCTGCCTTCATCGGGTTTGGTTTTACCGGTAATTACATCCATCATGGTGGTTTTGCCTGCGCCGTTTGGCCCGATGATGCAGCGCAATTCACCTTCGTCGATATACAAATTCAAATTATTAAGCGCACGAAAACCATCAAAGCTTACGGTGATACCTTCCACATACAAGATAGGGCCGTGGGAAGTATCGAGCGGTGCACCGAAATTAGGATCTTTTTGGCCAATGCTGCGACGGTCGCGAGAAAAAATATTCATTACACAGGCTCCTTGTTAGCAACGGTATTTTCGGTGGTGCTGCTCGCCTCTTTTTTAACCGCAGCCTTCTTATTGCGATTAAATAAACCCACCAAACCTTTTGGTAGCACCAGCGTTACGATTACAAACAACGCACCGAGTGCAAATAACCAGGTTTCCGGCGAGTAAGATGTGAACACAGTTTTGCCGTAGTTAACCGTAAAGGCGCCGACAATTGCACCAAACAAAGTACCGCGGCCACCTGTTGCAACCCAGACCACCAATTCAATTGAGTTGAGTGGCGAAAACTCACCGGGGTTGATAATGCCCACCTGCGGTACGTAGAGCGCACCAGCGATTCCTGCAAGCACTGCAGAGAAAACAAATAACCAGAGTTTGTAACTTTCTACTTGGTAACCGCAAAAACGCGTGCGACTTTCTGCATCGCGGATGGAGACAATAATTTTTCCCATACGTGAAGTCACAATGTAACGACAGGCAATATAGGCAATGATCAACATAAAGCCCGATGCTAAAAACAGTGAGATACGTGTGCCGTTAGCCGCGATAGGAAAACCGAGGATATCTTTAAAGTCGGTCAAGCCATTGTTACCGCCAAAGCCCATTTCGTTGCGGAAGAACGCGAGCAACAGAGCGTAAGTTAGTGCCTGGGTGATAATCGAAAAATAAACACCTGTCACACGTGAACGGAATGCGAGCCAACCAAATACAAACGCGAGTATGCCGGGGATAACAATGACCATTAACATCGCGAACCAAAACATATCAAAGCCCTGCCAATACCAAGGCAATTCTTTCCAGTTCAGGAACACCATAAAGTCGGGCAGGAGAGGATCACCGTATTGGCCGCGCGGGCCTATTTGACGCATCAGGTACATACCCATCGCATAACCACCCAGTGCGAAAAATGCACCGTGGCCGAGCGATAGAATTCCGCAGTAACCCCAAATTAAATCCACCGCTAACGCGAGCAGTGCGTAACATAAAAATTTTCCCAGTAGCGTGACAGTAAATGTCGATACATGCAGTGCAGAACTTTCCGGTACAAGAATATTGCATATGGGCACCAGCACCATCGCGAGCAATACCAATCCCAGCACAATCATGCCGCCGCGATCACTGAGTAATAAACGTTGGGTTAACATAAATTTTCTCTTTAAAATTTTTCCGAAAAACTTAACCCCCTCCCAACCTCCCCCTTTGCAAGGGGGAGGAGCAAAAGCGGCGCTCTGATCTCTTCCCCTTATTGAAAGGTGGGAGATTAAGTGTAACTCCTCCCCATTTTTGAGGGGGAGGCCGGGTGGGGGTTAATCCGCCGCCGCACGACCCTTCTGCGGAAATATTCCTTTCGGTCGCTTCTGGATAAATAAAATCAACAGCACTAGCACCAAGACTTTTGCGAGTACCGCACCGGCGTAGGGTTCTAAAAATTTATTGATAATGCCCAAGCCCATCGCGCCCACAAGTGTTCCCCACAAGTTGCCGACGCCACCAAATACCACCACCATAAATGAATCGATAATGTAGGCTTGCCCGAGGTTGGGGCCGACGTTGGTGAGCTGTGACAGTGCAACACCGGCGATGCCAGCGATACCAGAACCCAAACCAAAGGTCATTGCATCTACCCAGCTGGCGCGTACACCGACTGCGCGAGCCATTGCGCGGTTTTGCGAAACAGCGCGAACTTTTAATCCGAGGGTGGTTTTTTTCAGGATCATCAAGAGAGCAAAAAACACCAGCAAACCGAAAATGAAAATGTACAAGCGGTTGTAGGTGATTGAGAAAACCGGATTGATTACCAGTGATCCGCTCATCCATTCAGGCAACTCTACGGCGCGGTTAAGTGGCGAAAAAATGCTGCGCGCTGCTTGCTGCAAAATCAAACTGATACCGAATGTGGCGAGCAATGTTTCCAGTGGACGACCGTATAAAAAGCGAATCACGCCGCGTTCAATCGCAATACCTACTAAGCCAGCAACAATAAAGGCAGCTGGAATAGCGATCATTAAACTGTAGGCAATTTGGTTGGGGAATAGTTGTTGTACTACCCAGGTTACGTAGGCGCCGATCATCATCAATTCGCCGTGCGCCATATTAATTACGCCCATTACGCCAAACGTAATGGCGAGGCCGATTGCTGACAAGAGCAGTACCGAACCAAGGCTCAAGCCAAAGAAAATATTTTCTGCGAGGCGAAACGCGGAGATGCGATCTTCAATGGAATCGAGTGCTAACTTGGCCTGCAGTTTTACTTTTTCCTCTGCATCGTTTTCAGCTACATCAATCAATGCGGTACGCACTTCCGGTTGCAAGCTGCCGCGCAATATTTGCACTGCATCCAAACGCACTTGCATTTCCGTGCTTTGCAAATTCATTAATGCTACGGCTGCGGTAATTGCTGCGCGTACATCGTCATCCGGTTCTGTTTTCTGCCGCTCTTGCAATAATCCAATGCTGTCTTCATCAACACCATCGGCAATCATGCGGTTGACTGCATCCAAACGCACAGCAGAACTTTTATCATTCAGATTCAGTGCGGCTAATAGCGTGCGCAATTGGGTACGCATTGTATTGTTGATAGGAACGCGCTTGAGATCATCGGTAGCGGAAGTAATTTGTTCACCGCTAATCGCGTTGGTAAATGTGTTGCTGTTACTCGCGATAGCAACTACTGGATCATCACCTTTGGTGGCGTAGAGCGAGCCTTGTTGCAGTGCAGAAAAAATAGCGGCTACGCGCTCGTCATTTAATTTGGCTAATTTTTTAGCCGTCTGTGCACGCTTGGGCAAGCTGCCTTGGGTAAGTGCTTTGACGAGGGTGTCAAATTCAGGTTGGGATTCAGCCGCTTGTTGCGTCTCTTGCGCTTCGGCTGCGGGTGATACATCGGCCTCTGCCGATTGAATTGGCTCTTGAGCAGTAGTGCTCTCTTGCGAAAAAACCGTTGCTGAACAGCAAATTGATAACAGTATTATCAATTGCACTTGCCATCTGCCAAGCGGCTTTAGTGGGTTTCGCATAGTCTTGTCTCTGTTAACGCAAATAAAATAGGGTTTGGATATTTTTAGTTTTATGTGTTGCTTTTCGTTTTTTCAGGTGTTCTTGAATATTGCTAAATCGTAAATGAATTACTTGATGTTTTATTCCACTCCCGGGATAACCCGGGAGGGAAGGCAAGGCATTACTGCGCAGCAGCACCTAAACATTTTTTGGTTTTGGTGTTGTAGTTACCGCACTTCAATTTGATCCAATCTGATTCCAGATCTTTTGAACCATCAAGGTAGTCAGACCATGCATCACCTGGAACCAAACCATCGGTTTGCGATACGGTGAGGAATTGGCCATCAGCCTGGATTTCGCCAATCAATACTGGCTTGGTGATGTGGTGGTTTGGCAACATTTTGCTTACGCCGCCAGTCAGGTTAGGAGCTTCAACGCCGATGATTGCATCAACTACTTTATCAGTGTCAGTAGTACCTGCTTTCTCAACTGCTTTAACCCACATATTGAAACCAATGTAGTGAGCTTCCATTGGATCGTTGGTTACGCGCTTTGGATCTTTGATGAAAGTTTTCCATTGTTTGATGAATGCCGCGTTCGCAGGATTGTCTTCGCTCATGAAATAGTTCCATGCAGCCAAGTGACCAACCAGCGGTTTGGTATCGATACCAGAAAGTTCTTCTTCACCTACAGAGAAAGCAACAACCGGAATATCTTCAGCAGTTACTTTTTGGTTGCCCAGTTCGCGATAGAAAGGAACGTTTGCATCGCCGTTGATGGTAGACACTACAGCAGTCTTTTTGCCCGCTGAACCAAAACGCTTGATGTCAGACACAATGTTTTGCCAATCGGAATGGCCGAATGGGGTGTAGTTGATCATGATGTCTTCTTGCTTAACACCTTTTGATTTCAAATAGGCCTCAAGAATTTTGTTAGTGGTACGTGGGTATACGTAGTCGGTACCGGCCAACACCCAACGCTTCACTTTCATTTCTTTCATCAGGTAATCAACAGCAGGAATTGCTTGTTGGTTTGGTGCAGCACCGGTGTAGAACACGTTGCGTGAAGATTCTTCACCTTCGTATTGCACTGGATAAAACAGTACGCCGTTCAATTCTTCAATGACTGGCAGAACTGATTTGCGCGAAACTGAAGTCCAGCAACCGAAGATTGCTGCAACTTTATCTTTGGTTAACAGCTCACGGGTTTTTTCCGCAAACAGTGGCCAGTTAGACGCTGGGTCAACAACAACGGCTTCAAGTTTTTTACCGAGCAAGCCGCCTTTTTTGTTTTGCTCTTCAATCAACATCAGCATGGTATCTTTCAGGGTCGTTTCTGAAATCGCCATGGTGCCTGACAGTGAATGAAGTACACCGACTTTGATGGTGTCAGCAGCAGCTGCGCTGAACGAGGCGATGGTCAAGCCGCAGGCGATACCGAGTGCCCCGACATGTTTTGCTATTTGCTTCAGCTTCATGGGTCTATCTCCTAGATGGTTTTAATGACTCAGTGGTTTAGTTCGGGATGCTAATTTTTTTATAAGCTCCCATTTTTCCGGTAACGCCTTTAACGCTAATAGTGGGTGACAGATTTTTCTTCCTTAATCACAGTGCATGTGCTTCACGTATGCTCTGTGTTGTCACTCTGGTTTTTAAAAACTAACAATTAATCCGGGTTCTGTTGCTGTGCTTCATAGAGCATGTGCAAGGTAATTTTTCTAACTTCTGCTTTACTGGCTTCTATGTGTGTCTTCAAATAACTTTTTACGTCCTCTGCACGTCGTTCCATAATTGTGCGCAGGATTTTTGCGTGTTCGTCATAGGTCGCTTCGATACGGTTGCGCTGGGTGAAATCGATACGGCGGATAATGCGCAAGCGTTCGGTAATATCGTGATGGATACGTGCCATTTCCATGTTGCCGGTAGCTTCAATTAACTGTTCGTGAAAACGCTCATCGAGTGCACAAACCGTTGGGCCATCTTCCAAGCGATCTTCCGGTTTAACTAACCAGATACGTTTTAAATCTTCCAGATGAGGACCTGGTTCCATCTCGCACAATCTTTTTACCGCTGCCAGCTCGAGCACAATGCGCACATCGTAGAGTTGTTCAAATTGTTTAAAGTCAAATGGTTTTACTTGCCAACCACTGCGAAAAGAAACATCCACAAATCCTTCGCGTTGCAAGCGAGCTAATGCTTCGCGCACTGGTGTACGACTCGCCGCAACGCGCTCGGCAATTTCGTTTTCGCTGAACCTGTCGCCCGGTAACAAACGGAATGAAAAAATATCGTCTTTGATCGTCTGATAAATACGCTCCGTTAAATTGGTGCGCGGTTCATCAGCTTTCTTTTTGCTTTTGTCGTTTTTGATTAATTTCATTTTTGTACCGTAGGCAGGTTTTTTAAATTAGTCAGTCTCAAGCACCAACAACAAATCACCCGCATTCACTTGCTTACCTGGTGCGCAGTGCACAGCGCTAACTTTTGCTGCGCGATCTGCGTACACAGAAAATTCCATCTTCATTGCTTCAACAATTAACAGTGGTTGATCAACCTCTACCAATTGGCCCGGCTCTACCAGTAGTTTCCAGATGTTGCCGCTGATGTCGGCGGTGATTGCATGGCCGTCTACTTCAATCGGGCCGCTGGAGACTTTGGCTTGCAGTGCGGCATCGACTTGTTTTTCTTCGTCGGCTTGCCATAGCGCAACTTCTTTAGTGAAAGCGGCTTGTTGTTTGGTTTTGAATTCTGCAATGCTCGCGGAGTTGTCTTGCAGGAATTGTTCGTGCTCCGCGAGGCTGAAATAATCTTCTTCAATGCGCAGGCTTAAACGGCCTTCGCGGAATGCTTCGCGCTGTGCAGTGAGTTCTTCTTCAGTCACTTCGTAATAACGTACACGGTCAAAGAATTTCAGCAGCCATGGCTCGCCATCTTTGAACACCGGGTTTTTCAGGAATTTATTCCAGATAGGCAAGGTGCGACCGACTAATTGATAACCACCGGGGGAATCCATGCCGTAAATACACATGTACACACCGCCGATTCCCACTGTGCCTTCTGCAGTGTAAGTACGCGCTGGATTGTATTTTGAGGTGAGCAAACGATGACGCGGATCAACCGGTACTGCGCAAGGTGCACCGAGATACACATCGCCCAAACCTAACACCATGTAGCTTGTTTCAAACAAAATTTCTTTAACTTGATCGACTGAATCCAAGCCATTAATACGACGCATAAATTCGGTGTTGCTTGGCAGCCAAGGCGCAGTGTCGCGCACGGACTGACGATAACGCGCAACTGCATCAAGTGTTGCAGAGTCTTCAAATGCCATTGGCAAGTGCACAATGCGGCTAGGTACTTTGGTATCGCGGGCATCGCCTAATGTTTCTTCGATCACTAACAATTGATTAATTAATTGCTGTTGGTGAATAACACGGCTGTCGTAATTGATCTGCAGTGAGCGCACACCGGGCGATAATTCAATCACGCCTTCAATTGGTGATGCCTTTAATGCTTCCATCAACGCATACACACGCAGGCGCAAACTCAATTCAAGAATGTTGTCGCCGTATTCCAGCAAAATATATTTATCACCTGCTTGGCGATAACTCACTAACGGGCGGCTGCCTTGTGGCGGAAGTGCAGCAACAATACATTCGGAAATAGTATTTTCCGGTTTGGTAATTGGGATTGGTAGAACCGCTGGTTGAACACTCAGGTTTTCAATTGCGCGATCAATTGATAATTCCATCGCCAATGCAGTATCAAAACTCAAGCGTTTAAAGCGAATTTTATCGCCGGGTTTTACTTGACCGACTTTCCACAATTCCGCTTTAACGATAGTTACCGGGCAAACAAATCCACCGAGACTGGGGCCGTCTTTGGTGAGAATTACCGGCATATCACCGGTGAAATTAATTGAGCCGATTGCGTATTCGGTATCGTGAATATTGGATGGATGCAAACCGGCTTCACCGCCATCGCTGCGAGTCCAGGTTGGTTTGGGGCCATTCAAACGAATACCCAAACGGTTGGAGTTGTAATGCACCTCCCACGCGGTGGAGAAAAACATTTCAATCGCTTCGGGTTTGAAAAAATCCGGTGCACCGTGTGGGCCGTAAAGCACACCAATTTCCCATTCATTCGGATAGGTCGGAATCAGTTCAACCGGCGCAGCTGCTGCTTCATAAATCGGTGCTGGAGTCGTGCATGCAGCAATTGCCGGATTGCTGATTGGTAGCATATCGGTCGCGCGCAATGTGCGACCGGCATGACCACCAAATTGGCCGAGTGCAAATGTAGAACGACTGCCTAAATAAACCGGTACATCGAAACCGTTGCGCACCGCGAGATAACCGCGACAACCTTGGTCAGCTTTGCCTATGTCGAGAATTTGTCCGGCTTTAATGGCTACCGGTTGCCAGAAAGGAATTAATTCGCCATCAATTTTTGCAGGTGATGTTGCACCCGCAAGCGCGATAATTGCATCGCGATGGAATTTTAATTTCGGTCCGATAATGGTGTATTCAAGCGCGGCAGCACTTTCATGGTTGCCGACAATACGGTTGGCTAAACGAAATGCGTAGTCATCCATTGGGCCAGACGGTGGAACACCAATGCTCCACAAGCCGACGCGGCCGGGATAATCTTGCACGCTGGTGTAAGTGCCGGGTTGTAATACCTCAACAACCGGCGCTTGATATTCAAAGCTGGCTAATTTGTTGGTGGCGACATCGCCGCTGCCAAAGAAATCTGAATTGATAATCTGACGCAAGTAATCCAGGTTGGTGGCAATACCGGCTGCGCGGGTTTCATTCAGTGCTGCGCTCATTTTACTAATTGCATCAGCGCGGTCTTTACCGTACACAATAATTTTCGCGATCATTGGATCGTAGTAGGGCGATACTTCGGTACCGGTTGAAACCCAGGTATCGATGCGCGCAGATTCGGAAAACACTACATCAGTTAATACACCTGGTGATGGTTGGAAGTCGCGTACTGGATCTTCGGCATACAAACGCACTTCAATTGCCGCGCCTTTTGGATTAATTTCGATATCCAATTTCGGCGGCGTGCCCGCAGCGGTAAGGATCATCCACTCAACCAGATCGACACCGGTACAAGCTTCAGTGATGGGATGTTCAACTTGCAAGCGAGTGTTTACTTCCAAAAAGTAAAAGGCATCGCGCGCTGCGTCGTAAATATATTCAATGGTTCCTGCCGAGCGATAATTTACCGCTTCGCCCAAACTCTTTGAGGCTGCCAATAATTTATCGCGCGTAGCGGCTGGCAAATTTGGTGCAGGCGTTTCTTCAACTACTTTTTGGTTGCGGCGTTGTAGGGAGCAATCGCGCTCGCCGAGTGCAAGTACGTTGCCTTTTCCATCGCCAAAAATTTGTACTTCTACGTGGCGAGCGTTATCAACGAAGCGTTCAAGGAACACACCGCTATCGCTGAAAAAGTTTTGGCCCAAACGTTTTACGCTCTCATAAGCGGCAACTAATTCAGCTTCGTTGTTGCAACGGGTCAGACCAATACCGCCACCACCGGCGGTGCTTTTTAACATCACTGGATAGCCGAGTTCAGCAGCCGATGTAACGGCCTCATCAACTGAACCTAGTAAGCCAGTACCAGGAGTGAGCGGCACACCCGCTTTTTCAGCGATTTCACGCGAGGTGTGCTTTAAACCGAATTCGCGGATTTGTGCAGGCGTAGGGCCGCAGAATGCGATGCCTTCTGCTTCACACTGCTCGCAGAATTTAGCGTTTTCAGAGAGGAATCCATAGCCGGGAATAATCGCTTGTGCACCGGTTTCCTTTGCGGCAGCGAGAATTAAATCTGCCTTCAAATAACTTTCTGCCGCCGTATTACCACCCAGGCAAATTGCTTTGTCACAGGCAGTGACATGCGCTGAGTTGCGGTCTGCATCGGAATAAACAGCAACTGATTCGATGCCCATTTTTTTCAGGGTCTTGGCAATGCGCACCGCGATTTCCCCGCGGTTGGCGATAAGTACGGTCTTTAACATGATTCTTCTCCGGCTGTAATCCTGGTTTTTGACCCCCTCCCAACCTCCCCCTTATCAGGGGGAGGAGCTTTTACTCCCTCCCTTTTTTAAGGGGAGGGTTGGGGTGGGGTTAATTATTTTTGCAGTGACTTTATGTAAACCCGCCATCCACCTAGATGCGTAATATCCGTTGCACCATTCACAGCTGCGCCTTCACAAATAAAACCTTTCACTTCGCGTCCGTCGTGCAAACTCAATGTGCCTATACCAAGTGGAGCGGGAATCAGGGCAACAAAACTACCGAAGTGCTGCACTGGTACGTCCCACAATTCCACGATAATTTCTGCTCCTTCTGCGGAACGAATCAAACCGGGTTTTGGCGGTGTGGTATTCGGTAGTGCAAATAAACGGTAATTGTTTGCGGTGTAGGTGCTCTCTACAAAAATGGCGTTGCGCTCTTGCAACTGCACATTAAGAGGCATACCGGTTAAGTGCGCGCCGACAACAGCGAGACGGACATAACCTTTCGGTGGAGTATTTTTTATTGCCAATGCCGGTGTTGGTTTGCTTGTCGCTCCCAAGGATAAATTCACACTGCTGTGCCATTTTTTTCCGAATGCAGCGAGCGCTGCGTCTTGCCATGCAGGTGCAATCAAGGTGATGCCAAATGGCAAGCCATCGGCGCGCATACTGGCTGGCAATGCGAGGGCAGAGCAGTCGGCGAGATTGACAAAATTGGTGTAAGTGCCGAGTTGGCTGTTAACGCCAACGGGATCGGCCGCGACTTCAGCAATAGTTGGATGACGTGGCGAAGTGGGAACCAGCAGCGCATCCACATTGTTCATGAGTGTTTGGATTTCACGTGCGAGATCGGCGCGGCGATATTCAGCGCGATAGGCATCGGTTGCAGAAAAGTTAACGGCTTTTTCAACAATGCCGCGCACAACATCGTTCATATCGCCCGCGTGATCTTGCATAAAATCGGCGATGGCCGCATGACGCTCTGCTACCCAAGGGCCGCCATACAATAATTGCGCGAGGGTGAGCATCGGTGTGAAATCAATGGTGACTAATTCCGCACCGAACGCGGAAATATTTTCCAGTGTTTCCAACCATGCTGCCTCGGCTTGTGTATCGCCAAACCAATCGGGATTAGCGGGAATGCCAAAGCGTGGTTTTGATGAGAAGTAGGTTGCGGCAGCGGGCGCAGTGCGCGAGTAGCCATCTGCTGCATCAAATGCTTCCAGAACGTTTGCAACGGTTTCTGCATCATCAACTGTAAGTGCAAATACAGAAACACAATCCAGGCTGCGACACGCGGGTACAACACCTTTAGTGCTGAAGCGGCCTTTCGTGGGTTTTAAGCCAACAATATTATTGAAGCCTGCCGGTACACGGCCAGAACCGGCGGTGTCGGTTCCCAAACTGAAAGGCACTACACCTTGCGCGACTGTTGTGGCGGAACCGGAGCTTGAACCACCGGAAACATAATCTGCTTTAAATGAATTCGACACTGCACCGTAGGGCGAGCGTGTGCCTACAAGGCCAGTGGCAAATTGATCGAGATTGGTTTTGCCGAGCACGATTGCGCCGGCCTGTTTGAGTCGCGCAACACTGGTCGCATCGACTTCAGGGATATAAGTAAATGCGGGGCATGCAGCGGTAGTCGGAATTCCTGCAACATCGATATTGTCCTTCACTGCGAAGGGAACACCGTAAAGCGGTAAGCTGCTGGCATTGTTGAGTTGTTCCACTGCCGCAATTTGTGAATCAAGTTCGGCAGCCGAAACTATATAAACCCAGGCGTTGTCATCGGCGCTAAGTTGCGCGCGCAATTGTTGCAATGTTTCGCGTAGGTTCAACCCGTTATTGCGATAGCCATTGAGCCATTCGCTAATTGTCCAGCCGGTTGTTGTTTGGTTTGCAGACTGCGCCATTATCGTTCCCACTTAACTCTTTAATTAGCTCTTCACTTAAATACAATCTTGGATACAAGTTTGTATTCAGCAGAAACTATGCCAATCGAATTTTGAGTGGGTGCTATGCTAGGCTGTAAGGCACAAAATCCTTGTTATTCAATGAGTTAAATGACGTATAAAAATGAAGGAGCAGGCTGAAAAGCAATGAATAAAAGAGGGATTTTGTGCGCTTATTTTGTGCGTTAAAAAAATTATTCTGAGTCAATCTGGTGCATAATGGCGCAGTGTTTTTGTGGCAGGGGCTAAATAACCCGATGGGGTTTCAATCGCATGCTACCTTTTTAAAGCTGTACGGAAAGCCTTCGGGTTTTGAACGATTTTTAAATTGAAATAGGGACTTATCCATAATGAATGTTGTAAATCATCTTGCTGTTGTTAACTCTGCTGTCTCTCCTTTCGCTCTCTCCCGCTTGGTTGTCGCTATGGGGTTGTGCACCAGCCTTTCAGTGGCCGCGCAATCCTATCAATACGAAAACTCCATTTATTACACTCAGATCAATCGCGATACTGCACCTTCACAAGATTACGATAATTGGGGGGTAACGCTTGATGGTGTGAGTTATTTTCAAGCAGTGGATACCTCGCGCGGGCCATTAGCGGAAGCGGCGTTTTTGCGGCGAGCCAGTGGTGTGAGATTGACCTACGGGCGGAGTGAGACTGACTCTAGCTTCAGTAGCAATAATTATGAGATCCAAAGCGAATACAAGACTGATAGCGGATTACTGAGTATTGAGTACTATATTCCGAATACGATTTTCTACGCAGGCCTAGGCGTTGTTGCAGATAAAACGGAAACAGTGACGAAGGTTACCTCTGCGGGAATAACTGATTCATCGCGTGATAAAGATGGTTGGGATTATCTCGGTACCGCCGTGTTGGGGGTAACACCTCTTGATGGTTGGTTAGTGTGGACCAGTTTTATTGAAGGGCAGGATGTTAGTGATTTCTGGAATATCCAAAGTAAATATGTGTGGTTGTTGCCAGCCGAACAGGCGTTGAATTTTCAGGTATCTTACGCAGAAGCAGATGACGATGGTTTTTCCAGCTCCAGTTATGCTCTTGGTGTTGATTACTACATTAATAAATCGGTGAGTATCGGCACGGCTTATTCGGCGACTGATGCCGATGATGTTGATACCGAAGATGTGTATGAGCTGAGAGTGAGAACTTTTTTTGGCGATAATGTGAGTGCGCAAGCTTCTTATTCCGAGGCTGATGACGATAATTATTTTCGGATCGGTGCGAGTTATCGTTTCTAAAACTAATGATTAACGAGATTAACTGATGTCCATGAACTGGAACCAATTGCTCTGCGCTGACCGTTTGGGTAAGCGCGTAGCAAAGCACGAAGAAGGGCGTTCGCCCTTCCATTCGGATCACGACAAAATTATTTTTTCCGGAGCGTTTCGTCGCCTTGCGCGTAAAACACAAGTGCATCCACTGGCGACTAACGATCATATCCACAATCGTATGACGCACAGTTTGGAGGTGGCCTGCGTTGGCCGCACTTTGGGAATTCGGGTGGGGCAGGCGCTGAAAGATAAAGGCGATTTACCTACGCATATTTGGCCGACGGATATTGGCGATATTGTGCAAGCCACCTGTTTGGCGCATGACATAGGTAACCCGCCATTTGGTCACACTGGTGAAGATGCTATCCGTAACTGGTTTCAAAAAGAGGGAGCGGAATTTTTAAAGGATTTATCGCCTTCAGAGCAAGATGATATCCGTGTGTTTGAAGGTAATGCGCAGGGCTTGCGTGTATTGACTACATCGGAGTATCACCAGTTTCACGATGGTATGCGTTTGACCTATGCAACGCTTGCGTCGTCGATTAAATATCCTTGGACATCATCGCCCACAGTGTTAGGTCAGCGCCCTAAAGATACTAAATATGGAATCTTTCAATCGGAGTTGGATCACTTTCACGAGATTGCACAAAAAACCGGGTTGATTGAACTGGGGAGCGATTGGTATTGTCGTCACCCGCTAGTGTATTTGATGGAAGCGGCAGACGACTTTTGCTACGGCATCATTGATCTTGAAGATGGTTTGGAGATGGGAATTCTAAACTGGGCTGAAATTTACGAGCTGCTGCACCCGGTAATTGCTGATTCCGCGCAATTACCTGAATTAGAGCGATTACTGAAAAAAGTAAACGATGGCCGCAAGCCCGCATTGGTGCGCGGCAAAGTGATTGATGCGTTTATCAATGCAGGCACAGCGGCATTTATAAAACATCAGGACGCCTTTTTACGCGGTGAAGTGCAGGGTGATTTAATATCCCTCTGTGATCCAAAAGTAAAAAATGCGGTGCAAGCGGCAAAAGATTTAGCCAAGCAAAAAATATTTAACCATTCACGCCGCGTTGAATTGGAGATTGGTGCTTACACAGTAATAGGCACATTGCTGAATACCATTTGTTCTGCAGTTTACGCATCGCTCGGCGACGCATCGCAGATGACTTACAAAGACAATCGTGTGATGGCCTTGATTGGCGAAAATAATTTCCATCCTGCTGTAAGTAAACGAGAAGCAAATTATAAATACATGGCGTTGATGGCCGTCATCGACTACATCAGTGGCATGACTGATAACTACGCGACTAATCTTGCCAAGCAATTTAATGGGATGGGGTATTCGCAGTATTGATTTAGCGTTCAGGTCAAGCAGATAGGGTAGGGCGCAATATTTTGTACAAATAAAAATCCCCACATCACTTGATGTGGGGATTTTTTTATTCCTTATTTTTTAACGGGAAACGCAAAGAGCACTTTGGTCGCTGCGATGCCTACCCCTTTACCTGGTTCAGCGCCACTTTCATTAAAACCGCTCGATACATAAGTGGTGCCTGTTATGATCAATCCGGTGGTTGATATTGCTTGCCAGGCTTGTGCTTCCTGCTCGCGATCCAATGCTGCTTTTTCGAAGGTTAAATCATGGAACTGACTGGAATAGCCACTGTTTATTAGTGCCGCGTTAAAGTAAGGGCAGGGAGTCGTAATACACACAATTCCGGTACTGGAAATCTTCAGATAGGGACCAACTGCAACATTTTTGTTGGCGCCAACCCAGGCACCGTTTGCCGCTAAAGTTTTAGTGCGGGTAATAATTTTTCCTGACACTGGCGAATTGACTACTGCGCCGCGCAATAAGGCTTGTTCGTTGCGAATCGCGTTTTCAAACTCTGCGATTTGTTCCTTGGTCAAACCAAGGCGCTTGTAGTTGATATAAGACACATAAATGCTGTTGGGCAATAAGGCAGCATTTTGGTAGGCTTCATCTTCAGTTTCTAAATGGAGTGAATATTGGTTAACTGGCGTTAAAAACCAGCCGCCACACAATGGAAATGCGCATTTGCGATAATCCTGTTTCACCAGGTAAGTGGTGCCGGTAGGTTCCGGGCTAATGATAGTTTGTGCTTGTGTGCCAAAACTGAATAGGCTTGCGCAAACTGCCAGTGATATCGCACAGCTACTTATAGCGGCGCGAGTGAATGAAATGAATTTGTTCATAATAGTAAGTCCTGTTATTAGATATGAAGGAACTATGTAAAAAACCATCTACTCAACACTATGTGGTAAACACGGTGTTAATAGTAGTAAACATAGGGTGAATGCATCCCTGTCCCAGCGAGTGCAATCCTTATACTAAACCTTGTCAGTTTTTAGTCATTACAGATTGCCAAACGGTGCGCCAGCCTTTTGTAATAAATTGTTCCTGCTTGATTATTTTTGTGATGGAGTCTGCTTTGAAAGCAAGTTTGCCTTCGTGGTTTTCCGGTTTGTTAGTGTTGGTTGTAATGCCGTTCTTTTTTATTGGTGGACCTGACGTTTTTTCATTGCCAGTGCTGCAAAACATCTGGAACTTTGGCCATATTGTTTTTTTTGCGGTGGTGATGTTGCTGATTCAGGCATTTAAACCATTGCCACACTGGCGGCAGTGGCTGCTAGTGACGCTGATTGCAATTTTGTTGGGTGTGTTGATTGAGTTTGTTCAATCATTTGTTGGTCGCAGTGCCAGTGCTGATGATGTTCTGCATAACTTATTTGGTGTTTGGCTTGGACTATTTTGGGGGCAAAAGCCGAATCGCTCGGTGTGGATTCTACGTGCAGTCAGTGTGTTATTTATCTCGCCTGCGCTTTGGCTGATTATCGATTCCGGTATTGCAAATCTGGTAATGCGCCACCAGTTTCCGCAGGTGAATAGTTTTGATTCGCGCTATGAACTCCAGCAATTACAGTTCAATAAAGCACAAGTAAAAGTTCGTCAGGATTTATCGCTGCATACAGATGGTAACCAGTCGCTACATGTTGAACTTGATACCCACAAATTTGCGGGTTTAAGTCTGCTTGGCCCCTACGGTGACTGGGGGAAATATAAAACTATAACAATGGACTTTTACAATCCAGATGCTGCACCCATAGAGTTGGTTATCAGAATTTCTGATCTTCAGCATGATCGTGGGGATAATCGCTATAACGACAGGTTTAATCGACCTTTTGTATTGGCTTCTGGGTGGAACCATCTGCAAATTAATTTGGATGATGTACGCACTGCGCCGCGAAAACGAGCGATGGTGATGGATGAGATCAGCAATCTCACCATTTTTGCTTTGCAACTATCCGAACCGCGCCACTTTTATTGGGATAATGTCAGGCTGCAGTAGCTACGCGGTTGCGGCCGGACGATTTGGCTTCGTAGAGTGCAGTGTCGGCCGCTTTGAAAAGCTGCTCAAGATTTTCGTAAGTTTTTAAAGTGGCGACACCAAAGCTGGCAGTGATTTTAATATCTTTATGCAGGGTTTGGTTGGCAATCAGTTCACGCAATTTGTCGGCAATAGTGCGTGCACTTTCAAGGTCGGTATTGCGGCAAACCAACACAAATTCTTCTCCGCCCCAGCGTGCAAACAAATCCTGCGTGCGTGTATGTTGTTGCACAGTATTCGATAGATTGCTGAGCACCAGATCACCCACATCATGCCCGTATTTATCATTGATCTGCTTAAAGTGGTCGATATCAATCATCACCAGCGACAGTGGTTTGCGATGCTGATACCAGTCTTGTAACCCGATACTAATGGCCTCTTCAATTCCCAGTCGATTAAACGCCCCGGTCAGTGGATCGGTTTTGGTTTGTAATTCCAGCGCTTTACTGCGCATATCCAATACTTCGTTAATCTCAATCAACTCGGATTCGCGTTTGCGTTGAATGACTACTTCATCTTTGAGTTTGATAATGCGATAACCAAGGAAACATAAAATAATGCACAGCCACACCACCATGATCGCGAGATACCAGTCTGCGGTGCTTAGCGCTTGCCCGATAAATTCAACGCGATGCAAACGGAATTGATGTTTTCCCAATGGTTTTCCTGAACCACTTTGCACTTCAAAAATAGTGATGTTGTCGAATTGTGGATGGCTTAACTGTGGCGGAATTTTATTTTCCAACACCCACCAGTTAGCGACAAAAAAATCTTTCAGCGAAAACTCGGCGACGCCATTTAACAGCGCGACATTGAATTCAATCTGGTTATATTTGGTGCTCTGCAGAATTTCTTTTTTGCTGTAGAGCGGATCGAAATTGCGCAGCGAAATACGCACAGTTTGGCTGGGACCGTTGTAGTCCAGCCAAAGGCGGATTTTGTTGTAGTGGCGCAGGTCAATGCCGTTGGTGCGCTCTTTGTCGAAGAGCACTTCAAAACCACAATAAGGATAGGAATAGCTGTCGCGCAGGATGCAATGCCAGCGCATATTTTTTTCGTCTTCAAGATAGATACTCGAAGTGCCGCCGCTTTCCCGGTCGTCGTAAGTATTCAGTGCGAGTCCGGAGTTTTGGTCGATGACCAAATGCTCCTCAAGAATTTGCTCTTCCCCGGCTATCGCAAAAATAGTGAGGATAACGAGCAGTCCGAGGACAATTTCAAAATACAAATGGTTGGGAGAGGTTTGTCGCATACATCTGGGCTCCAGCGGCGGATACATTTTTGCATCCAACAACTATTCTTATTTTCGCTGTGTTTATGGGAACGCGATCTGGTTGATGTCAGCCTGTTCCTGAATCCCGCCCTGGAGTCTTTGCCTGAAAAAGTGGCTTATAGTTAATGTGCATCCAAGCGACTTGGGCTGATCATAGAAGTTAAATGGGAGTACAGCAATAGCGTGTGTAGCAGGGATTGGTAAAGTTATGAAACGGTGGGCAAAAACGGGGGAAAAATCAGCCGCCGGTGTTCTGGCGGCTAACAATATAGTTATGGGTATTGACCGAATACCTGATGTTCAGGTTTGTTGCTGGGCGACTTGAGGATTGGACTTTAGAATCAAAAGTCCAGATCGGAAAGCTCGTCGTATCCCAGTTGATCTTTAATGCGGCGACGTTCCAAGCGATCTTCGATTTTGCGGCGCATTTCCAAAGTGTGCTGGCTGGCTTCTTTGCCCGTTAGCTTCGGCGTTGCCTCTTCATCATCGGTTTCGATGCTAACATCACTCATCAGATCAGTATCTTGTGACTCTACATCAACTGACATAAGACTACTCCAACATTGACAGAAGAGAGGGGTGGCGTCGATTTCCCCAAGTGGGAATTTGACCCGCGCTATTTACCATAGCCCATTAAAAAACAAAAGAAAAATCGATGGGCGACAATAAAATTTTTCTTTTTACCTTGGCCCTGAACTGGGGTACAAAGCGCGCCTGTCCAGTTGATCGCGCTTGGTGCTTTCAAATCAGATTCAGGCCGACATATTCCAGTTTCAGATCCAGCAAAACGAGGACTCCAGACAGTGACAAAAAAACAACCTGAAGTGATCGGATGGCGCGAGTGGATAGGGCTGCCGGAGTTAGGCATCCCCGCCATTAAAGCCAAGGTCGATACTGGCGCGAAAACCAGCGCGCTCCATGCTTACTACGTTACGCCTTTTGAAAAAGATGGCAAGCCATGGGTGAAGTTTGGATTGCATCCCTTGCAAAAAGACAGCCTGACCTGCATTGAATGTGAAACTCCGGTGAAGGATGTACGCATGGTGACGGATTCCGGCGGGCACTCGGAAGAGCGGGTGGTGATCGAAACCCGCATCCTGATTAACGGGATCAGCATGACCATCGAGGTGACGCTGACCGATCGGGAAAATATGCGCTTCCGGATGTTGCTGGGGCGCAGCGCGCTCAGGCAAGGGTTCTGGGTGGACAGCAGCAAATCCTTTTTACTGGGTGGTAACAAAAACCAGCCAGCCATGGCGTCGATGTAACCAACCCCCTTTCCTTTATCCAATCGGATTTTTTATGAAAATCGCTATTCTGTCGCGCAATCGCCGCCTCTATTCAACCCGTCGGTTGGTGGAGGCTTGCATCAAGCGCGGCCATGAAGTTCGGGTTATCGACATCCTCAAATGCTATATCGATATCGCCTCTGCCAGCCCGGCTATTTGGTATATGGGCGAACAGCTGGAAGATTTTGATGCAGTGATTCCGCGTATCGGCGCGTCGGTCACTCACTATGGTTTGGCGGTGATTCGCCAGTTTGAAATGATGGGCGTTTACTGCCTGACTGAATCCATTGCGCTCGGTCGTTCGCGCGATAAATTGCGTGCGTTGCAGCTGCTGTCACGCAAAGGCATTGGCTTGCCTAAAACCAGTTTTGCTTACAACGTTCACGATGCCAAAGAGCTGATCAAATTGGTCGGCGGCACTCCTCTGGTGCTCAAGCTGTGCGAGGGTACCCAAGGGCGCGGAATCGTGCTGGCGGAAACCCAGAAGGCGGCAGAGAGTGTGATTGAAGCTTTCCGCGAGCTGCGCGCCGAGTTTCTGGTGCAGGAATTTATCAAAGAGGCCAACGGCAGTGACGTGCGCTGTTTTGTTATTGGCGATAAGGTCGTGGCGTCTATGGAGCGCACCGCGCAAGAGGGCGAATTCCGCTCCAACTTGCATCGCGGTGGTACGGCGAAAGTGACCAAGCTGACCCCTAATGAGCGGCGCACGGCGATCAAGGCGGCGCAGACTATGGGCTTGCAAGTCGCCGGTGTTGATTTGTTGCGCTCAAGTCGTGGGCCTTTGGTGATGGAAGTGAATTCGTCTCCGGGATTGGAGGGGATTGAGGGGGCGACTCAGAAGGATATCGCCGATGCAATCGTAGAGTTCGTCGAGGAAAATGCGCGCCCTAATGCCAACAAAACCCGTGGCAAAGGCTGATTGAATGAGAGTAAAAAATGGGGGCTTTAAGCCCCCATTTTCATATGCTGTTCCAGATTGACGACAGTGCCATCAAAATAGAACTTGCCGTTACGGAAATGGTTTTCCAATTGTTTGGCGGTCATGGGCTTGGCGTAGAGGAACCCTTGCGCCTGGTCGCAACCTTTATCGCGCAACCACTCCGCTTGCCCCTCGGTTTCCACACCTTCTGCGACTACGCGCATCTGCATGTTGTGGGCGAGGCCAATGATCGATTTGGCGATAGCCGCATCGTTGTCGTCATCGTGGATGTCGTTGATAAAGCTGCGGTCGATTTTGAGTTTCTGGATCGGAAAGCGCTGCAAATAGGCGAGTGATGAGTAGCCGGTGCCGAAGTCGTCGATGGCGAGGAACATGCCCATCTGATTCAGTTGATTCATCTGGTTGATGGTTTCACCGGCGTGCTCCATGGCGCAACTTTCGGTGATTTCCAGTTCCAGATGTTTTGCTTCCAAACCGGTTTCGTTGAGGATCGCCTCGACCTTGCCAGGAAAGTTTTTCTGATGGAATTGGCGCGGTGATAAATTCACTGCAATCTTGCCTACAAACTTGCCTGCATTCAGCCACAGCTTTTGTTGGCGACAGGCTTCACGCAGCACCCACTCGCCAATTGGCACAATCAAACCTGTCTCTTCCGCCAGCGGAATAAAATGCGCGGGCGATACCAAACCACGGTCGGGATGTTGCCAGCGCACCAGCGCTTCCACACCCGTCATTTCGCCCGTTTTTAAATCGACTTGCGGTTGGTAGTAAAGCACTAACTGTTGCTGCTCTACGGCGCGGCGCAAATCGTTTTCCAGCAGCAAATAATTTACTGCGGTCGCATTCATGCCCTTGGTGTAAAACTGGCAATTGTTTTTACCGGCCTCTTTCGCTTTGTACATGGCGATGTCGGCGTTCTTCAACAATTCGTCGGTGTCTGCACCATCATCAGGGAATAGACTAACGCCGATGCTGACAGTGGTGGTGATGTTGTGGCCGCTGATTTCCAGCGGGCGCGACAGTGTGCTCAGCAATTTGTTTGCGACAAAAACCACATCGTCGAGATCGTGAATACCTTCAAGTACCACTACAAATTCGTCGCCACCCAAGCGCGCCACTGTATCCATATCGCGCACACCTTCGTTAAGGCGCATGGCGATGGCTTTCAGCAAAATATCACCAGCGTCGTGCCCGAGGCTGTCGTTGATATTTTTAAAGCGGTCGATATCGAGCAGCATCAACGCCACTTTGGAATTGGCGCGACGCGCGCGCGCAAGGCCGTGATAGATGCGGTCGTAAAACAGTGAGCGGTTCGGGAGTGACGTGAGCGAGTCGTGGAAGGCCATGTAATTGAGGCGCGATTGCTGCTCACGTAATGCGTTCTCTGCGAGTTTGCGCTCGGAAATATCGGTGCCGATGGTACACACACCAAACACATTATTTTCTTTGCTGCGCAGCGGAAACTTCACCATCAAATAGGTGTGCTGGCTGCCGTCTTTGTGCATCAAATCCAGTTCGACTTCGTAGGTCTGTTGTTTGGTTTTGGCGGCGGCATCAATCTCCCACATGGATTGGGCCACGTCTTTGGGGTAGACATCAAATACGTTTTTGCCGACGAATCCTGACTCATCAATATTCGCCATTTGTTTGAAGTGTTCGCTGGCGAGTACGACGTTGCCGTCCAGATCTTTAACTGAAATCAGTGCAGGGGAATAACGCAGGATCGCATTGAGATAAGTTTCGCTCGCCCAAAGTGCTTGCTCGGCGAGGCGAAAGCGTTCGGCTTGCTCCTCGTGGTGCCACATGTCGATAACCTGGCGAACGAGCAAAGAGCTGAACGTCCAGACGGTATCCAATTCACTTACGGCTTTTTGCAGCGCAGGTAATTCTTCGGCGGATTCCATGTAGAACACGGCGATGGTTTTGTTTTTTTCCTGGATGGGATGTAAAAAACAGGAGTGGGTGCCTTTCTGGATAAAGAGCGCGCCGAGTTTGCTGATGGTTTGTTGGTCAAGCGCGCATGCGCGACCAGAATCGAAAACCTGATGGATATATTGGTGCGGTAAATAATTCAATCGGCTGAGGGAGGTGGCGACGCCGTTGACCATGGGTTCGCCTGAGCCGGAAGAGGCAATGGCCTCAACATAGAGATGGCTATCGCGCTCAACAATGAGCACCGCGCGGCTAATGGTCTTCTTGGCAATAACCAATTTCACCAGCCGCTCGGCAATTTGTTTGTGATTCAAATCGGTAAAAAGTTGCTGGAACTTTTTGATTAATTCTATGGCAGTATTCTTGGACTGCCCCGCTTCACTATTTTGCATAATCGCTCAATTTGGGTAATCGTATCGCCATTTAGTGCGCCCTGCCTCTGAATCTTCCTCATTAACGGCGGTGGGCCACTATCACTAAAAATCTACTCTCTGGCCGCTCTTCCGGGGCCTACATTTCCCAAATTTCTACATCGAATCAGCACTTTACAACAAAAAAGCTTATTGGCGATTCTTTTTATGATAATTAAACAGGGAAACTATGAAGATCCCTCAAACAAGAGGGGCACTTGAGCTGTAGTAGGTGTTTTAGTGTTTCCAAAATTCCCAAACAGGGCGGCATTTTGTGCAAAAGATGAAAAGTGTGCCAATAATATGTTTTCATAAGAGTGAGTAAAAAACGCGCGTGAGGTGCAGCGGCTTGTGGCTTGGCTTTAGCGGCGCGATCTGCAACTCGCTTTTGCGAAGTGCTGAACTAAAATTATGTTAACGACCAACGGCAATTGTCAGGAGTCTTGAATGCGCCATCATGTTCCTTTCGTGGGTGAACGCAAGGTTGTTCGCGCCGATGATGAGCAGGCGCGCACTAAGCGAATGAGTGGCCGTGTGATTGACGACGTTGTGGGTGATGGCAAAGTGGAAAGTAGTTGGGACGATGTTGTTCCAAAAGGGTGGAATGATAAATCCCAACCCAAACCTGCTGAAGTTGTTGCCCGTGCATCCGTTTCTGTACCCAAAGGGCAAGTACCCATCAAAGCAGGGGGTAAAAGCCTCCCTCCAGCAAAAACTATCGCACCGAAAAAAGCAGTTGTATCAAACGCGGTTACCTTTTCTGATTCAGCAGGTATGGATTGGGTGGCAATCAATAATGGTCGCGGTATGCGCGTGAGTGTTTATGGCAATATCGATAACGATTTGCGTAAAGAATGGACGCGTTTGTTGAATGATCCCGAGGCGGCGAATATCAAAGAGTTCGAGTTTAATCTCAACGAGACGCCAACCTTGAGTTTGACTGGCCTGGGTATGCTGCTGTTATTCAAAGAGCGTAAAGGTTCGTCGCGCGATGCCATCAAATTATGCAACTGCAACAAAGAGGTTGCCCAGCTGTTGGAGTGGAGCGGCATGGATAAATATTTTGTGATTGAGACTACCCAGATCTCCACTACGAAGTAAAACAGGATTCAGCTGGATAAGAGCAACAAAAAAGCCCGATATGCTCGGGCTTTTTTATTAGGCGGGATTTAATGCAAATTACAGGGCTTTGAGTGCATCGATCATCGCTTGCATTTGCTCATCAGTACCTATGGTAATGCGCAAGAATTGGTTGATGCGCGGCTTGTTAAAGTAGCGCACCAGAATTTTGTGATCGCGCAAGTACTGCGCAACGTCTGCCGCATTTTTACCGACAGGTTCGGCGAATACAAAGTTCGCTTGCGATGGCAATATCTTGAAGCCGAGTTTTTCCAATTCGCTCACCGTCCACTCGCGCGTGGCGATAATTTTATCGCGGCAGCTTTTGAAGTAAGCATCATCTTCAAACGCAACGACAGTTGCTGCTTCAGCCAGACGATCAAGCGGATAAGAGTTGAAGGAATTTTTCACGCGATCCAATGCATCGATCAAATCTTTGTGGCCAACGGCAAAACCAACACGCATACCCGCGAGCGAGCGCGATTTGGACAGGGTTTGCACTACCAACAGGTTTGGATATTTATCCACTAACTTGATCGCCGTTTCCGCACCGAAATCCACGTAAGCTTCATCGACTACTACAACCGATTCAGTATTGCTTTGTAGCAATGCTTCGATTTCAGCTAACGCAATTCCAATCGCGGTAGGTGCATTCGGATTAGGGAAAATAATTCCGCCATTCGCACGCGCATAGTCAGCGAAGTTAATGGTGTAATCATCGCGCAGTGGAATTGTCTGCGCTTCGATACCGAATAATTTGCAATACACCGGATAAAAACTGTAACTGATATCCGGGAACAGCAGCGGCTTTTCCTGCTGGAAAAACGCCATAAATAACAGCCCCAGAACTTCATCCGAGCCATTGCCGACAAACACTTGTTCCGCCGTTACGCCGTAATAGCCAGCGATGGTATTTTTCAGCTTTTTGGAGTTAGGGTCGGGGTAGAGGCGCAAGCGGTCGATGGCGTCATGGGTCATCAGGTCGATCACTTTTGGCGAGGGCGGGTAGGGGCTCTCGTTAGTGTTCAACTTAATTAGACCATCAATTTGCGGCTGCTCACCGGGCACATAAGGCTCCAGTTCGCGCACCACCTGACTCCAAAACTTCGACATGCTTGCTCCTCAACTGTTGCAGCAAAAAAAGAATGCGCAGTATACGCGTTGAGGCGTGCGGCTCACACCCAGCGTTTTAACAGAATGCTCGCGTTTACCCCGCCAAATCCAAAGCCGTTGGAAATAGCGTATTCGATAGCGGTAGCACGCGCTTCGCTGCTGACGATATCCACGCCCGCTGCCGCTTCGTCGGGATGCTCCAGGTTTAACGTGGGCGGGATGATTTGGTCGCGCAATGCCAGCGCGGTGAAAATTGTTTCAATACCGCCCGCAGCTCCCAGCAAATGGCCGGTAGCCGATTTGGTGGAGGTCACTGCGATCGTATTGTTTGTGCCAAACACGCGTTTTATCGCAGCAAGTTCGCCTTTGTCACCAACCGGAGTTGAGGTGGCGTGTGCGTTTAAATGTTGGATTTGGGTGGGGGTAATACCTGCTTGTTTGATGGCCAATTCCATCGCGCGTTTTGCTCCGTCGCCGTCTTCCGGGCCGGAGGTCAGGTGATAAGCATCAGCGCTGGTGCCGTAGCCGACAATTTCGGCAATCGGTTGCGCGCCGCGAGCGAGTGCATGTTCAAGCGATTCAATCACCAAAATGCCCGCACCTTCGCCCATTACAAAACCATCGCGGTCGCGATCAAACGGGCGCGATGCTTTGGTCGGCGCGTCATTAAATTCAGATGATAGCGCGCGCGCTGCCGCAAATCCGCCGAGACTTACGGTGTGGATACAAGCTTCGGCACCGCCGCAAATCGCAACATCCACTTCGCCGGCGCGGATCATGCGCGCGGCATCGCCAATGGCTTGTACTCCGGCCGCACAAGCAGTTACGGGTGCGCCTAAGGGCCCTTTAAATCCGTATTTAATCGAGACATGTCCCGCCGCCAGGTTGACCAGAAACGAGGGAATAGTGAAGGGCGATAATTTGCGCGTGCCGCGTTCATCGGCAGTACGTACCGCCTCGGCAATCGCAGGGAATCCACCTACACCCGAGGCGATAATCGTTGCTGTACGCTCTTGTTGTTCGGCCGTTGTTGGTTGCCATTGCGCTTGTTGTAAAGCTTCATCGGTGGCGGCGAGCGCGAGCAAAATAAAGCGATCCATTTTGCGTTGGTCTTTGGTGCTGACAACCGCGTCCGGATTCAAGCCTGCTTCTGCATCTTCTTCAAGCGAGGGGACTACACCGCCCACTTTTGCGGGCAGGTCGCTAACGATTTCATCCGGCAAACGACGCAAACCTGATTGCCCCGCCAACAGCCGCTGCCATACAGGCTTTATGCCGCAACCAAGCGGCGAGGTGATGCCCATGCCGGTGATAACAATACGTGTCTGCGCGCTCATTGGATGCTCCGGGTTTTACATGATGGTCATAATGTATAAGATTATATGATGGGTATCATGTATACTGTCAAACACTATTTCGTCATAGCCATATGACATTTGTATCGATTATCGACTCGCAGGCGGAAATAACGATGAGAGTAAGCAGAGAGCAAGCAGCAGAAAATCGCGGAAAAATTTTGCACACCGCAGCGCAATTATTTCGCGAGCGGGGTTTTGACGGTATCGGCATAGCCGACCTGATGAAAAAAGTAGGCTTAACCCACGGCGGCTTTTACGGCCATTTCGCATCCAAAGAAGATTTAATGGCGCAGACCTGTGCTTATGCGGTAGATGAATTATTGGAGCAAGGGCAGGCGGCACGAGCAACAGTAAGAGGATCGAAATACAAAGCGTTTATCGCACGCTATTTATCGACCGAGCATCGCGATAATCCCGGCAGTGGTTGCTTGATGGCGGCGTTAGGTGCAGATGCGGCGCGTCAATCCCCCGCAATCAAACAGGCGTTTACCCAGAGTTTTAATCGCCTGCTGAGCGCTATGATGAATTTACTCCCAGCCACTAAAACTGAAGCTGCAAAACGCGAACAAGCATTACTAACATTGGCTACTTTAGTCGGCGCACAAGTGATTGCCCGCGCGGTAGATGATCCAAAACTGTCAGAAGAAATATTGCAGCTGGTAAATAAAAAGCTGCATTAGGAGTGTTGGTTATATTTTTTCCATACCAACTGTTGCTGCTTTTTTATCGAAGCTGACTACGCGTTTGCAGCCTGCGTTTTCACAGACCAGTGCGATCAATGCATCGCTAAAATCAGCGTTGCCAGAGCGGAAGCGTTTTAGTGCGAGATAAACAAGGTCTGTCTTTTCAATGGTAATTTGTTTAATCGTGAGCAGGGAATCAAGTACGTTGATAACATCGTCTTTTGTCTGTTCGTAACAAGATTCCAATACCCACGTAATTTCTATCAGAGAGATTAATGTAATATAGCCCTGATTTTTTTCGTTAAGCTCTTGTTCAATAATTCGATTAGCAATGGCTGATTGTTTGGCATCGTCCTGCGTCAAATAACGAATAACAACATTGGTATCCAGTCCGATCATTATTTGCTTACCTTGCTTTTAATTGCTGCATCCATCGCCTCTAGTGAAACCGGTTTTTGCGCTTTAACAATGCCTTTGATACTGGTGACATCTTTGTTAGCCGCGATAATTTCAAAGCGCCCCTCACCAATTTTGATGAATTCCAACCGATCACCAGCTCCTACATGTAGCTCTGATCTGATGGCCGATGGAATAGTAATTTGCCATTTGCTGGTTAATGTTGCTGTTGTCATAAATTGCCTCTTCGTTTTGTACGCCTTACCAATAGGCTATACCTTACTTTGAGTAAGGTATAGCATTTGGGGGTGAAGGTGCAATCAACAATATCTGTGTCTTTGGTTGTTACACCTTAGTAACCCACCGTAAAACGCTGTTGCGAATGCGTTGGGGTTTCCAGTTCATCAATCAATGCAATCGCAAAATCCTGATTTGAAATCCGGCTCTCGCCTTGTTCGTTCACCAATAGCTGGTCTTTGCCCAAGCGGAATTTACCGGTGCGTTCACCTGGCTCAATAAAGGCGGATGGTGAAAGATAAGTCCAATCCAATACTTTCTCTGCACGCAATAAATTCAGAAACTCACGCGCTGCCAATGCGATTGGCTTCCACTCGGCGGGGAATTCCGGAGTATCGACCACTTGCACGCCCGGTGCGACTTCCAAACTACCTGCACCGCCGACGACGATTAGACGCGGTACACCCGAGGCTTTCACAGCATTGATCAAGGCTTGCAGGTCTAGCCCGTTGTGATGCAGGGAAATAATCGCAGCGTCATGCCCAACCAGTGCAGCAGTAACTTGTGCAGCGTTGTGAACATCCAATGCTTTGCTGGTGACTTGTGGGTGTGCGGCCACTTTGCTGGTATCGCGCACCAACGCGGTAACTTGGTGTTTACGGTTGGTCGCTTCCGCCAAAATGTGTTGGCCGATAAAGCCGCTAGCGCCGATTAATGCAACTTTCATGATCTATTCCTCGCGTTAATGAAATGGGATTGGGTTTCAATGAGGCCAGTATGCGATGGCTTTATTGTGCTGATAAGATGGTCTTATCTTCATTCTGAGTTCATCTAAAATGGACAATAGCTATGGCTAACCTGTTTGATATCAATCTCAATCGGCTGGTGGTGTTTGCAGCAGTTGTTGAGACCGGCTCGATAACCGCCGCTGCCAAGCGCCTTGGGTTGGCCAAAACCATGGTCAGCGCGCATATGCAAAAGCTGGAGGCGGAGATCGGCAGCAATCTGCTGGTGCGCACCACGCGCCGTTTGCACCTCACCGAAGCGGGCAGCGGATTTTATGAGGCCTGCCAAAAAATCCTGCGCGACACCGAGCTTGCCATCACCCAAGCCAACAGCAATACGCGTCAGCTGCGCGGCAAACTGCGCATCGCTGCATCGATTGATTATGGTGCCTCGGTGATTGCGCCTTTGGCGGTGCAGCTCAATAAAGAGCATCCGGAATTGCATATCGACATCATTGCCAATGACCACCGCATCGACATGGTTGCCGAAGGGATTGATGTGTCAATCCGTATTGGTCGCCTCGCGGACTCAAGCCACAAGGCTGCGTTGATTGCACCGTTTGAAGAGTTCTTGGTGGCTTCAGCCGATTTTTTTGCGGGTGATTTACCGGAATCGCCGGAGCAATTGGATGTCTATCCTTTTGTGGGTTTAAGCGTACTTCCCAATCCTTTGTACTGGACATTTACACGCAATAATTTTGCTTCGGTCACACTGCGTTTCCATTCGTCGATCATGACCAATACCTCGCTCGCAGTTCAATCCGCCGTGCTGGCGGGCGCCGGAATTGCAGTGCTGCCGGATTATTCGGTAAAAAAAGATATCGCCGAGGGCAGGCTGGTGCGTTTATTGCCTGAATGGTCCTTACCTGGCGGCGGAATTTACGCAGTGTTTCCCGCATTGATACAGCGGTCGCAAAAAGTGAGTGTTTTTATTGAAGCGTTGAAACAACGCTATAGTTGACATGTCGGATCTGAATGGCCGTTATGTTGAAGGAGATAAACAATGCTGCATTTTCCGCAACTGATCCTGCTTGATCTTGATGGAACACTGTATGTTGGTAACCAGGCTTTGCCGGGCGCAATTGCGAGCCTCGCGCAGCTGCGTGAGCGCGGTATTGAAGTGCGTTTTATCACTAATACTACAACGCGTTCGCAACACGAATTAGTCGCGCAATTACGCACTATGGGTTTTCAACTGGATTCAGATGAATTAATCAGTGCACCTATTGCCGCAAAATTGGAATTGCAAGAACTGCAAAAAAATACTGATCGCCCGCTGCGTATATGGCCGCTGGTTGCAGAGGCGATAAAACCGGACTTTAAAGAATTCGCTTGGGATGAAGAGCGTCCCGATTATGTTGTGTTAGGCGATATAGGCGAACAGTGGGATTTGCAGCTGATCAATCAATTATTTAATGTAATGCACAGCGGTGCGGAATTAATTGCGTTGCACAAAGGCCGCTTTTGGCAAACGAGTGATGGATTAAAAGCGGATATTGGATTTTTTGTTGCAGGCCTTGAATATGTGAGCAGCAAAACCGCGCGCGTTATGGGAAAACCCAATCGCGATTTTTACCAGCGGGTATTGGACTCTGCTGGAGTGGAGGCGCAGGATGCGTTGATGGTGGGTGATGATATCGACAGTGATGTTGGCGGCGCGCAATTGATGGGGCTTAAAGGATGTTTGGTTCGCACCGGAAAATTTCGCCAGGCGTATTTTGAACAATCGCAGGTGAAACCCGATGCAGTGTTGGAGTCGATTGCTGATTTACCAGCAGCACTGACTAACGTATTGCACTAATACATACAAATGTGTGCGATGCATAAATGATGCGTGGATTTTTCAAGCGGAAGTAGTGCGATATCCTTTGGGCACTTTCTCCATGTCAATAATTAAAAAAATCGATGAATTATGAATAATACTAATAGTGATTTCCTCGGCCATCCTAAAGGCCTCTATATTTGTTTCGCGACCGAAATGTGGGAGCGGTTTTCATTTTACGGGATGAAATTTATCCTGCTGCTGTACCTCACTAAATATCATTTATTTTCCGATAATCATGGTCTGGATATTCTCGGTGCCTATGCCGGTTTGGTGTATGCCTTACCGGTTATTGGGGGATTGATCGCCGACCGTTATCTGGGGACGCGTCGCGCGGTTTTATTCGGTGGCATCTTGTTAGTGATCGGCCATTTTTTAATGGCATTTGAAGGCCAGCAAGCGGTGTATTACCCAGTAGGTACTGTGTTGACTGAGTCCCTGACGCTGGCAACCGGTGAAGTATTTGCAGCGGGAACTGTGCTCGCGAATGAAATTACCAAACAAGATACCGCAGCGCTCAATGTGTTTTATACCGCGATTGCTTTTATTGTGATTGGTGTTGGGTTTTTAAAACCGAATATTTCAGTGATTGTCGGCAAACTTTATCCTGAAAATGATCCGCGCCGCGATTCCGGTTTCACTCTTTTTTATATGGGCATTAATGTTGGTGCGCTGGTGGCGACATTAGTGTGTGGTTGGCTGGGCGAAACCTACGGTTGGAAATACGGATTTGGTTTGGCGGGTATCGGGATGATTCTTGGTTTGATTACCTTTTTGCTTGGGCAGCGATATTTAAAAGGTTACGCTGAATCGCCGAACCCCGAGTGGTTAGCGACAAAACTCGCGGGAATCAAACAAGAGTGGTGGATTTATATCGGTAGTATCGCAGCGTTGCCACTGATTTGGTGGCTGGTGCAAAGTGAACCGGTTGTGCATATCACGCAAAATATTTTCTTGCTGTTAGGTATCGTGGGCATACTTGCCTACGCGATGATTCACCCCAATCCCTGGCAGTCTAAAAAATCATTATATATTTTGACCGCGACGGTTATTTTTATTGGCATTGGTAGCGTGCTTACCCAAAACCATGTGTTCCAGGTTTCCGATGATGCAACTGAATATTGGTTGTACGCCGCATTAATTTCGTTATTGGTATTTATTTTTTACGGCTTTGCCCGTCATCGCAGTGTGGAATTTACGCGCACATTAGTGTTGATGGTATTGATTGTGTCCACCATTGTTTTCTGGTCGCTGTTTGAACAATCTGCCGCATCAATGACGTTGTTTGCTGATCGTGTATTGGATCGCGATGTATTCGGTTTAACTATAGGCGCGAGTCAATTTGCTGCGCTGAATCCTGCTTTCATTATGTTACTCGCCGTTCCCTTTGCGCTGCTGTGGCCTTGGTTGGATTCGCGCGGGCTCAATCCTTCTACGCCAGTAAAATTTGCGATAGGCACTATTCTCGCTGGCTTGGGTTTTGGTGCGTTGGTACTCGGTGCGCAATTTCCCAATGACATTGGCAAGGTTGCAACACTCTGGTTTGTGCTGGCGTATTTTTGCCATAGCACCGGCGAATTGTGTTTATCACCGATTGGCTTATCTGCCGTAACCAAATTATCCATTCCCCGCGTAGTTGGGGTGAGTATGGGCACCTGGTTTGTGGCGACTGCACTTTCAGAAACCCTTGCGACACGCTTAGCCAAATTGGCCTCGGTTGATACCTCGGCAAAATCCGACGTGGCCGCCATGCTCGTCACTTACACCGGGTTATTTGAATATCTCGCGATATTGGGTGTTGGATTCGGACTGTTTTTATTGGTCATTTCTCCGCTGCTGAAACGCGGCATGGCAGGAATCCACTAATTCAACTATTCATAAAATGGAAACTTTCTTATGATAAAAAAAGCAATGATAAAGAATACGATGATAAAAAAAACACGTCGGGTTTTTGCTCTGCATACAACGGCGGTTTTAGCGTCCTGCATTTTTCTAGCGTCTTGTCAGCCGTCTTCATCAACAAAAAAGGACGAACATCTGGATGTCAGTACTGATAATAAATCGGTAGATACATTTATTGCCGACACCAGTGAGCGCTATCTGGAAGTGTCGCGCGAAATTAACGCGGCGCAATGGGCCTATGTTACTTACATCAATGACGATACCGCTTTTCTGGCGTCCAAAGCCAATGAGCGGCTAATGGAATTTGAAAAGCAGGTTCTTGCCGAAGCGCGCAACTACAAAGACCAGCCCATGTCTGCACCAACGGCAAAAGCTTACGCAAACTTAACCTTGGGAAAAGTGTTGCTGCCGCCGGATACACAAGCTGAACGCGCTGAACTTGCGCAATTGGGCACTAATATGGAAGGGGTTTACGGCGCGGGAAAATATTGCACACCTAAAAAAGGTAAGGCCACTGAGCAAGAGTGCCGCGACTTAAATCAATTATCCGATGTGTTAGTTAAGAGCCGTAATTACGATGAGCTGCTTGATGCCTGGACGGGATGGCGCACTGTAGCACCATCCTATAAAAAAGATTATGTGCGCTATGTTGAGATCGCAAACGCTGGTGCGCGTGCATATGGTTTTAGTGATCTCGGTGCTTCCTGGAAATCCGGATACGATATGCCTTCTGCCAAATTTGAAGCAGAAGTGGAGCGCTTATGGACGCAAGTAGAGCCGCTCTATAAATCCTTGCAGTGCAAAGTGCGTACTGATCTTGCCAAACATTACGGCAAAGACAAAGTACCGCTCGACCAACCCATTCCCGCACATTTGCTCGGCAATATGTGGAGCCAGCAATGGGGCAGTATTTACGATTTGGTAACGCCTTATCCGGGCGTGGGCGATCTAGATATCACTGCAGCTTTGGTAAAAAGTAAAAAAGATGCTGTTGCGATTACCAAAACGGCAGAAAACTTTTTTACTTCATTAGGTTTGCAGTCACTACCGCCGAGTTTTTGGCAAAAATCCATGCTCACTAAACCGCGTGACCGCGATGTGGTTTGCCATGCAAGTGCCTGGTCAATGGATTCCAAAGATGATGTGCGTATCAAAGAATGTATTGAGCCAACCGAGGTTGAGTTTGAAACGATTCACCATGAATTGGGCCACATATATTATTTCTTGGCATACAAGGACAAACCCTATCTTTTTCAAAATGGCGCTAACGATGGTTTCCATGAAGCGATTGGCGATACCATTGTGTTGTCCATGACGCCCGGTTATTTAAAAACCATTGGCCTGTTTAATAAAGTGGAAAACAATGAGAAAGCGGTGATCAACCAGCAAATGAAATTGGCTCTGGATAAGGTTGCATTTTTACCCTTTGGAAAAATTATCGATCAATGGCGCTGGCAGGTATTCTCCGGAAAAATAAAACCGGAGGATTACAATAAATCCTGGTGGCAATTGGTAAACCAATATCAAGGCGTCCGCTCAGCAGTGCCGCGTAGTGAAGATGATTTTGATGCGGGAGCGAAATACCATATCGCCGCCAATGTTCCTTACACGCGCTATTTCATCGCCCACATTTTGCAGTTCCAATTCCACAAAGCACTGTGTGAAGCCGCAGGATTCAAAGGCCCTTTGCATGAATGTTCTATCTACAACAGCAAAGAAGCGGGCGCTAAATTGCAAACGCTGCTCGCCGCTGGTTCCAGCAAGCCCTGGCAGGATGTATTGGAAGAGGCTATAGGCACCCGCGAAATGGATGCATCAGCAATATTGGATTATTTTGCACCACTAAAAACCTGGCTTGATGAGCAAAACAAAGGGCAGGCGTGTGGTTGGTAAATACCTTTCGGCGTAATTAGTTGCTTGAAAAAAAGAGTCGCAAATGCGACTCTTTTTTTTATCTGTGATTTTTAATGAATCGGCGCTTTAAATCGAAACATCCTGATGGTGAGCATAATCGCGGCACAGGTTAAACCGAAGATCAATGCTGTCCAGAATCCGGGTGCACCAACGGGGTCGATTATCCAGTCTTCAAAGGTCAGTACATAGCCGAGCGGCAAACAAATTCCCCAGAACGATAACAGCATTATCAGCATCGGGATTTTTGTATCCTTGTAGCCGCGTAATACATTAATCATAGTGACCTGGATAATGTCGGCGATCTGGAAAATTGCGCCCAGTACTAGCAGCTGTGCGGCAATTTTTTGCACTTCAATATCCGATGTATAAAGGCTGGCGATAAAATCGCGGCCAAAAAATAATATTGGTGCATTAATACAGGCGATGAATAACCCGAGTAATAGCGAACTGCGCGCGAGTAAACGCGCTTCATCGTGATCTTTTGCGCCGACCAGAAAGCTTACGCGCAAAGTCAGCGCCATACCCAAACTTAACGGCACCATGAAGCAGAGGGAAATTGCATTCAATACGATTTGATGGGCGGCCACAGTGGTTGCACCCAGCGGCGCAAGGAAGAGTGCAATCATGCAGAACATGCTGACTTCCACAAACATGGTGAAACCAATCGGCAAACCTACTTTGAGAATTGCGTGAATTTCGCTCCACACAGGTTTGGCCCAATCGCCAATTAAATGGAAGGCTTTGTAATGTTGACTGCGGTTTAAATACAATAGCAATGCAAGCGCGGCAATCCAGTTGGCAATACTGGTGGCCCAGCCGCAGCCGATTCCACCCATTGGGTCGAGCGTCAAACCTGCAAAGGTAAATCCGTAGATAAATAAATAATTTAGCGGCAAGTTGATGATTGCGCTGATCAGGAAAAACACCATGATCACCCGCGTGCGGCCGAGGCCATCGGTTAAACCGCGCAACGCATTTAATAATAAAAGTGCGGGTACACCCCATGAAAATGCGTCGAGATAACCTTGTGCAATCGCGGTGGTTTCATCGTCGAGTTGCAACAATCGCAATACGGGTTCGAGATTGATCAATACCAAAATCATCAACAGCGACGCCACACCGGCAATATAAAGCCCCTGCCAAGTAGCTGGCATAATCCGGTTCCACTGCTCAGCGCCGCGATGGCCGGAAATAATTGGCTGTAGCGCGTTGAGTGTGCCGGTAAAAAATAACAGGATCGGCACCCACAAGCTGGTGCCAATGCCGACACCCGCCAAATCTTTTGCGCTGGCATGGCCGGCCATCATGGTATCCACCACGCCGTTAGCCATTTGCGCTAATTGGGCAACTAATACCGGCGCGCCGAGAATTGCGAGCTGTTTCCACTCGTGGAATGTGCGTACAACCAGACTGCGGTTATGGTCGGGGAGGGTTTGCGGTTGGGACGAATTTAGCGGTTCCACGGGATTTCCAAAACGAGTGACATAAGCGAAAACATTGACTAACAAAATAGTAACGCTGGTGTGATTGCAACCAATTGCCAGTGTAGATGGAATTTGGGAGCTAACCAGATCGACGGGGCGTGAAGTTTAACGGAATTTGTCGGCAGGGATAAAGAAAATCAGGTGCAGATAATGAAACGTGGGTGCAAAGAAAAATATGCAGGTGGTAAAACGGGAACACTAGGGGGGAGCCTTCCTTGGCTCCGGGTATCGGGCTGGTGTCAGCCCGGAACGCGGTTAAGAGTATTTTGCAGATGCTACTTTTTCTTGCGGTTTGTTTTTAAATACTCTGTTGATGAGATCCAGTGCCGGACCGGTCATGCAGGTAGTTACGATTGCCATTATTACCATCATGGCGAAAATTTCGGCGGAGATTACGCCTAGGTCATAACCGATATTCAACACCACCAATTCCATCAGGCCGCGAGTATTCATCAATGCACCTATGGATAAACTGTCTTTCCAACTTTGGCCGACACATTTGGCTGCCAGCGCACTGCCTGCAAATTTACCCAGTACTGCAACAAAAATAATCAGCGCGGTGATTTGCCAGAGGTATGGATCGTTTAACAGACCAATTTGCGTGCGCAAACCGGTGAATACGAAGAAGAGTGG
>NZ_JBCECX010000016.1:0-61436 GCF_039207905.1 Cellvibrio sp.
TGTTGTTGCATTTGCCGATGCGGTAAAATTGGTACAGCAACGCGGGAAATTTATGCAAGAGGCTGTGCCTGCCGGACAGGGTGGTATGGCGGCGATTATCGGTCTTGATGATGCGTTAATTCTCGAAGCGTGTAAAAAAGCGGAGCAGGGCGAAGTTGTCGCTGCAGTTAATTTTAATTCACCGGGACAGGTTGTTATTGCGGGGTCGGCAGCGGCGGTGGAGCGCGCGAGTGCGCTTTGTAAAGAGGCTGGCGCAAAGCGTGCGTTACCTCTGCCTGTGAGCGCTCCATTTCATACTGAATTAATGCGTCCTGCAGCTGAGCGCTTGGCTGATCAAATTGCGGCAACAACTTTTTCTGCTCCGCAGATTCCAGTTGTGCACAATGTAACAGCTGCGGTAGAGGCAGATCCTGAAAAAATTAAAGCGTTGATGATTGAGCAAATTTACAGCCCTGTTCGTTGGGTGGAGTGTGTAAATACTATGGTTGCTGCAGGTATCACCTCTACGCTGGAGTGCGGCCCAGGTAAAGTACTTTCAGGTTTGAATAAGCGTATTCATGCTGAGTTGGCGACAACATCAGTTGAGAAGCCAGAAGAATTGCAGTCGGCATTAACGAGCTTTGTGTAATTGTTTATTTCTGGATTTCGATTTTTTAGTTTTCTATTTTTATTTTACACGGGAACAATAAATGTTAAATCTTAACGATAAAGTTGCCTTGGTTACCGGTGCTAGTCGTGGCATTGGTGCAGCAATCGCTGAGCAGTTAGGTAAGGCCGGTGCAGTGGTTATTGGCACGGCAACCAGTGCTTCCGGTGCTGAAAAAATTTCTGCACGTTTTGCTGAATTGGGTATTCGTGGTGTCGGTAAAGTATTGAACGTAACAGATGCAGATTCGGTTGCAACCTTGTTAAAAGAAGTGGGCGATGAATTTGGCGCGCCTGCGATTTTGGTCAACAACGCAGGTATTACAAAAGATAATTTGTTAATGCGCATGAGTGATGAAGAATGGTTTGATGTCATCAATACCAATCTGAGTGCAATCTACCGTTTGAGCAAAGGTGTGTTGCGCGGCATGATGAAAGCTCGCTGGGGCCGTATTATCAACATCAGTTCGGTTGTGGGTGCGATGGGAAATCCTGGCCAGTCTAATTATGCGGCAACCAAGGCTGGCGTTGCTGGCTTTGCTCGCTCTTTAGCGGCTGAGGTTGGTTCACGTAATATTACGGTAAACACAGTTGCACCGGGCTTCATTGATACCGATATGACTAAAGTGTTGCCCGAAGAGCAAAAGCAGCAGTTGTTATCCCGCATTCCTCTGGGGCGCTTGGGTTCACCTGAGGAGATTGCTTCCGTAGTTGTTTTCTTGGCCAGTGATGCCGGTGCTTATATCAGCGGAGAGACAATTCACGTCAATGGCGGCATGTACATGTCGTGATTTTTCGATTATAACTTATTGTTTTTAATAGGTTATTTTCTATAAATCAAAGAAATTTGCCTCTTGGCATTACAACAACCCTAAAATCGATGTAAAATGCGCGACGATTTTGACCGGAACACTCGACCCGGCTGTTTTTTTGGCTTGAAGTGTCAGGCGTTTCGAACATATAACCACTAGGAGTTACATAACATCATGAGTAGCATTGAAGAACGCGTAAAAAAGATCGTTGCTGAGCAACTGGGTGTGAAAGAAGAAGAAGTTAAAAACGAAGCTTCTTTCGTCGAAGATCTGGGCGCTGATTCTTTGGATACCGTAGAGTTGGTAATGGCTCTCGAAGAAGAATTTGAAACTGAGATTCCGGATGAAGAAGCCGAGAAAATCACTACTGTTCAATTGGCTATCGATTACATCAATGCCAACTTGGCATAATTTGCCTGCTTGGTTTGATTTAACTGGCAGCTGATATCTGTTTTTCAAAAAGCCGTATTATTGCAAAATAGTACGGCTTTTTTTTTGCCTTCAGGCATGTTCAATCGTAGTTTCCGATGTCTTACGAATCATCAAGATAATTGGGGTGCTGCAGTTGCGCTCAATCATCTTTCGCAGGAGAACTTTAAACGTGTCTCGTAAAAGAGTTGTAGTTACTGGTTTGGGTATGATCAGTTCACTGGGTAATACCGTTGAGGATACCTGGAATGGCATCGTCAACGGGAAAAGTGGAGTGCAAACTATTACCCACTTCGATGCATCGGCTTTTACCACGCAATTTAGTGCATCGGTGAAAGGCTTGGTGGTGGATGATTATTTCCCCAGCAAAGAAGCTCGCAAAATGGACCCGTTTATCCAGTACGGTATGGTTGCTGGTATTCAGGCAATTCGCGATTCCGGATTGGAAATCACTGAAGCGAATGCAGGGCGAATTGGCGTATCCATTGGTTCCGGGATTGGTGGTATCGGGACTATCGAAGAGGGTTCTTCAACCCTTGAGCATAAAGGCCCACGTCGTATATCCCCGTTTTTTGTGCCCAGTGCCATTATCAACATGATCTCCGGCAACCTCTCGATCATGTACGGTTTGCGTGGCCCCAATATCGCTATTACTACTGCTTGTACCACCGGTACGCACAGCATTGGTTTTGCTGCGCGTATGATTCAATACGGTGATGCTGATGTGATGGTGGCGGGCGGTGCAGAGATGGCGACCACGCCTCTTGGGTTAGGCGGTTTTGCTGCGGCACGTGCTCTGTCTACCCGCAATGACAATCCGCAAGCGGCAAGTCGCCCCTGGGATAAAGACCGTGATGGTTTTGTGCTGGGCGATGGTGCTGGTGTACTGGTGCTTGAGGAATATGATCATGCGAAAGCGCGCGGTGCGAAAATTTATGCCGAGTTGATTGGCTTCGGTATGAGTGGTGATGCTTATCACATGACTTCACCACCGGAAGATGGTTCGGGTGCAGCGGCGTCAATGCGTAATGCTATTTTGGATGCGGGTATATCGCCAGAATTGATTCATTACATCAATGCACACGGCACTTCAACGCCGGCCGGCGACAAAGCAGAGTGCCAAGCTGTTAAATCAGTTATGGGGGCTGCTGCAGGGCAAGTTGCAGTGAGTTCGACCAAATCCATGATTGGCCACTTGTTGGGGGCTGCTGGTGCTGTTGAGGCGATATTCAGCGTGCTGGCCATTCGGGATCAAGTGGCACCACCGACGATCAATCTGGATAATCCAGAAGAATCTTGTGCAGATCTCAATCTGGTGCCGCACACCGCACAAGAGCGCAAAATTGAAGCAGTGTTGTCCAACTCATTTGGTTTTGGTGGTACAAACGGATCTCTGGTTTTCCGCAAGCTGTAATTTCGGTTTATTTTGAGTTAAAAATGACGCCGGACTGGAGACAGTCCGGCGTTTTTGTATAGACTCCCATCATGTCAATAAATCTACCCCTCATTAGTGTTAACGGTATTCTCGACGCAGCGATATCACCGCTGGATCGAGGTTTTGCCTATGGCGATGGCGTGTTTGAAACCTGCCGTTATCAAAATGGATCTATTCCCCTCTGGCCATATCACCGCGAGCGCTTGTTACAGAGTGCTGCGCGCTTAAAAATTCCGGTTGATGAATCCTTATTGGCTCAATACAAGGATGCGTTAATTGTTCAGGCGCAGGCGTATGGTGTTGAAGATGCGGTGTTGAAAATAACAGCTACTCGCGGTGTCGGTGGTCGCGGTTATCGTTTGCCTGAAACCGTGAATCCAACCTATTGTTTGGGGATTTTTGCCGGGAATCCGCTGCAGAACGAACAATTTAATGCAGGGGTTTCGGTGCGTATTTGCAACTTACGGATATCGGCAAATCCTGCGCTTGCCGGCATGAAGCATTTGAATCGACTTGAACATATTCTGGCTCGTTCAGAATGGGCTAGTGAATATGCAGAAGGTTTATTGCTGGATACGCAGGGTAGGGTGGTGGAGGCAACGGTCAGTAATCTTTTTGCAGTAAAGGATAATCAACTCTATACACCTGATTTATCAAGTGCTGGCGTCGCGGGAGTTATGCGCAGGGTGATTGTTGAGCAATTTGCACCTGCCGCAGAGCTAACAGTCAATGTTGTCGATATGGAGTTGGATTTTCTCTTGTCTGCGGATGAAATTTTTCTTTGCAATAGTGTCTACGGTATCTGGCCTGTAAACAATGTGATTGATGATAGGGAAAAAAATCCACAGCAGTATGCTTTTCACCAGCACCAAATAACGCAAGCACTGCAGCATCAGCTTCTGCAATTTTTTTAGTTAATTCGAGTGAGTCATAACGACGTTTCTATGAGTAAAAAATTATCGTTGACAATGAAGTTGCTGGGCTTGTTTGCCGGTATTTGTCTTGCAGGTTTGATCGGCCTGCTAGGGGCTTGGTTTTATGTGCAGAATTGGTTTGTTACGCCGTTAAATATTCCTGAACAAGGCTACACTTACGATTTAAAGCAGGGGCACTCCCTGAGTCATTTAGCTAACGATTTGGGTAATGAAAAAATACTAAATCATCCGCGCTTATTGCGTTTGTATGCGCGCTTTGATGAGACAGCAAATATTCACGCGGGCGAATATTTTTTCCCTGCTGGAGCAACGCCAAAAGATGTGTTGTTAAAGCTCAAAAGCGGCGATGTAGTTTTATACCAAGTTACTTTTGTTGAGGGTTGGACAGTAAAGCAAGTGCTGGCATCGTTGGAAAAGCTGACCACCATCCGGCATCAGCTTAGCGGTAAAACGGAGCAGGAACAGTTAGCTTTGCTGGGATTGCCAATTCAGCATCTTGAAGGATGGTTCTTTCCTGATACCTACAGTTTTAGCCGCAACACCACCGATGTTGAAATATTGCAAAACGCTCACCGAAAAATGCAATCACTATTGGATTCAGAGTGGGAAAAGCGTGTGCCCAACTTGCCCTATAGCAACAGCTATGAGGCATTGATTATGGCGTCTATTGTCGAGCGTGAGACGGGGCATCATAGTGAGCGTGATCAGATCGCAGGTGTGTTTGTTCGTCGGTTGCAACAGGGAATGAAACTACAAACAGATCCCACGGTTATTTATGGAATGGGTGATAGCTACGTTGGTCGTATTACGCGCAAAAATCTTGAAGAGGCAACCAGCTATAACACTTATGTCATTCCAGGTTTGCCACCAACACCAATATCGCTGCCGAGTGCTGCATCGATTAAGGCGGCACTTAATCCTGCATCTGGCAAGGCGCTGTATTTTGTGGCTAAAGGTGACGGTACCAGCGAGTTCTCCGATAGCCTGGATGCGCACAATCAGGCGGTTCGGCGCTACCAGTTGAATCGTCGCAGTGATTATCGTGCTGCTCCGCCCTCTGCATCACCCTCTGCACAGAAGAATTGAGTGTTTTTTGTGCTTGGAGAGAGCGTTTTGCACGGTATGAAAAGCGCTCTCGACTCAGTACAATAGCCATTAATATCAATGACTAACCCCCGGATTTGTGATCCTATCCTGACGGATTTACGATCCTGCCCTATGGCCTTTACCCTGACGGATTTTTTATCCCATGAGCGACAATAATTCAGCGATTGATACTGCCGACATTGGCAATACCGAAACAAAAAGCAAGCCTTTGCATTTTATCCAACAAATTATTCGCAAAGATTTGGAGCAGGGATTACATCAAAAAATTGTCACCCGTTTTCCGCCTGAACCAAATGGCTATTTGCACATAGGTCACGCTAAATCTATCTGCCTCAATTTCGGTGTGGCGGAAGAGTTTGGTGGTGTCTGCAATTTGCGTTTTGATGATACGAATCCTGAAAAAGAGAATGAAGAATTCGTTAATGCCATCAAGCAGGACGTCGAGTGGTTAGGTTTTAAATGGGATGGGGCGGTTCGCTATACATCTGATTATTTTGATCAGCTACATGCTTGGGCAATTCATTTGATTAACAATGGATTGGCATTCGTGTGCGATCTGAGCGCAGAGCAAATGCGTGAATACCGTGGCACTTTGGTTGAAGCAGGTAAAAACAGCCCGTTCCGTGATCGCAGTGTGGAAGAGAATCTTGCGCTGTTTGAAAAAATGCGTGCCGGCGGATTTGAAGAGGGCGCTTGTTCTCTGCGTGCGAAAATTGATATGGCTTCGCCCAATATTAATTTACGTGATCCGATTATCTATCGCATTAAAAAAGCTCATCATCACCAAACCGGTGATAAATGGTGTATTTATCCTTCTTACGATTTTGCGCACGGCCAAAGTGATGCGCTGGAAGGTATTACCCATTCAATTTGTACACTGGAGTTTGAAGATCACAAGCCATTGTACGATTGGTTTATCCAAAACTTACCTGTGCCTGCGAAGCCGCGCCAATATGAATTTGCGCGCTTGAATATCAATTATGCCGTGACCAGCAAGCGTAAGTTGAAACAACTGGTTGATGAAAATCATGTTGATGGTTGGAATGACCCGCGCATGCCAACCATTTCAGGCATGCGTCGTCGTGGTTACACACCCGCGTCATTGCGCGATTTTTGTGATCGTATCGGCGTCACTCGTTCTGATAGCATCGTTGATGTAGGTGTGTTGGAGTTTTGTGTGCGCGATGATTTAGACAAAAACGCCCCGCGCGCAATGTGTGTGTTAAAACCACTCAAATTGACCTTGACCAATTATCCTGCAGAGCAAGTAGAGACATTGACTGTGCATAATCATCCTAATCGTGATGATTTAGGTGATCGCACTATTCCATTTACTCAAACGGTATTTATTGAACAAGAAGATTTCCGTGAAGAAGCCAATAAGAAATACAAACGTTTGGTGACCGGTAAGCGCGTACGTTTGCGTGGTGCTTACGTAATTGAAGCTGATGAGGCGATTAAAGATTCTGCTGGGAATGTGATCGAAGTGCGCGCGCGTATTATCGAAGGTACTTTGGGTAAAGACCCAGCAGACGGTGTAAAACCTAAAGGTGTTATCCACTGGGTTTCGGCGACGCAAAATCTCGATTGCGAAGTGCGTTTATACAATCGTTTGTTTAACGATGAAGCGCCGGATGCTGGCGGGAAAAACTTTTTGGATTCAATTAATCCAAATAACCTTGAAATTTTGCAGGGCTGTAAAGCAGAGCTTAGTCTTGGTACTGCCACCGTTGGTAGTGGCTATCAATTTGAGCGTCAGGGCTACTTCTGCCTTGATAGCAAATACAGCACGGGCGAAAAATTGGTATTTAATCGCACCATCAGTTTGAAAGACAGCTTCGGCAAAACGGAAGATCAGGAATAATATGCTGCAAATATACAACACTCTTACGCGTCAAAAAGAAGTTTTCAAGCCGATTAATCCTGGCAAAATTTCTATGTATGTTTGCGGTATTACTGTTTATGACTATTGCCATATTGGTCACGCACGAGTGTTGGTTGCGTTTGATGTGATCACCAAGTTTCTGCGGAGCCAGAGTTGGGATGTTACTTATGTGCGTAACATTACTGATATCGACGATAAAATTATCAAGCGCGCAAATGAGAATGGTGAGGAGTTTACTGTACTGACCAAACGCTTCATCGACTATATGCATGAAGATGAAACTCGTTTAGGAATTGCGCGCCCTGATATTGAGCCGCGTGCGACAGCGTTCATTGATCAAATTGTTGATATGAATAAAGCCTTAATTAATAAGGGCTATGCTTACGCAGCAAGTAATGGCGATGTCTATTACCGGGTAACACGTTTTGCTGACTATGGGAAACTAACTAATAAAAACGTAGACGAGTTACTTGTCGGAGCGCGTATCGAAGTCGATGAAATAAAAGAAGACCCGCGCGATTTCGTATTATGGAAAGCAGCGAAAGCTGGTGAACCTGCATGGAAATCACCTTGGGGAAATGGTCGTCCTGGCTGGCATATTGAATGCTCTGCAATGAGTAAAGATTGCTGTGGTGAAACCTTTGATATTCATGGCGGCGGACCTGATTTGCCATTTCCTCATCATGAAAATGAGATTGCCCAAAGCGAAGCGGCTAATGGCTGCAAATATGTTAACTATTGGATGCATGCCGGAGCCGTGCGTGTTGACGGCGAAAAGATGTCCAAATCACTGGGTAACTTTTTCACTATTCGCGATGTGCTGGAAAAATATCATCCAGAGGTTGTGCGCTTTTTATTGGTTAGCAGCCACTACCGCAGTCCGATTAATTATGCGGAAGATAATCTGATCGAGGCGCGAGCCGGATTGGAGCGTTTCTATGGTGGTTTGCGTGATTATGCTGATGTGGCACCAACACCTCTGGCTGAAATGGTAGATAGCCAATATTACAAAGCATTTGTTGAGGCCATGAACGATGACTTCAACACTCGCGTAGCGTTGGCAGGAATGTTTGATTTAGTTCGTGACCTGAATAATGCCAAGGGTGATATCGAATTGGCTAATGGCCTCGCCGGTCAATTGAAAGCATTGGGTTTGATATTGGGCGTGCTACAAGAAAACCCTGAAGTGTTTTTGCAGGCAGGCAGTTCAGATCAAATTACCGCTGAAGATGTTGAGCGGTTGATTGCTGAGCGTATTCAGGCTAAAAAAGATAAACAGTACGCTCGCGCTGATGAGATTCGGAAAGATCTGCTTGCGGCAGGTGTTGTTCTTGAGGACTCTCGTGATGGCACAACCCAATGGCGTCGTGAATAGATAGTTATGGGAAATAGTTTTTTTGACCCATTTGCGCTTTATTGGCTGGGCGGTTTTGTCTTGGTTTATGCCGTTTCACATCTGTTGGTTTCGCGGCATCCACGTTTTAGTAATATTGCCGATGCGCAAAAAAAAGTATTAATCAAACTTATTGCTATCGGTGTTTTTACTGCAATTTATCTATTGGTTAAGGTGTTTGGCGGGGATCTTTTTTCCCGCTAGACGTTTTTTTTAAATGGCAATCTGATTATTGCATCATGACTTGCTGATGTGAGAACCCTTCGGCGTTATCAACTTATGTTTCGCAGACTGTTTCGCAATCGAGGCTTGGGCGTAAATTTGCTTGCAGGGCTGAGCTTTTTATTGCTTGCGGTATACGGATGGGGTTTACATTGGGAAACTTTGGCTGATTATTTGTTGATTATTATCGTGTTATTCGCGGTATTGATTTTCATCGCTGCTGTGCTTGCATGGTGCGTTCGTAAATGGAGCCAAAGTCGCAAAGCAGATGAAAAAAAGAAAGATCGCCAATAGTTAATTATCGGCCGTGACTACAGCGCTACACTCGATTCAGAATGATTTCCAGCACTAGCTTGCTACCAAAATACGCGAGCATCAAACAAATAAATCCTGCCAGCGCCCAGCGAATAGCTTTATTTCCTCTCCAGCCCATTTGATGGCGGCCCCAGAGTAGCAGTGCGTAAATAAACCAGGCGATTAAAGCAAAAACAGTTTTGTGTACGAGATGTTGGGCGAACATGTCTTCCAAAAAATAAAACCCGGACAATATCGCCAGCGTCAACAAAATCTCACCCACCCAAAGTAACTCAAACAGCAGCGATTCCATGGTTTGCAGCGGTGGCAACAGACGTGCGTTGGCAATACGGTTTTTATCGCGCAGCGCTTTGTTCTGATAGGCCAGAATCAATGCATGCAAACTCGCAATGGTAAGAAGGCTATATGCAAGCAGGGCGGGTATGACGTGTGCCGCGATGGTGTAGCTCAATGAATGTTGCCATTCAGGATTGGTGAAGCAAATTGAGACCAATACCGAAAGCGCTGATAGCGGAAATAACAACAAAAATAAATTATGTAATTCTTTTTTCAGGCTGCTGATCAGGACGATTGCATTAATTAGCCAAAAAATAAGCGATGAAGCAGAAAACAGGCTGAAATTAAAACTATCGCCAGCCAAGCTTATACCGTAAACGCCAATACCATGTGCAACTAGCCCAATTGCTGCAGTGCCAAGAATCTGCGCGGAGGAAAACGATTTTTGACGCGCAAACTGGCTGCCGAAATAAATAGCAGCTGCAACGTAAACAAGAATGGCAATCAGGTTGGCGCTAAGGGTTATCATGCTGGTAGGGTTGATCCGTAACGGGAGATTTCATAGGCAAAGCTGAGGCCGCAAGTGTGTCACAAGGTACCGGCAAAGAGAAGGGTAAATGAGAAACAGCCTTATCCAGCGCTTACTGGGTGATGCTACAGATTGTTTATCAATACACCCTTTAAACCCGCTTTGAGGGTATAATCGCGGCCACTTTTCCTGGCTGATAGTCCAACTGAATCAGCCCACCGCGAATCAACCGTTTGTTTGAGACAGGCTATGTTTGAGAATCTAACCGACCGTTTATCCCATACGCTGCGCAGCATCACCGGCAAGGCACGCCTCAGTGAAGATAATATTAAAGACGCCTTGCGCGATGTGCGTAAGGCATTGCTTGAAGCGGACGTTGCGCTGCCGGTAGTCAAAGTATTTATCGATCAGGTACGCAGCCGTGCGCTGGGTCAGCAAATCAGTAAGGCGCTGAACCCCGGTCAACAATTTATCAAGATTGTTGAGGCTGAGTTGATTGCCACTATGGGGCAGGCGAATGAGTCACTGAATCTGGCTCAACAACCACCAGCAGTTGTATTGATGGCAGGTTTGCAAGGTGCTGGTAAAACGACCTCTGTTGCCAAGTTGGCGCGCTTCCTGAAAGAGCGTGAGAAGAAAAAAGTATTGGTGGTGAGTGCCGACGTATATCGTCCAGCGGCAATTCAACAGCTACAAACATTGGCGACCGAAGTGGGTGTGGAATGTTATCCATCCACTGGTGAGCAAAAGCCGCTCGATATTGCCCGCAATGCTATTGATCACGCCAGAAAGCAATTCTTTGATGTGTTGATTGTGGACACTGCTGGTCGTCTTCATATTGATGAAGACCTGATGACCGAAATCAAAGATCTTCACGCTGCAATTAATCCGATTGAAACCCTGTTCGTGATCGATGCCATGATCGGTCAGGATGCGGTTAACACAGCCAAAGCGTTTAACGATGCGTTGCCGTTGACCGGTGTGATCCTCACCAAAGCAGATGGTGACGCGCGCGGTGGTGCAGCTTTGTCGGTGCGTCACATCACTGGCAAGCCAATTAAATTCCTGGGGATGGGCGAGAAGGTCGATGCATTAGAGCCTTTCCACCCTGATCGTATTGCTTCGCGTATTTTAGGTATGGGTGATGTGCTCTCGCTGATCGAGCAAGCTGAGCGCACCATCGATAAAGAAAAAGCGGAGAAGTTGATCAAGAAAGTTACCAAAGGTCAGAAGTTTGATCTTGAAGATTTGCGCGATCAATTACAGCAGATGCAAAACATGGGTGGGTTGACTTCCATGTTGGATAAATTGCCTGGCCTTGGCAATGTTGCGCAAATGGCGCAGACAGCCAATATGGGCAAACAATTTAAAACCATGGAAGCTATTATTAATTCCATGACGCCCGAAGAACGTCGCAATCCTGATGATCTGAGTGGATCGCGCAAGCGCCGCATTACTATGGGTTCTGGTACACAAATTCAGGACTTAAACCGTTTGTTAAAGCAATATAAACAAATGGCAAAAATGATGGGCAAAATGAAAGGTGGCGGCATGCAAAAAATGATGCGCGGTATTGGCGGTATGATGCCGGGCGGCGGCGCAGCACCAGGCGGTGTTTTGCCTCCAGGCTTCCGTAAATAAGATTGAGCCCCTCAATAAAAAACCCGCTAAATGCGGGTTTTTTATTTGCAGCAGTATTTAAAAGGTATCACCCTGAAGCGTGACAACCAAGGTGCGACTACCTCCGTGGTTGCGATGCTCGCACAAATAAATTCCCTGCCAAACTCCCAGATTTAAACGTCCATCGGTAATCGGAATATTTAAGCTGGCACCAAGAAGGCTCGCTTTTAAATGCGCCGGTAAATCATCGCTGCCTTCATCATTATGTAAATAATAGGGCTGATCCTCCGGGACCGCGCGATTGAAAAAACTTTCAAAATCTTTGCGCACAGTGGGATCTGCATTTTCGTTAATGGTTAGCGACGCCGATGTGTGCTTAATCAAAATATTCAGCAAGCCAATTTTATAATTGGATAATTCTGGAATCTGCCGCAGGATTTCATCTGTCACCAGATGAAATCCACGTGCACGTGCGGTCAGGCGAAATTCTTTTTGCGTCCACATAGTTTTACTGCTTGGTGGCGGTTGGTGTAGGGCATTCGTCGGGAATATGTCCAATCACTTTTACATCCGCACAGGCACCACAAGCATTGCTGTAAGTTTTCTGTTCGGTCGACGGGCAGGGCGTTGTCACGCAGCGAACACCAGTGTCTCTTGTGGCGCAAACCGGGCGATAATCCATGGTGCAAACATTTGGCCGCTGCTCAGGACAATTGGTAAACACAGGCTGAGGCTTGCTCTCTATTGGTGTTGGCGTAGCGGTGCAAGCGGTAAGGATTGTTGTGAGTACAATTAATCTGAGTAGTGCTGACATGTTTCGCTCCGACAAATTATTTTTTGCGTAAGGCATCGCTTTCAAATGTGATACCACTCCAACCAAACTGGATGAAATTTCGGATATTTTGATGGTCTTGTGCATCAGGATGCTGCAACACATCTACACGATAATAATCGCCAAAACAGACAAGGGTTTGCGCTTCAGTTAAGCCCTGTAATTTGGCAAATGAAAACAATTTACAGGAGCCGGAATTTTGTCCTGCTTCATTTTTAATTGAACCATTTTGGAAGGCGCTTGGGGTAAATTCGTAGTTAGCATCGATAACAGCAATCGTATCGCCAAATTGGATCGAATCGGGTGCGCTGTTCAGTTTTGTGATAAATGCTTCAATGGTCATAATTACTTACTCTCACATAAAAATTAATGCGTATTTTACTCGCTCAACACGCAAAAGAATAATTGTTCTTCCTTTACTGGTTGTTCTTGTTTAATTGCGCTATGGTTGCGATATACCCTCAGCCCTCGTTAGTGATTGTCATGGCTAAAAAACGTCCTATTTATATTCCCTTTGCTGGTCCCGCGTTACTTGAAGCTCCCCTGCTAAATAAAGGAAGCGCGTTCACATTACGTGAGCGCCAACAGTTCAATCTGGAAGGCCTTTTACCTTACAACATTGAGACAATTGAAGAGCAGGAGGCTCGTGTTTATCAACAGCTTTGCTCGTTCGAAACTCCAATAGATAAGCATGTTTATTTGCGCAATATTCAGGATACCAATGAAACGGCTTATTTCCGTTTGGTTACTGATCATTTAGCGGAAATTATGCCGTTGATTTATACCCCGACAGTTGGCTTGGCCTGCCAGCAGTTCTCCAAGATATACCGTCGTAAACGCGGTTTGTTTATTTCTTATCCCGACCGTGACCGGATTGAGGATATGCTGCAAAACGCCACCAAGCAAAATGTCAAAGTGATCGTGGTCACCGATGGTGAGCGTATTTTGGGCTTGGGTGATCAGGGCATCGGGGGAATGGGGATTCCAATCGGTAAGCTTGCACTCTATACCGCTTGTGGCGGTATCAGTCCCGCTTACACCTTGCCCGTCACCTTGGATGTGGGAACTAACAATCAGGCGTTGTTGGATGACCCCATGTATATGGGCTGGCGCCATCCACGCATCACCGGTGATGAGTATTACCAATTTGTTGATGAGTTTATTCAGGCAGTTAAAGTTCGTTGGCCAAATGTACTGCTTCAATTCGAAGATTTTGCGCAAGATCACGCGACACCTTTATTGAACCGTTACCGTGATCAGCTTTGTTGTTTTAACGATGATATCCAAGGCACAGCCTCTGTTGCCGTGGGCACCTTGATGGCTGCCTGCAAAGCCAAGGGCGAACTACTAAAAGATCAGCGAATCGTATTTGCTGGTGCTGGATCAGCTGGCTGTGGTATCGCCGATCAGATTGTGAAGCAAATGAAAGCTGAAGGTGCAAGTGATGCTGAAGCGCGGGCACGTATCTTTTTAGTCAGTCGCGATGGTTTGCTTCAAAAAGGTTTGCCGGGATTATTTGAGTTCCACCTTCCTTTCTGCACTCCGGACGAAGTAGTCAATAGTTGGGCTTTGACCCATGAAGTGGGCGATGGCCCAGTCAATTTATTGGATGTTGTTACCAATGCTAAACCAACGGTATTGATTGGGGTTTCCGGACAAGCGGGATTATTTACGAAAACTGTGGTCGAAACCATGCAAGCACATTGCGAGCGACCATTGATATTGCCACTATCAAACCCAACCTCCCAAGCAGAAGCACAACCTGTTGATCTCCTTCGGTGGACAGCAGGAAAGGCGATGGTTGCTACTGGCAGCCCATTCGAGCCGGTTGATATGGGCGATCAGGTATTCGAGATTGCCCAGTGTAATAATAGTTATATCTTTCCTGGTATTGGTTTGGGTGTTATCACCGCGAAAGCAACGCGCATTACCGATAACATGATGATGGCGGCCAGTCAGGCTCTCGCGGATGCTTCTCCTCTTGCGCAAACTGGTAAAGGATCGCTCTTGCCTGCATTGGGCGATATTCGCGAAGTTAGCAAGGTGATTGCTAAAACGGTCATTTTGCAAGCAATAGCGGATGGAGTGGCGCTTCCTATACCGCTGGAATTGATTGACGAAAAAATTGAGAAAAATTTTTGGCAGCCAGAGTATCGCGAGTATCGCCGAACATCGTTTTGACGATGCTGTTCCTTTAGCTGGATGCTGTTATTTTGTGCAATTTACCCTAAGTGACCGTATATGCTAGGCTTCGAAGAGGAGGGGGGTAATACAGCATATTGAATCGGTGATTTATATAGACTTGGTTGGTGCGAATTGTTCGCGAATAGGGTCGAAGTTCGTGAAATATAGGCGTGACAACTGGTCAGATTGACCATAAAATCGCCGCCCAATTAAAAATTGATGACTTTGACGCCATTCTTGCTATCGTTTCTTTAGAACCTGATGCAGAATACGCAAAGGTGAAGGAGCGAGCCCTATTGGTTGGAGGTATTTTAAGCATTGATTGCTTTAGTTTTACCTGTAATCAAGATGGTTTTGGCATTGGGGGATGAAAGTTTGTCCTATACTGATGTTGTATTTGATGCCAGGATCGGGGCAGTTTGTACGAGAGACGCAGAGAATAGTGGTTGAACCACTCCTGCGGTACAGAAGCAAAAATATGCAAAATATGCTCGACCTTAACCCAATTTATAGCTTTTTAATCGACCTGAGTTGTTCGATAAAGGACTAAAACATGGATTTTCTTTCTGCACAGAAATACCTTTTAACCAAGCACCAAGCCAAAGAGATGTTTCCCTCTGGCCCTGATATGGCAGTGTACAAAGTGTGCCATAAAATGTTCGCAACCTTGACCGCTGAAGGTGGTGTCCCACGTGTCAGCCTGAAGTGCGATCCGGATCTGGCGTTACAGTTGCGTGAACAATATCCTGCTGTGCGTCCTGGTTTCCAAATGAACAAGAAGCATTGGAATACCATTATTTTGGATAGCTCTGTTCCCACCGAACAGATCCAGCGGATGATTGATCACTCTTATCAGTTGATCGTGGATAATCTGCCGACTGCCGAGCGCGACCAATTACTCGCTTCCAAAAAATAATCCCTGCTGTTGGCACTGGGCATGCGCCCGGTGCTTCCTATCGTGTAGGTACCAAGCATGTCGAATGATGCATCTGGTATAAATTCGCTGTCGACTGCTGGCAAGTTCGTAGTTTCCGATACATCTACATCCTCACTGGATACCGCTGAAAGGCTCAAACTGATTCGCGAAGCCTTTGGTTTTTCCCAGCGAGAGCTTGCCAAGCGTGCAGGTGTTACCAACAGCAGTATTTCAATGATTGAGCAAGGGCAGGTTAGTCCCAGCGTACAATCACTCACCCGCATTCTTTCTGCATTTCCAATTGGGCTTGCGGATTTTTTCAGTTTTGATCCCTCCAATCCCGCCCACATTTATCGCTCCGGTAATCTTCAATTAACTGCCGATGAAACTGGCCTGAAGATTCAAGCATTTGGTTCATCCAAGGCGCAAATTGATGCTCGGATTGAGAGTTTGCCAACCGGGCAATCGCTTGGGTTCGATCTGCCTGCTACCGATATTTGTGGTTTGGTGCTTGAGGGTGAGGTGCAGCTGGTGCTTCTTAGTGGAACCGAGTTATTGCAGGTGGGCGATGGTTTTTACATTCCAGCCAGGCAACCTTACCAGCTATCAAATGTCTCTATTACGGAATGCAGATTATTTCGTTGTTCGCTTTTTGTGCATAAGGTGTAATTCGCGCAAATTTTTGTGCGTTATAACCCAGCTACCTGCACTCCTATAAGGCAAGTCCCTGCTGGCCTGCTACACTCAAATCCAGATTTTCCCTCCTCGTTCCTTATTAGAAAGAGAGATTAATTATGTTTCAAGGACAAGCCCTAAAGGTTTCTTTGTTGCCTGATGGCATCGCGGAACTGACCTTTGATCTGCAAGGCGAATCGGTGAACAAATTCAGTTTGCTCGTCGTTTCTGAACTCCAGCAAGTACTCGATCTACTCGAAAAATCAAAAGACGTTCGGGGATTGCTGGTCAAAAGCGCGAAAGATGTTTTTATCGTCGGCGCTGACATTATGGAATTCGGTGCAGTATTTGCTGCTGGTCCCGAACAAATTACTGGTCATCTTGCCACCAATAATCGCAACTTCTGCCGCTTGGAAGATTTACCTTTTCCAACAGTCGTAGCGATTAACGGATTTGCGCTGGGCGGTGGTTTGGAGTTCTGTTTATCCTGCGATTACCGCATCGCTAGCACCGCAGCCAAAGTTGGCCTGCCGGAAACCAAGCTAGGCATTATTCCAGGGTGGGGCGGCACTGTTCGCCTGCCGCGGGTTGCCGGACTTGATACTGCCGTTGAATGGATTGCCGCTGGTAAAGAAAATGATGCAGAGACTGCGCTAACTGCGCGTGTAGTTGATGCGGTCGTTGAGCCAGCAAAACTAATTGATGCTGCGCTGAATTGTTTGCAGCAATGTATTAATGGCAAGTTTGATTATCAAGCTCGCCGCACACAGAAAAAATCGCCACTCAAATTAAATTTCATTGAATCCATGATGGCTTTCGAAACTTCAAAAGCTTTTGTGGGTGGACAGGCGGGGCGCAATTATCCAGCGCCTGTTTCTGCTATTAAAGCAATGCAAAAAGCCGCTGATAAAGGGCGTGATGAGGCATTGCAAGCTGAAGCAGAGAATTTTGCCAAAATGGCACAGACTCCTGTTGCTCAATCGCTCGTCGGTATTTTTATCAATGAGCAAATTCTGAGTAAAAAAGCCAAAGGTTGGGAGAAAAAGGCTGATAAAAAAATTGCACGCGCTGCAGTGCTGGGTGCAGGAATTATGGGCGGTGGTATCGCCTACCAATCAGCGTTAAAAGGCGTGCCGATTAAAATGAAAGACATTGCCCAGCAGGGGATTGACCTTGGTTTGTCGGAAGCGAATAAATTATTAAGTAAGCGTGTTGAACGTAAAAAATTAACCGCAACTGAAATGGGCAATGTATTAAATCGTATTGAGCCCGCATTGACTTACGATGGTTTCGATAAAGTAGATATTGTTGTCGAGGCTGTAGTTGAAAATCCTAAAGTGAAAAAAGCGGTATTGGCTGAAGCAGAAACCAAAGTCAGCAGTGATACGGTTCTCGCATCAAATACCTCCACTATTTCTATTACCTATCTTGCCGAAGGTTTGGCGCGTCCGGAAAACTTCTGCGGTATGCACTTTTTTAACCCGGTGCACATGATGCCTTTGGTGGAAGTGATTCGCGGTGAGAAGACCTCGGACAACGCTGTCGCCCGTACCGTAGCTTACGCAAATGCGATGGGCAAAAAGCCAATTGTTGTAAAGGATTGCCCTGGCTTTTTAGTAAACCGTGTGCTGTTCCCGTATTTGGCTGGCTTTGCATTGCTGGTGCGTGATGGTGTTGATTTCCAGCGTATCGATAAATTAATGGAAACCTGGGGTTGGCCAATGGGGCCTGCTTATTTGTTGGATGTGGTGGGTATTGATACCGCAGTCCATGCAGAAAAAGTGATGGCGAATGGTTTCCCTGATCGTATGCAGCGCGATTTTACTTCGTGCACTGATGCGTTATTTGCTGCAGGTCGTCTCGGTCAGAAAAATGACAAAGGTTTTTACAATTACGAATTGGATAAAAAAGGCAAGCAAGCAAAAGTTGCTGCAGCTGAAGTGGCGAACATTCTCAAACCCACAATTCAAGGCGCAATTGAAATCAGCGATGAAGATATTGTCGCCCGCATGATGATTCCTATGGCGACTGAGCTTACTCGCTGCCTGGATGAGGGCATTGTAGAAACCGCAGCGGAAGCTGATATGGCATTGGTGTATGGCACAGGTTTTCCACCCTTCCGTGGTGGTGTATTCCGGTGGATTGATTTTATCGGCGCGCAAACTTTCTGCGATATGGCCGCGAAATTCACCGCACTCGGCGCGCTTTACCAAGTGCCGGAAAGCCTCAAAGCCAAAGCGGCTAACAACCAAAAATTTTACGGCTAAGGAGTCATAAGAATGAGCTTACAACCACGCGACGCCGTTATTGTTGATTACGCCCGCAGTGCCATGGGGCGCTCTAAAAATGGTTGCTTCCGCCATGTGCGTGCCGACGATATTTCTGCAGCAATTATCAAAGGTTTGCTCGCACGCAATCCGAAAGTTGACCCAGATACCATTGATGATTTGCTCTGGGGTTGTGTAATGCAACGCGAAGAGCAGGCATTCAACGTAGCACGTAATATTTTGTTGTTGGCTGGTTTGCCTCATACCATTCCGGCGCAAACAATCAACCGCCTTTGCGGCTCATCAATGTCGGCACTGCACACAGCGACGGTAAATATTCGTGCCGGACAGGGCGATGTTTATTTGATCGGTGGCGTTGAGCACATGGGACATTTGCCGATGTATGAATCCGTCAGTATCAATCCTTTGCTGGGTTTATCTGTTGCCAAGGCAGCGGGCAATATGGGGATGACAGCGGAATATCTCGCGCTATTGCATGGCATTAATCGCCAGCAGATGGACGAGTTTGGTGCTCGCTCTCATCAACTCGCGGCAAAGGCTCGTGAGTCAGGTAAATTTGCTCGTGAGATTATTGCGGTTGATGGTCATAACAGTGATGGTTTCCTTGTATCAGTTGATCAGGATGAAACCATCCGTCCGGAGACGACCGTTGAAGCCTTGGCTAAATTAGCACCGGTATTCGATCCCAAAAATGGTCAGGTGACTGCAGGTACCTCATCCCAGCTAAGTGATGGTGCATCGGTAATGCTGGTGATGTCCGCCGAGCGTGCAAAATCACTGGGACTTAAGCCAATCGCGAAAGTTGTTTCGCTCGGTCTGGCGGGGGTTGATCCATCCATTATGGGTTATGGTCCTGTTCCTTCTACAGAAAAAGCGCTGAAAGCGGCGAATCTGACGATTGATGATATAGATGCGGTTGAGCTTAATGAGGCCTTTGCGGCGCAGGCGTTGCCGGTATTGAAAGACCTCAAGCTACTGGAGGTAATGAACGATAAAGTGAATGTTCATGGTGGAGCTATTGCATTGGGGCATCCGTTTGGTTGTTCCGGTACGCGCATTACCGGTTCGTTGTTGACGGTGATGCAAGATCGCGATCTGAGTCTGGGTGTATCCACTATGTGTATTGGTTTGGGGCAGGGGATTACCACGGTATTGGAACGATTGAATTAATTCAGCTTGCTGGTGCAATCAATAAAGGGTCAACCTAGGTTGGCCCTTTGTTTTTAGAGTTACAAAATCATGCAAAAAATCCCGACCTGCTTCTAAGGGCAGCTCTGTTAAACTGCGCGTCAATATCGAAAGAGCGGAAAACACGCATTGATTCATTACTGCACTGATAAAACCATTACCGCAGAGCTGCTGATTGAACAATCAATACAGCGTTTACGAGCTGCTACAAATGCTGGGCATCAAGAACAGCTTATCTTTCATTTCACTCACACCCAACATTACCTCCCTGAACAGCCTCGACTGGATTTGCTGGCCCTGATCCAAATAGCTCTAGATCATAATTCTGAACCAGTGATCGAGGGTTGCATCACTATTTGTAATCCTGAGCGGCTGGAGCAGGTGCAATTGCTGACGGACAGTAATGGTGTACTTAAACGATATTCGCAGCAGCACTCGCTACCCTGGCTGGTTATGTCTGAGCCCTGGTTGCTTGCGCCGGTTCATATTCCGAAACCATGGGGACAGGAGATTTGGTATACGGGCATTGAAAGTCGCGGTCAGGCTGAAGTGGTTGGTGATGGCGGTAATGTGCCTCTACCTTGGTTGTTGGAATTAATGCCTCGCATGCTTGGCTTGAAAGAAGATCGCCAGCTAATTTTACTCAAAGTTCTTGATCCTTTAGCCGAAGAAGTTTACGGCGATCTGTATTTCGAATTGCATCAGGAAAAACAGGAGGTCTATGTTGTAACCCATATTGATCAGCAGGCATGGCCTGAAGGGACCGGCGCAATCCAGTTGGGCTTTGCCGAGCAAAAGCGCCAGCTTTTTCGCGATGACCAAGAATTCAAGCGAGCTTATCTATCTGCGGTTAAAGAATATGAGCAGGTACGGCGTGAGCTGGATAAAAAGCTGGACGATAAAAAGCATCAAGCAGGCTTTGAGCCCTGTCAGGCAGTCGATGTTACTCTGTTGATATCCTGGATTAACGAGCTTTCCCAACCTATTGAAAATAAAGAGTTGCTGCTAAAAGAAAATGCATTGCGCGAGGCTATGAATAGCTTTATTGCGCAGCATCCTTTAATCGTTGGTGATGTCGTAACTGTTCCAAAACTTGTTCCCCATGCATTGCAACATGGTGTGCGTGTAGTTGAGTTCCAGACCCCCGTTTATGAGCGGAAAATCCTAAGCTTTGCCCAGAAGGTATTAACCCAGGATCATTGGAACACGGAAGAGGCACTTGGCGTGGTTGATATGGATTTTTCTACACTTCAATCACCGGAGCTTCTGGATGCAAGTGAGAATATGACCGTGGAGCGCGTCGTCAACTTTGACGACTTTGAGGTGCGGCGCATCCGGCTGGATGGTGAGTATCTATTGGTGGGTGATGACTACCTGGTCGTGATGGTGGTGCAGGGGCATTTGAATTTACCCAGTGTTGGCAGTAAGGGCGGATACCGGCCGGGGCAGGCGCTAATAGTCCCGCGATCAGAGCGGGGTTGGTTAGTCTCTGGTTCGGATTCCTGCATCTTTCTTGTTGCTTCCGCGCGTTAATACCGGTGTGTGGTAAATAGGTTTTAGATTAATTGGGTGTTAGAATGCGCGCCCGTTTCTCGCCGAGGTCCCTATGTCATCTTTCTACGAAATTATTGAGCTGCTGAATGGCGACGTTGCGTTGGCACGCGCTGATGATGAGAGCAATGAACCTCTGGTGACAATCCGCTTTTCGCAAGAGTCTTTGGCTTTCCTTGGTGAAGAGAAATTTCTGGTTGCTAAAGCAATGATTGAGGCGGGAATGGAAGCAGCGGGAGATATTGCAGACCAACAAGCAGAAGCAATGTTGGACGATTTGGTAGAAGAATTGAGTGATACCGAGAAGTTGATGCTGCACTGATATTGATATTGCGATCATGCGAAAAAATGGATTACTTCAACACAAGCAATTTACTTTTTAAGTTACAAGCAAGCCTGTAAATATCTAAAATCGCTTCGCCTCCCTGCATTACTCCAATTCTTGAAGCAATTTTGTCCCTGTAAATCCTGACGCTAAAAACAGTTAGCGAACCCGTAACAATAAACCCTGGCAAGAGCCGGTCTTTGCGGCCAATTCAAGTTGAGCCAGTTCTTTATCGGTCAATTTCCCTGGGCTTGATATCACCGTATGGCTATTGCCCGCCGAAAGTGCCTCCCATGTAATCCACAAAAGTGTTTGTGGGTTTTGGCAATGAATTACGCGAATGTATTGCGTATTAACGCCATAGGATTCCAGTAATTCCCTGCTGATATTGTGCGGTGCTATCCAGGTAATCCAGCGGTCACTGCACGCATTACTCAGGAAGGCAATCATCGGTAGCAACAGTGCGACTTGCTCAGGCGAATCGCTGGTTAATACCAACTCAGTTACGCCGCTCGCAGGTTGTTGGCGAGTAGTATTGGTTGGTGGTATTACACGGGCAAGATTAGTCACGGCGAATCACTCCTACACTTAAGCCTTCAATGCTGAACTCCTGATCACGCATGTCGACGTGAATTACGTCGAACTCAGGGTTCTCCGGCCATAATTCAACCTGGGGTTTATTGCTTGCGCGCTTGAAGCGTTTAACCGTTACTTCTTCACCAATGCGTGCAACAACAATCTGTCCGTTTCTGACTTGATCGGTTTTATGTACTGCGAGCAAGTCACCATCGAGAATGCCAGCATCTTTCATGCTCATACCATGTACACGTAAGAAGTAATCTGCACTGGGAGAAAAGAAGCTTTGGGGAATATTGCAGTAGTCTTCAATATGTTCTTGCGCAAGTATGGGATTACCTGCGGCAACACGACCGATGATAGGGATGCCTGACTGCACATCGGGTAGTTTTATTCCGCGTGAGGCGCCGGGAATAATTTCGATTGCACCTTTACGGGCGAGTGCTTTGATGTGTTCTTCAGCGGCGTTGGCTGACTTAAAACCAAGAATACGTGCGATTTCAGCACGAGTCGGCGGGTAACCCGTTTCCTCGGCGTACTGGCGAATAAGTTGTAGTACCTGTTCCTGGCGCGGCGTTAAGTCAGACATGATGCACTCCTGAATCTGTTTATTTGTACAGTAGTTGTGATTATATACAGTAATTCGGGTTGTGCAATAGTTTTTCAATCTGCTGGTTATTTCACCCTGTCGCCGTAGCGAACGCTCTGTAATTGTCCTCTGGCGAAGTAGAGATGGGCTTTGAATTTGCCGGAGCCCGGGTGGTAGGTCCATATATCCACGTTCTCGCAAGCTGCCATGGCGATATTATTTTGGACGTTGTTATTGCCCACCTGCACACCTTGGGCTTGTGTGTTGGCGTTGGCCGCAATTGGCTGGCAGAAACTGTCAGTCATTACTGGCTCACCACACTTATCAATGATTTCTGCTTTTGTATCGCCGACGAGTGCGAGTTTGGTGTTACAGCGTAAAGAGTCAGCAAAGACAGGGTTCGCTATGCTTATTGAAACTAACGTAAATAAAGTGAGGCAAATACTGTTTTTCATGGTGACTGCTCCCTGATGGTTGATCCTATTAATCTAGTCTGAATAACTGAACGAGATATGAACTAGCTACCGAGCTTGCGTAATAATTTATCCAACCAGTGTGCCGGTAAAATACGTTTCATAAATCCCACTAAATAGGTAGGAAAGGTGACGTAGTAGCGTGCTTGTGGTTGTTTGGATTCGAGTGCATGAATAATGCGTTTATAGACTGCTTCTGGCCCGAGAGTAAACGGCGTGGTTGTTTCGGTTTTTCCAAGCCGTGCTACTGCACCCTCGTAAATTTTACGGTGTCTGCTCTTATTAATATCGATATGGTGAAGTAATGCGGTTAGCGCATTTTTACGAAATTGGCTGTGTATTGGGCCGGGCTCGATCAAACTTACGTAAACTCCAGTGCCTGTTAGTTCGAGCCTCAGTGTGTCGCTAATCCCTTCGATTGCATATTTACTCGCGTTGTAAGCGCCTCTCAATGGCATGGCTGCAATTCCCAATACCGATGAGTTTTGGATAATCCGCCCATAGCCTTGCTGCAGCATAATTGGTAGCGCTAAATTTGTGAGTTCGCACCAGCCAAAAAAATTGGTCTCAAATTGTTGTCGCAACGCCGCGATTGGCAAATCCTCCACAGCTCCCGGCTGACCATAGGCTCCATTATTAAATAGCGCGTAAAGCTGATGTCCGGTTAGCTCCATCGCTTGGGCGAAACCACTGTGGATTGAGGCTGAATTCGCAAGGTCGATCTGCACGCATTCCAATCCTTCATGCTGTAATCGCACAACATCCGCCTGCGCTCTGCAAGAGGCAATAACCCGGTAGCCCGCGTTTTTTAGTCCATGCGCTGCGTAATAACCTATGCCTGTTGATGCGCCGGTTATAAGAATAGTTTTTTGCATTATTGTCAGATTCTGGTTAAAGATTTTCGGGTTTATGCCGTTAGCTTATACGGTCACTGATTATTCAGTTTCAGCCATTAATAGCAATGCAAATTCAAACAATCTGTGGTGATTTATGAATGCTTATTCTGCCGTACAAAATTATTCCAGCGTAAAGGTTCACTCTGGCGTTGAAACTGCGTCACCCCATCGTTTAATCCAGATGTTGTTTGAAGGTGCATTGGAGCGTATTGCCCAAGCTAAAGGCGCTATGGCGCAAAATCAAATTGCCCGTAAGGGGGAATTGATTAGCAAAGCGGCTGCTATTGTTGGCGGATTGCAGGGTAGTTTGAATGATAAGGAAGGCGGGGCTTTGGCAGCTAATCTTGACGGCCTGTATGACTACATTATTCGTAGGCTGACGCAGGCCAACTACGAAAATAATCCTGATTATCTTGATGAATGCGGACGCTTGCTGGGCGAAATAAAAACCGCTTGGGATGCTATTGGCAGTCAGGTGTAGCGAGGAATTATCATGGCAATTCAGTTAGTGCCTGCACCGGACTATCGCGGGGAGGCTGGTGTGATGGCAATGCGTAGCCTACAACGCGAACTGGCGAAAGCCTTGCAGGTAGAAGATTGGGAGCGCGTGCGTCATCTGGATCGTATTTGTGTGGTCTTGATTGATAAAGTGATCAATGCAAATCGCGAGGATAAATCTACCTTGGTATGCGCGCTAAGTGAGTTGAAGGGCGTTTATGCCGGGTTGATTGCCCAATGCCAGCGTGAAGTGGTTTTTCTACAGGCAACCTGAAGTCATCCTTATCCTTCTAATTTCGGCAGGGCAATTGTGAAAAAAGTGTTAACGAGCACTAGTTCATAAGGTTTTTAAAACAACTCTCTTATAGCAAAACTCGCAAAAACCACTTAGCCCTGCTAGCCTTAGTAAACATAACTGCTAGCAGGGGATAGTCCGTGTCTAACTACAATCCACAAGAAGCGCTGAAACAATACCGCCAATTAGGTATTGAGTCGCAAGTCAGCCATGCCTCACCGCATCGTTTAATTCAATTATTGTTTGAAGGTGCGTTGGGTCGATTGGCTGCCGCCCAAGGAGCAATTGAGCGCGGTGATATTGCCGCGAAAGGTGAGTTGCTGGGTAAGGCCATCGGTATCGTTGGCGGCCTGCGTAGTTCGCTGGACATGGAAGCCGGAGAAATATCGGAAAGGCTTGATCAGCTGTATGAATATGTAAATCTGATATTGCTTGAGGCGTCCCGGAATAATGATATTGAAAAAGTAAACGAAGCCATTCAATTATTGAAGACGGTTAAATCCGGTTGGGATGAAATCGCTCCTCAATCCTCTCCTGAACAATCATAAAATGATGCCCGGTTTTTAAACGATTCGCAGGTGGGTCGTTTTTAACCGAAGTGTAAAGAAAAGGCATATTTTTGGCGATTAATTATTCTTGTTTAATAATTAATGTTAAAACGCCAAAAACATTTCGCCATAAATTTGACTAAGAACTCAGTCTCGTCTATTACTTACTCCAATAAGTCATCTCACCGCCTTGAACGAATATTTATTGTGCGCTTTCAAGGCTTTGGCATGGAATGAAAAAGGTCTTGGGGTATGTGGCGCAACAACAAAGTTCTTGTTATTGACGATAATCAGTCACGCAGACACGATTTAAAAATCCTGCTGGATTTTCTTAGTGAAACGACTCTCACATCTGCCAGCGAAACTTGGCAGGCAACTGTTGCTGAAGAAAATAATGGCGAAGATTATGTTGCCATTTTTATCGGTGATTATCGCGACAGCGGTCAGCCCTTGGCTCATCTGCTAAAAGAAATTCGCTCTTGGAATGATGAACTCGCGATCGTGATGATTGGCGACGAAAATCAAGGCGTTGATGAAAGTTTGGATGACATTTATCGCTTTATGATCATCGCAACACTCTCTTTGCCTCCCACCTACAACAAACTGGTTGACACCCTCCACCGTGCGCAGTTGTATCGCGAGGCGCAATCTAACAGCAAGCGCCAGCCGCAGCGCAGGCCGGTACATTTGTTCCGCAGCCTTGTGGGTACCAGTCGTGAAATCCAAAATGTTCGCGAGATGATGGGGCAAGTCGCGGATAAAGATGTTTCCGTGCTTATTACCGGTGAGTCGGGTACGGGTAAGGAAGTTGTTGCGCGTAATCTGCATTACAACTCACCACGGCGCGACAAACCTTTTGTTCCAGTGAATTGCGGTGCGATTCCGGCCGAGTTATTGGAAAGTGAATTGTTCGGCCATGAAAAGGGGGCATTTACTGGAGCGATTAATTCGCGTGCGGGGCGCTTTGAACTTGCCGAAGGTGGCACTTTATTCTTGGATGAGATTGGCGATATGCCGCTCAACATGCAGGTCAAAATTTTGCGTGTATTGCAGGAGCGTTGCTTCGAGCGTGTAGGCAGCAATAAAACACAACCTGTTGATGTGCGGATTATTGCGGCGACTCACCGCAATCTCGAACAAATGATTATTGAAAATACTTTCCGCGAAGATTTGTTTTATCGCTTGAATGTATTTCCCATCGAGTTGCCATCATTAAAAGAGCGCTCGGAAGATATTCCTTTGTTGATGAACGAATTGGTATCGCGCATGGAAAGTGAACAGCGTGGTTCTATCCGTTTCAATTCGGCGGCGATTATGTCGCTCTGCCAGCATGAGTGGAGTGGTAATGTGCGTGAGCTTGCCAATCTGGTTGAGCGTATGGCGATCATGCATCCCTTCGGTGTTATTGGTGTGCAGGATTTGCCATCGAAGTACCGACACGTTGATGTGATTGACGAAGAGTTTGTTCATGCGCCGGTTAAAGCGAACGGTGTTGCCGGTGCTGGTAGTACAGGTTATGTGAGTATGAACGATACGCCTTTGTTGCCAGAGCAGGGGATCGACTTGCGCGAATACATTACTAATTTGGAGATGAGCCTGATCCAACAAGCGCTTAACGATTGTGGCGGCGTTGTTGCACGCGCGGCAGATAAACTTTGTGTGCGACGTACTACCTTGGTAGAAAAAATGCGCAAGTACGATATGCAGCGTTAGATGACGTTAAAAATAAAAAAGGTGGCGAAAGCCACCTTTTTTATTTGGGAGTGACAAAATTTTATTTTGCCAAAGTGGCGACTACTTTTAGAACGGCTGAGGTTAACTTGCTCAGTTGTTCTTTGGTAATAATAAATGGTGGCATCAAATAAATGATGTTGCCAAAAGGGCGAATCCATACGCCGTTTTCAATAAATTGCGGCATTAATTTGCTGACATCGATGGTGTTTTCCAGTTCGACAACTCCGATCGCTCCCAGTACGCGAACATCAGTGACGAACGAGAATTCGCTGCAAGGGGCGAGTTCTTCGCGCATTTGCGTACCTATGGTTGCAACGGCATTTTGCCAGTCAGAATTAAGCAGCAACTCAATGCTGGCATTGGCCACCGCGCAGGCGAGTGGGTTGGCCATGTACGTGGGCCCGTGCATAAAAATGCCATTGTCGCCAGCGCAAATGCCGTTGCTGACTTTATCGTTGCAGAGTGTTGCTGCCAAGGTGATATAGCCGGCGGTCAAGGCTTTGCCGATGCACAGAATATCCGGGCTTATGCCCGCGTGCTCACAGGCAAATAATTTACCGGTGCGACCAAAGCCAGTCGCTATCTCATCGACAATTAATAGAATTCCATTTTTATCGCAGAGTTCACGCACACGACGCAAATAATCCGGTGAATAAAAACGCATTCCGCCCGCACCTTGAACAATAGGCTCAAGAATAACCGCTGCGATTTTTTGGCGGTGTTGTTGGATGAGTTGGGCAAATTTGGCGATGTGTGATTCTTGAAAGGGTTCATCAAACGCGCAGGGCGGTGCTTCCGCAAACAAATGATGCGATAGCGCGTGATGAAACAAGTGATGCATTCCGGAATGTGGGTCACACACCGACATAGCGCCAAAGGTATCACCGTGGTAACCGCGCTTTAAAGTTAAAAACATTGTGCGCTGCGCTTGGCCTTGTGAGTGCCAATATTGAATCGCCATTTTGAGCGCGACTTCTACCGCGACAGAACCTGAGTCGGAGAAAAATACTTTGTTTAAGCCTTCCGGGGTAATTTTGGCGAGCGTGGTCGCAAGTTTTACTGCGGGCTCATGGGTGATGCCCGCAAACATCACGTGAGCCATTTTTCCGACTTGATCAATAACGGCCTGATTTAAAACCGGATGATTGTAACCGTGCAGTGTGCTCCACCAGGAGGACATGCCATCAATTAATACGCGTCCATCTGCTAAATGCAGTTCTACGCCTTGAGCATGACTCACGGGTGTAATCATGCCCGGCTGTGTGAATGAGGTGTAGGGGTGCCATACATGGGCGCGATCCAAACGCACCAGCTCGTGATTACTGAGGTCTTGAGTATCTGCCATGGGATTTCCACATCGTCCGTACAAATTTAATTACATACTTTGCCCAAGCTTAACGAAATTTACTGTAAAAATCAGAATCAATTTCGCCAAGTGGGCAGGGCATTAATTAAATCTAACGATGAGATCGAATTGCTTTTGCGAGAGATCATCCATTTCGCTGTTCAAGCTATCCGCTACGCGGATTTCTTGTTGGGTTTGATCTGATATGTGAGCAATTGATTGGGTGTTGCGTTCGATCTCCAATGCCATTGATGACTGCTCTTCGGCAGCAGTGGCAATCTGGTGTGACATTTGGTCAATAGTGTTCACCGAGTGGGATATAGCATCTAGCGCGGAGCGAACATTGCTCATTTCGTGCACGCTGCGATCCGCCATGTCGAGGCAATTTTTCATATTGGTGCTGGCATCTTGGGTTGCTTTGCCGAGGTTGCCAATAATTTGTTGGATATCGCCAGTGGATTCCTGGGTTCTTTGTGCAAGCGAGCGGACTTCATCAGCCACAACCGCAAAACCTCGGCCTTGTTCACCTGCGCGTGCGGCTTCAATTGCAGCGTTAAGTGCGAGCAGGTTGGTTTGTTCGGCGATACCGCGAATAACATCAACCACATTGGCGATTTTGCTGCTGTCTTCACTTAGCTTATTGAGTACGCCGCCGAGTGTTCCAACGGTTTGCGATAAATCGTCAATCGCGGTGCGTGCGCCTTCAATAACCTGATTGCCTTTATCGACTTCGCCGATGGCGGCGCCGGTCGCGATAGAAGTTTTATTTGCACCGCCAGCAACTTCTTGTACCGCGAGCGCCATCTGTTGCATTGCAGTCGCAACGCCAGCGGTTTCATGTTGCTGCGCGTTCATGCCTTCGTAGGTTTTGCGTGCGTGATGGTGGGCAGCGCCCGCTTTTTGTTGCAGCTCTTTTGCTGATTCGCCGAATCGGCCAAGTGCGGTACGCAAACGCGCTTTTATCGCATATTGCGCAAATTCTATTTCACCCAGCGCGTCGCAGCGCCCGGTGTAAATATAAGCGGCAAGGGGATCATTGATGACCGAGTGTGCTTGTTGTAATGCCTGTGCAGAGCGACTTTGTTGCAGGAGCTGGGTGATCACGCCAACAATCACGGCGACACCAGCAGTAATTGCAACAGCGCCCAATGAAAATGTGGAAAAGATAGCGGTAGTAATAAGCAGCAGAATCCAGGTTGCAACCGCATTGAGTAGGCCGCTGCCCATTTGCCCCCAGAATTTTTCAAACGCAGAGTAAGGTGATTTACCTTGGTTCAATCGTTCATAAACCACTTCTGCGCGGCGTATAACTGTTTGATCGGCTTTAACGCGAACGGATTCGTAGCCGTAAATTTGTCCGTTTTGGCGCAGTGGGGTGATGTAGGCATCGACCCAATAATGGTCGCCATTTTTGCAGCGGTTTTTAACAATTCCCATCCAGGGTTTGCCCGCCCGCAGTGCAGTCCACAACATACCAAACGCAGCTGCAGGCATGTGCGGGTGACGCAAAATGTTGTGCGGTTGATTCATTAATTCTTCGCGGCTGTAACCCGAAATGCGACGGAAGGTTTCGTTGCAGAATTCAATATCGCCGCGCAGATTGGAGGAGGACACAATTTCGTCGTTAGATGAGAGATGTACTTCTTTTCCTGTGGTGTGACCATTATTGCGCATGAGGGAGTTCCTGATATAGCGACAAAAACCTGATGCTCCGCTCACGTTTTCAGCAAGTGAAAAACGGTGGCAGATGCATCATTTATCTTGGTTTATGAAGCCTAGTTCAAAATTGGCGAATCTCTAGCTGGCTTATAGCGATTTTTTGCTTTAAGCGGCTGCGTAGGCCCTGTTTGCTTGTGAGTTGTTATATTGCGAATGGGTATGGGTGAGTTGTGATTCGCGCAAAAATTGAGCAAGGTTGGAGCGGGTCTCATCATCAAGGTCGATAAATTCAACGCTGATTTGGGTGTGACGGTAAGGGCTGCGGCCCATACGGAATGCGCAAATACGGGCGCGACAGCGAATGTGCAGATCTTCGCTGACATCCACTTCACACAATGGCAAGAGCGCGCCATGGCGAAGATAGGGAAGCATATTGCCAGCGACTAGCAGGCGTAAGCCTCCGGTTGAAATGTCCTGCAGGGTGCCGAAGCTTGGCTCTTGTCCGAGCGTACGGATTTTGACTGATAGCGGTGATTGATGGCCGATGGAAAAACGCGGGGCATTACGTCTGGGGGCGTAATACACAAATTCGGGCAGCAGTATGGCAATACCAGAGGCACCGTAGGTTGAGCCCATTGCCACAATCGGGGCGCGGATAACCAATTGCTCGCCATTGCGATGGTGGCGCAGGGTAATTTCATCGCCTTCATCAAGCACGTGTTGTTGTGGGAATAGATCGTCGAGCCAAAGCAGGCCGCGCTCGATATCAATTGCCAGAATCATGCTTTGGTAGACGCGGCTGGCGTCGCTAATTTTAACCTCCAGCAGCTGCCGTTGTTTCTGCAGCTCCCAGAGCGGAAGGTATTGATCGGGAATACTGCTGGCGAGGGACAAACCGTCTTTATCGGCCGCCGATACACTCGGGGCGGAGCTTATGGTTGACGCAGATTTGCGGAAACCTTTTTTGAACAGTTTATCGAGAAACGACATTACTACCTCCTCGCGGCAAATATTCTCCCCCTAAAGCCTATTTCAGGGAGCTCAGTAGGGGGAAGAGCAAGCCCTATGCCAGATGCTTACGACGCCGGTGTAATCAGGTTTGAGGAAGGATTCGCGGCTATTTTTCCCTGCTAACCTGCAATACTGTCATTATAGACCGGCAAAGCTTTGCCGGGTTCAGGCCGGCGATTTCAACTTGCGCGCAAAATCCGTACAATGCGCCGCTCGCTGGCCCGGTTGCCGGTTGATCCATTTTTCCGCATGAGTTGTTGAGTCCATGAAAGAGTTACACGAACGCAAAGATCGCCTTGAATTTAACAAGCTGCAGAAGCGCTTGCGCCGCCTGACGGGTTCCGCCATTGTCGATTACAACATGATCGAAGATGGCGACAAAGTAATGGTGTGCTTATCCGGCGGTAAAGACTCTTACACCATGCTGGATATTTTGATGAGCCTGCAAAAGACCGCGCCCATCTCGTTTGAGCTGGTTGCGGTCAATATGGACCAGAAACAGCCTGGATTCCCTGAGCACGTACTGCCGCAATATCTGGCGCAGTTGGGTGTGCCGTACCACATCATCGAGCGCGATACTTACAGCATCGTGAAAGAAGTGATTCCGGAAGGGAAAACGACTTGTGGACTTTGTTCGCGGTTGCGTCGCGGTACTCTGTACGGTTTTGCTGATGAAATCGGCGCGACCAAAATTGCGCTGGGTCATCATCGCGACGATATTATCGAAACGCTGTTTTTGAATATGTTTTTCGGTGGAAAATTGAAAGCGATGCCGCCCAAACTTCTCGCCGACGACAAGCGCAATATCGTAATTCGCCCGCTCAGCTATTGTGCGGAAGAAGACATAGCGCACTTTGCCGAGTTGAAAGGTTTTCCGATTATTCCGTGTAATCTTTGCGGCTCGCAGGAAAATTTACAACGTCAGGTAGTGAAGGACATGTTGCAGCAGTGGGAGCGTCAATTCCCCGGTCGTACTGAAACTATCTTCTCCGCAATCCGCAATGTGCAGCCATCGCAATTGGCAGATTTGAATTTATTCGACTTCGTTAATCTGGAAATTAATAAAGGTGCGCAAGCTGAGGGCGACGAATCTGATGCGTGCGGAATAACCCCGCCGGTTAATCGCAATGATTCTCCGGTGCAATATGTTGATGTGTTGGATATCCATTAACCGCGCAATTACAACATCAAAGAAAAAGGCTGCAATTGCAGCCTTTTTTACATTGAAGCCTCTGAATTTCAGGCGACTAACTTTTTAGAATCGTCCATCACCAGTTTGCGATAGGTTTGCATAAAATCTTCGGCGACTCTTGGGGAGCCTGTGCCGTTATCAAAATGCGCAGCCCACAATTGTGCGAGTGCGGCGCAATCCAGTGATTTGCTGGTATCTATGTCGGCGCGGCGATAAATCATCCACGCCATTCCCGTTGCATAGGTCATGTTACTGATAAGTTCGGCGTGCGGATTTTTCAGGAATTGTTGCTGGCTTGCCAAGCCACGCTGCTGTGAGGCCAATTCGGGAAATTGCACTAAATAGTTATCCCACAACTCCACATGCTTTTCGGCGGTAATGCGATACAACCCCAAGCCTTTTGTTTGCTCACAGTAACAGTGCAATCCCATTAATGATTCTTGTGCTGCAGTGCCGAGTAACAGGTTTTCGGCAACTTCTGAATATTCTCCGAGTCCATTTAAATAAGGTTTGATTATCAACTCGCGTAGATCACTGACATAGATACCCATACTGACCTCAATAAGTACTTAAATACAGTTACTTCAATAGCCACTTCAATACAGACCGGTTGTGCAGTAGTGCAGTGCCCCGAATTGTCAGCAATGGCTGTAATCAGGCGCCTTATGCACTGTTTTTTCTCCCGGTTGCGTCAAAAAACTGTACATAATGTATACAGCATAAGTCGCGCCAACTTGATAGAACCTGAACAAACAAGTCGCTGATCCCTTAGCTATACTTGTTCCATAGGATGAAAAAGTGAGGGAAATGAATATGCGTATTGGTATCCCCAAGGAAATAAAGGCTGGTGAAAACCGCGTTGCAATGACTCCGGCGGGTGTTGTGGAGTTGCATCAGCGCGGCCATACCATTTATGTGATGCGCGGCGCCGGACACGCAGTAGGGTTTAGCGATGAGCGCTATCAACAGGCAGGGGCGTTGCTGGTTGACTCCTTAGCTGATGTCTACTCACAGGCTGATTTGATCGTGAAGGTCAAAGAGCCACAAATCGAAGAATTCTCGTTGCTCGCCGAGCGACATACTCTCTTTACCTATCTGCATCTTGCTGCCAGCAGACCATTGACTGACGCCTTGTTGGCGTCGGGCGCAAGTTGTATCGCCTACGAAACCTTGCTTGATTCCCAAGGCCGATTGCCGCTCCTGGCTCCAATGTCGGAAATCGCCGGGCGTATGGCGGTGCAGGCGGGGGCGCATCACCTTGAAATGGCGCAAGGTGGCAAGGGCGTTTTATTGGGCGGGATTCCAGGCGTTGCACCGGCCGAAGTGCTGATCTTGGGTGGTGGGGTAGTTGGCGCCAATGCAGCGGCTATGGCAGTCGGGCTTGGTGCCCAAGTGCGCATTTTAGATAAATCCATCGCGCGCCTGCGACATTTGGATGAACAGTGGCGCGGGCGGGTGGTGTGTGAATACGCTACGCAAGAGCGGATCGATACTTTGGCGTTGCGCGCAGATCTTATTATTGGCAGCGTGCTCAATGCCGGTGCCAGTGCCCCGCGTTTGTTAAGCCGCGAACTGATCGGGCAGATGGAAAAGGGCAGTGTATTGGTTGATGTTGCGATTGACCAAGGCGGTTGCTTCGCGACATCGCAGCCGACCAGTCATCAGCAGCCAACCTATATTGAGGAGGGGGTTGTGCATTACTGCGTTGCCAACATCCCGAGTGCTGTTGCCCGAACTGCTACACTCGGCTTAACCAATGCGACCTTGGTCTACGTTATTCGCCTGGCCGATGAGGGTTTGAGCGCTCTGCATAAGGATGCAGGATTTCGTGCAGGGCTAAATATTTATCGTGGGCAACTAACCCAATCCGGCGTGGCCGATTCATTTTCCATGGGCTGCCGCGATGCGAAACTTTTGCTTCCCGATCATTAATTTTGCTATACGAAATAACGCTATAGATTCAGGCGACAGATATAATAGTGTTCTATACTCAGGCCAGGATAAACGTAAGTGCCTGCTGTGGGGCAACATCTGTCCACCTTTTTAATAACTAGATACAGTCCCCGGAAACCCTAGGTCAATGAGAGATAAAGCGCCTTCCTTTTTTAATGGCATCTCTTTCCAGCTCGCCAAAATCGGTATCATCCTGGCGTTTGTCCTGAGCTTTTTATTGAGCTCGGTACAGCTGTATCTCGATTTTTTAAATCAGGAAAAAGAACTCAAAACCCTCATTGATCGCGTAATTCAGGTTGCCACACCGCCCGCTGTTCGTTCGGTATCCACCCTTGATGATGAACTTTCTTACGAAGTAGTTAATGGGCTACTGCGCTACGGTTTCATTTATGAAGTGGTGATTTACGACGATACCGGTAACGTGCTTGCACAAGGCAGCAGTACCCGGCCAGAAGTAAAAACCCGTTGGCTCACCAGCCGGATCACTGAAAATACCCGCGAATACACCGCTAACTTATTGCTGCCCGGTTACAGCGACGGCACATCGGGCAGTATTCGTTTTTCTGTCGATATGGATTTGGCGTTGGAAGGTTTTTATAACCGCTCCCAAACCGCTTTGATGACCGGCTTGTTGCGCAATATGTTTTTGGTATTGCTGTTGTTTGTCGTGTTCTATTACACACTCACCAAACCACTGGTGCGCCTCTCGCGCGAAATTAATAACATTAATCCCGATCACCCAGGTGTAAATCGTCTCACTCAATTACCTGCGCAGCGTAAAGACGAATTGGCGCAGTTGATTGCCAGCTCAAACCAATTGTTGGATGTGGTGGAATTATCGCTCGCCAAACGACGCGCAGTTGAATTGGCGCTGCGTAAAAGCGAAGAGCATTTGCGACAAATTATCGATCATCTGCCGGTGATGATCGGTGCGCGCAATATCGCTGGTTATTATTTATTTGCCAACAAAGCACTTGCCAATGAACTGGGCTACACCCCGGAGCAAATGCGCAATTTGCATGTGCGCCAGCTGTTAAAAAACTCGGTGTTTGATATTGATACCATGCTGCAAAACGACTACCGCGTCATTCGCGGCAACGAAGAGTTGGATGTTATTGAAGAGCGTTTTGTCACTGCCACGGGTAAACAGTTATTTTTACAAACCCACATAATGCCACTGGCCTTCTACGATGAAAAAGTTGCTTTAATCGTATCGGTCGATATTACCGAACGCAAAAATGCTCAAGCAAAAATGGAATTTATGGCGCACCACGATGCGCTTACCGGATTGCCCAATCGCCTGCAATTAGTGGAGCGGCTTGAGCATGAATTGCGCCGTGCCGAGCGCCATGGTTATTTTGGTGCGGTGTTGTTTATCGATTTGGATCAATTCAAAACAATCAACGATTCACTTGGTCATCCAGTTGGTGACAAAGTATTGGAAGTGGTCGCGGCGCGCTTACAACAGTCGGTGCGCGAGGAAGATTTGGTTGCGCGCTTGAGTGGGGATGAGTTCGTTGTTGTGCTGACCGTGCTCGATCAAAATATTGAAACCGCAGCGCTGCGTGCAGGTGAAATTAGCGAGAAGATTCGCTCGATTATTTCACAGCCATATATTTACGACAATATGGAATTACGTGTGACCTGCAGTGTGGGTGTTGTTGTTTATCCGGATAAAAATAACTCCGTACACGAATTGTTGCGCTACGCCGATACCGCAATGTATCAAGTAAAAGAAAAGGGCCGCGATTCAATTGAGTTCTTCAATGAAGAAATGGCTGATAAAGTCAGCCGTCAATTGACAATGGAAGGCGACCTGCACCGCGCGTTGGAAGAGTCCCAATTTGCACTGTTTTATCAGCCTAAAATCAATATCCAAACCGGCCGTGTAGAGGGCGCCGAAGCTCTGCTGCGCTGGAGTCATCCAACTAAAGGCATGGTGTCACCGGTAGATTTTATTCCGGTACTCGAAACCTCGGGCATGATTATCGATGTCGGTCAATGGGTGTTGGAGGCTGCATGTAAAACACTAGTGAAGTGGGATCAGGATGGTTTGTGGAAACCGGGAATGAAGATGAGCATCAACATCAGCCCGCGCCAGTTCCGTCGCGCTGCGTTTGTGGATGATGTGATTGCAACTCTGGAAAAGTATCCGATTCCTGAGGCATCCCTCGATATGGAAATTACTGAGGGTATTGTTATCCAGCGTGTTGATGATGCAATTGAAACCATGACTACGCTAAGCGAACGCGGCATCAGCTTCTCGCTCGATGATTTCGGTACGGGATATTCTTCTATCAGTTATCTTAAACGCTTGCCGGTAAGCACATTGAAAATCGATAAAGGTTTTGTGCGCGATATTATTGATGATCGCAACGACCGTGTATTGGTGGAAACCATTATCACTATGGGGCGTTTGCTGGATATGGAACTGGTTGCAGAAGGTGTAGAAGAAGCTGAGCAGTTGGCAATTCTGAAAACGTTTGGTTGTGATTACTACCAAGGTTATCTATCGAGCCAAGCAGTGCCCATCGATGAGTTTGAAGTTATTTTAAAAAATGAATTGGCAAGTGAATAAAAATTCACTTGCTCATTAATGTGTGATTAAAATAAACGGCCAAGTAAATAAGGTATTGCCGTTTCTACCCGCATAATGCGCTCGCCCACATGTACTGCCTCAAATCCACATTTTCCTAGCAGATCAATTTCGTAGGGAATAAATCCACCTTCTGGTCCGACTGCCAGTGTGAGTGGATAATCAATTTGGAATGGACATTCGACTTCTGTATACGGGTGGGCAACCAATGCACGAGTATCGCCAGCAATTGCGGGCAACTCATCTTCAACAAAGGGTTTAAAGCGCTTGTGCAAATGCACTTCTGGCAGGCGGGTGTCGCAGCCTTGTTCCAGCCCTAAAATCAGTTGGTCGCGAATATAATCTGCTTCTAAAAAAGGCGTCTGCCAGTAACTTTTTTCTACGCGATACGAATTAATTAAATGCAGCTGCTTAACACCGAGTGTGGCAATGGTTTGCAAAATTCGGCGCATCATTTTTGGTCGTGGTAACCCAAGAACCAAGGTTAAGGGTAGGGTGGCCGGTGGTGTTTGCTGCAGGTCGATATCCAGATAAATGGCATCGTCATCGAACTGGGTAATTATTCCTGTGCCCAGATTGCCGTTTATTAATCCCACTTTTAATTGATCACCCACTACCGCACCGTGCACATGTTTAATGTGTTCCAGTTGGCGTGGGTTTTTGATACAGGCGCGGTTTTCGGCTGTTAAATCGTGTGGGGATAATAAAATGACGTTCATAGTAAGCGCAGAATTAGAAGTGCAGGCGCGTATTAGAGCACGGCCATTATCCTGTGCCTACTATTTTTCTTGCTGTGGTTACAGCAGGCTAGCGAGCGGGGCGGCGACTACCAAGCCCAGAGCAACTCGCGGTGCGTAGTTTAACAATAATGCCAGTAAACACGCCGCGGCGCTGAATAGCCCCAGTACTAACACTAGTCCCACAGCAACTCCGACCAGTTTTGTGCAGTAAATAATTGTGAGTAGCAAAAGTATCCAGCCGCTATTGCGCAGTAGCATTGCTATCTTGGGTGAAATTTTTTGATTTGGCAGCAGTTGCTGAAAATGCCGATTCATCGCCAGGCAAAGCGTTATGCATGTAATGTAAGCAAGAGCGAACGCGAGCAACATATCAAACTGCCTCCTGCGGAGTTGTGGGGGCATCTGGCTCGATTGCATGTTGGTTTGCGGCAGGTGCTGCACGTTTTTTTGGTGCTGCCTGCGGAACTCTGTGCTGCAGCTTGAATGCAGTAAATGCAAATAAAATTCCGGTTACCAAAAATGTTAAGTCGATTGCGGCAAACAACCAATCACCATTTATCAAACTCCGTGTGATGTGGCGATCTGTGGTAAGGGCATTTAGTACAGGTAGCAAGCTGTAAGCGGCTGCGGCAAGCCAGAGTAAATGAATCCAGTGACGAGTGATGTTGCGCACTACAGGCCAGGCAACAAATGAATAAATGAGTGTGCCTGCCCACACCAAAAACATGGAGTGAACTTCCCACTCGCTACGCGCAGCAAAATCTACCGCTAATAATCGATTAGCCCAAAAATAGGCTGCGATTGCAATTGGTAAGCCCACGATGGTGCCGAGGTTTAAGCTTTCAACCAGACGATGGCCTACATCAGGACCTTTAGCCTGTTTAAGTTGTGCAGGGCGACGCTTAACTGTCCACAAGATCATTCCAGTTGCAATCATGGCTGTGCCTAACAAACCGGAAAGAAAATATAACCAGCGCAGGGTAATGTTTGCGAACAGGCCTTCATGTAAGCCTAAAAAAGTATCGCGTACTGTGCGGGGCGCAGACGTTGCTGCAGCTTTGTTGGAGAGTAATTCACCGCTAACGCCATCAAAAACCAATTCCGGGCTTGAGCGCAGTGGTGAGTCTAATTGCCGGCCAATACTTACGCGCGCATTGGCATCACCAGGATTGGCAATGTCGATGTATCTAACTTGATCTTTTCCCCATTGCGATTGGGCAATGGCAACCATAGCGCTTAGTGATGCCAAATCGGCGTGGATATTGGCGCGTTCCGCTTTGTCCGTTTCTTCAAACAATTCATCAAAAAATGCCTGCTCCGCATCTTCACCTGTGCCGTAACTGCTGCTAACAATTAACGGCATATAAGTAAAAGCAAAAAATATCAGACCGCTATACGTAATCATAAAATGAAAGGGCAGTGCGGTAACGCTGAGCAGGTTGTGAATATCCAACCAGGAGCGCTGGCCTTTTTGCGGGCGGAAGGTAAAAAAATCTTTGAATATTTTTTTGTGGATGACTATGCCGGTGATGATCGCCACAAGCATAAACATACTGCAGATCCCGACGATCCAATAGGCAACATCGGTCGGTAAATAATGAAGTGCATAGTGCATACGATAAAGCGTTTGGCCACCACCTGTGGCACGACCACTCAGTGCATCACCGGTAGTGGAGTCCAACAATTCGTTGCCGGTGATGCCGCGCTTTCCTTCCTCACCTGGCATCTGCCAAAAAATACGCAGGTTCGGGTTATCGCGGTTGGTTGGTGGGCTGATAAACCAGCGCTCGGCGCCAACCGCTTTTTGCTCCAACCGTGCTTCCGCTACCGTAAGCGCTTGCTCCATGGTGGATGTGTCTTTGGGTAGTTCGGGCTTCATCCAGCGGTCAATCTCGGTATCGAAATAGCCGAGCGTGCCGGTTAAAAAGACAAAAAATAAAATCCAGCCAACACTGAGGCCGCCCCAGGTATGTACCCATGCCATGGATTGGCGAAACCCGTTTTTCATGGCGCGACTCCAGTAAATTTAACCAGTAGTGCAGCGGCGCCCATTACCAGTGATGGAATGGCCAAGCCTAACCAGGCTTTGTGGACTGATTGCACGGCAAATACCCACATAATCGCGCAGGTATAAATGGCGAAACTAAGCAAAATACCTGTCATGACCGCGTCGCTTTTGGGCATCGGAAGCAAGTAGGAAAGCAATATGGCGCTAATGTTCGCTAGCGCGTAACCACCAAGGATGGCGGCCAGGGTGCGAAAAGCTATCTGCCAGCGGTAGCGGTTGTCTGGGAGCGTTTTTTTCATGATCGGGCTATAGGTAGCTGAGGTTATGGCGGGCTTTAGCGGCTTCCGCACTAAGTGGTATATGGTATCAAATGAGAATATGTTTCATTTTAACTGGTGTTGCCTTGGGCTTTCAACAATTATGGTTGTTTTATGTGCCCAAGAAGGAGAAGGGGGTGAAGGGTGGATATTGTATTCATGGTATCTACGGTGTTTGTTTGGGGACGGCACATTAATCAATTAAGTTCAGTTTTTTGCTGCGTGCGTTTATTAATTAATGGGGGTAAGTGATTTATTTGTTTTGTCGCTTAATGCATCTAGGTGGATATGGGATGGTAATCTCGTGTAATTTTTATTTTTTATTTATTTGAATATTATTTTGCTCTTTTATTTTTTTGTTTGTGTTTTTTGCTTTTCACTTCAAAAGCACTTATTAGAAAAAGAATTATATTAATCTCTCTCTAATTATAAAAAGGTATTTTTGATCGATTGATAGTCCCTTCATGTTTGCTAGTCTGGAAAGGTAATAATATAAATATCCTTTTGTGGCTATATTCATATTTGCGATATCAGTTTTAGTGTTGCTACCTGTCTCACTAATTCATTCGCTCAGTGTGGAGATTTTATGATTCGGATGATCAAGTGGCTTAGCCTGCTTCCTATTGTATTATTGTCTGCAAAGACAATTATTCTCACTGTATCAAAAAATATCTCGTCGTTTAAATTACCCCTGCTACTGGCTGCATCGGTCAGTTTTCTAGCGAGTGCTTCATTCGCAGCAGATGATCCCTATGCCGGTGGTTACCTCGGGGCGCGTCTTGGTTATTCATATAATCGTCACTCATGTGTTGATATTGCAATAGAGTGCGATCGAAGTGATTCCGGATACGGTATTTTTGCAGGTTATGATTTTGAAAATCAACTGGGGATAGAAGTGTCGGCGACTCAGCTTGGTGACACGTCGGTCGTATATCCGGATGTGAGCTTGCGCGGTGAGCTTTTTACTGCGGATCTTTCATTAAAGTATAACTATCAATTATCCGAAAAAATTAAAATTTTCGGTAGGGTGGGCGTTGCTCACTGGGAAGGAAAGATAATCGGGTGGGACCGTGAGGCAGAAGATTCAGGCCAGCGCCCCACTGCAGGCCTGGGGGTTCATTTTCCATTGTCCACGCAGGTGGATGCAAGAATTGATTATCAATATTTTGATGAGCTCGGTAATTCCTGGATGGGTTATACCGATGCACATTTTTTTAGTTTTTCTTTTGTGTGGAATTTTTCAAAATCGAAAAAATATTCCAGCGATTTATCAGCATCTCCTCCTCGTGTTTCGCTCGCAACACCTCTTGCAGTAAAACCTGTTGGCTCTCTTTCTGAGGGCACGATTGATCACTATGTAGAAAATATTCTCTCCGCTGCGCTTGATAAGCAATGACATGTAATTGAAATTTTCTAGACGGGCTGCTCATGTGAAGGCTCTATTATGGCTAACATTTTTATTTAGCGTAATGCTGGTCGGCTGTGGCGGACAGGGTGGTTTTCCATTACCTAAACCTCCATGGTATGAACCACCAATCCCTCCTGTCGTTGATACAGACAACGACACAATTCCTGATGCTTCCGATAATTGCCCCGCTATTGCTAACACCAATCAAGCTGATATGGATAGCGATGGTGTTGGTGATGCATGCGATACCGACATTGATGGCGACAGCGTATTAAATAGCGCTGATAACTGCCCTTTAAACGCAAACCCTGAACAATTTGATATTGATGATGATGGCATTGGTGATGCCTGTGATCCGACTGTCGATATGGATTCCGACGGCGATGACAACGGCAACGGAACCGATAATTGCCCCACAGTTTATAACCCGGATCAAGCGGATCTTGATGGCGATGGTGTTGGTGATGCGTGTGATACCGACATGGATGGAGATACGCATCCGAACAATCTAGACAACTGTCCGCGTGTTCCTAATCCAGATCAGCTGGATAGCGACAACGATAATATTGGTGATGCCTGCGATGACAATATTGATCGCGATGGCGACGGTATTGATGATGGTAGTGATAACTGTCCGTTAATTGCTAACTCTGATCAGCTTGATACAGACAATGATGGTTTGGGCGATGTTTGTGATGTTGATTCCGATGATGATGGTGTTAACAATGATGTTGATAATTGCCCATTAATTCCTAACCGTGATCAAGCCGATAGTGATCTCGATGGCATTGGCGATGCATGTGATTCAAGTACCATTATTGATACCGATGGCGATGGTGTTCCCAATCAAATCGACAATTGTCCAAATGTATTAAATGCAAATCAGGCTGACCTTGATCTTGATGGAATAGGGGATGCCTGTGATCTGGATGTTGATGGCGACGGTGTTAATAACTCACTCGATAATTGTCCGCTCCAAGTTAACCCGGGGCAGCTTGATAGTGATGGCGATGGTATTGGCGATATTTGCGATACCAGTAATGACAGCGATGGTGACGGGTTTGATGATGGAATTGATAATTGCCCGTTGTTAGCAAATCCCACGCAAGCCGATCTCGACAATGATGGTGTCGGTGATGCTTGCGATAATGATGTGGATGGTGACTCTGTTGTTAACGCTTCCGACAATTGCCCGCTAATTCCCAATACCAATCAGCTCGACACAGATGCAGACGGAATTGGTGATGCGTGTGATACCAACACCTTATTGGACACCGACAGTGATGGTATCTCTAACAGCGTTGATAATTGTCCAACTCTATTTAATCCAACACAAAGTGATGTTGATGCTGACGGTGCTGGTGATGCATGCGATCCCGATATTGATGGTGACGGTGCGAGCAATCATGTTGATAACTGTCCGCTAATCGCTAACGCAAACCAAGCCGATACAGATGGCGATGGAATTGGTGATGCCTGCGATACCAATACCGATAATGATGGCGATGGTATTGATAACGGTTTGGATAATTGTCCTTCAATTGCAAATCCGAATCAGGCTGACCAAGACAATGACGGCATAGGTGATAGTTGCGATCCGGATGCTGACGGCGATGGTGTTAATAATACCCTTGATAATTGCCCTGTAATTCCCAATGCAAATCAAGCTGATGCTGATCATGATGGAATCGGTGATGCGTGCGACTCCAGTACGTTTATTGATACCGACAGCGATGGAGTTGCAAACTATCTCGATAATTGCCCGATTATTTATAACCCCACGCAGCATGATCAGGATGGTGATGGAATTGGTGATGCCTGTGACGGCGATACCGATGGCGATACAGTTTCAAATGTTCTTGATAACTGCCCATTAGTTGCAAATCTTAATCAGGCTGATGCAGATGGTGATGGAGTTGGTGATGCCTGCGATACCAATACAGATAGCGATAGTGATGGTATTGATAACGCTGTCGACAATTGCCCTTGGGCTCACAATCTTGATCAGGCAGATCAGGATAATGATGGTTTGGGTGATGTATGCGATATGGATATTGATGGCGATAGTGTCAGCAACAATATCGATAATTGTCTCTACATTCCGAATACCAATCAGTCAGATTTAGATGGTGATGGAATTGGTGATGCATGCGATAACAACACAGTATTGGATGCAGATCACGACGGTGTTCCAGATGCGAGTGATAACTGCCCATCAATTGTAAACCCTTCGCAAAGTGATCAAGATGGTGATGGAATTGGCGATGTCTGCGATAGCGACCGCGATAACGATGGCTTTGCAAATAATCTTGATAATTGTCCGTTAGTTGCCAACCCTTCGCAGGTCGACGTTGATGGCGATGGAATAGGTGATGCTTGCGATTCAAATATCGATAGCGATGGCGATGGTATTGATGATGGTTCGGATAATTGCCCGGCAATAGCTAACAATAATCAGCTTGATGCGGATAGCGACGGCATCGGTGATGCGTGTGATGCAGACATTGATGGTGATGGTGTATTCAACACCAGTGATAACTGTCCGCTCGTCGCTAACACCAATCAACTCGATAGCGATGCAAACGGAATTGGTAATGCGTGCGACGTTGGATTTAATACCGATATCGACGGCGATACTATTTTTGATGCGCTTGATAATTGCCCGTTAACCTACAACCCCGACCAACACGATTTGGATACTGATGGTATTGGCGATGCCTGCGATATCGATCTTGACGGCGATAGTGTTAATAACTCGGCAGATAATTGTCCTTACGTTCGCAATACAACCCAGCTTGATACCGATGGTGATGGCATTGGCGATGCTTGCGATCAGGTAACGGTCAATGATCTCGATAGCGATGGAAGGGCGAATACATTCGACAACTGCCCAATGGTTTATAACCCCACTCAAATAGATACTGATGGGGATGGTGTTGGGGACGCGTGTGATAGCGACCGCGATAACGATGGTGTGCAGAATAATCTTGATAACTGCCCATTAGTTGCCAATCCCGGCCAAGCTGATACGAATAACAATGGTATCGGCGATGCGTGTGAAACTCATTTAGATATCGATGGTGATGGTGTCGACGACGGTTTGGATAATTGCCCATTAATCGCGAATGCCAGTCAGTGGGATAGCGATTGGGATGGAGTCGGTGATGAATGTGATCCGGATATCGACGGCGATGGTGTTCCCAATGCTTTAGATAATTGTCGTACGGTCCCTAATCCCGATCAGCGCGATAGCAATGGTAACGGCAGAGGCGATGCCTGTGAGTTCCGCTTGTTCTTTGCCAATGTTGATAGCGATGGCGATGGCGTCATCAATATTTATGACAACTGTCCGATGGTTTATAACCCCCTCCAAAGTGATTTGGATGGTGATGGTGAGGGTGATGCATGCGATACGGATCTCGAAGCTGATGGAGTCATCAATACGCTCGATAACTGTACCTGGGTTGCTAATCTTGATCAGCTAGATACCGACTCAGATGGCATTGGCGATCTTTGTGATGCTAACCTCGATACCGACGGTGATGGTATCGACGATGGTTTAGATAATTGCCCGCTAGTTGCCAATACCGATCAATTGGATACGGATTGGGATCTTATTGGTGATGCCTGTGATTCCGACATGGATTGGGATACGGTGCAGAACAATCTGGACAACTGTCCGCTAATTCCTAATCAAGACCAGTTGGACAGCGATAACGATGGTGTTGGCGACGCTTGCGATACCAACACCAATTTTGATCTCGACAGCGATGGCATCGCCAATAATCTCGATAATTGCCCTTTAGCTTATAACCCGGATCAGGCCGATCTGGATGGTGATGGTTTCGGCGATGCCTGCGATACCGATACCGATGGCGACGGTGTTCTCAATAACATCGACAATTGTGTTTTAGTCGCAAACCTCAATCAGCTTGATAGTGACGGCGATGGTATCGGCGATACCTGCGATACCAGTACCGATACTGATGGTGATGGTGTTGATGACGGCGTTGATAATTGTCCTGCTGTTGCTAACAACGATCAGGCCGATCTGGATAGCAACGGTGTCGGTGATGTGTGTGATGCTGACATCGACGGTGACACTATTCCGAATGGCTCAGATAACTGCCCCAATATTCCTAACCCGGATCAGTTAGATGCGGACGGCGATGGTGCGGGCGACCTTTGTGATATCACCCCCATTAATCTCAATATCGACAACGACAGCGATGGAATCGCAAATGCGTTGGACAATTGCCCGATAACCTATAACCCGAACCAGAATGATCTTGATGGCGATGGCATTGGTGATGTGTGCGATACCGATACGGATGGCGATAACATTCTTGATGCATTCGATAACTGCCCATTGGTCAGCAACCTCAACCAACTTGACGGCGACGGGGACGGTATAGGCGATGCGTGTGATACCAGTACTGATACCGATGGTGATGGTATCGATGATGGTTTGGATAATTGCCCGCTGATCGCAAACCCCGGCCAAAATGATTTGGATGGCGATGGTGTGGGCGATGCCTGCGATCTCGATAGGGATGGCGATGGTGTAAATGACACCATCGATAATTGTCCATCAATACCTAATCCCAACCAGTTGGATCTTGATGGTGATGCGATTGGTGATGCCTGCGATAGCAATACCTTTATCGATACCGACAGCGATACGATTGCCAACAGCTTGGATAACTGTCCTTTAGTCTACAACCCTGATCAAGCTGACTTGGATGGTGATGGCTTAGGCGATGCTTGTGATACCGACAGCGATGGCGATGGCGTCAACAATGCTTTTGATAATTGTCCGGTAGTTGCGAACCCGACCCAAATCGATGCCGATGGTGATGGTATAGGTGATGCCTGCGATGCCAGCATTGATACCGATGGTGATGGCATTGATGATGGTCTCGATAATTGCCCCTCAATCGCCAATCCGACCCAGACAGACGTCGATAATGACGGTATTGGTGATAGCTGTGATACCGATATCGATGGCGATACCGTTGCTAATCTGAGCGATAACTGTCCGTCCGTGCCCAACCCCGATCAGGCTGATGCCGACGGTGATGGTTTGGGGGATTTGTGTGATCCAACTCCGGTGGTAATCAATAACGATACCGATGGTGATGGCATTGATAACCTGCTCGACAATTGCCCCGTGGTATTTAACCCCGCACAAAACGATCTGGACGGCGATGGGCTAGGGGATTCTTGTGATCCTGATGCCGACGGTGACGGCGTTACCAATGTTGCGGATAACTGCCCAATGGCAGCCAATGCAAATCAGGCGGACGGTGATGGCGATGGCATAGGTGATCTATGCGATAGCAGCACTGACAGCGATGGCGATGGTATTGATGATGGCCTTGATAATTGCCCTGCAGTTGCCAACGCTAATCAAGCGGATCTTGATAACAACGGCGTTGGCGATCTTTGTGATGCCGACATCGATGGTGACGGTGTCCTGAATGGTGTTGATAACTGTCCGATGGTTCCCAACGCGAATCAGGCCGATGCTGACAGCGATGGTATAGGTAACCTGTGTGATCCGCTTACGGACACTGATGGCGATGGTATCGATAATGCGCTGGATAACTGCCCACTGATCGCCAACCCAACTCAAGCAGACTTGGATAACGATGGCATTGGTGATACCTGTGATGTGGATGTGGATGGTGACTCGGTGGCGAATGGAGTCGATAACTGTCCGCTAATCCCTAATACCAATCAAATCGACCTTGATGGCGATGGTATCGGTGATGCCTGTGACTCGAACGTGTTTATAGACACCGATAGCGATGGCATTGCTAATGCGCTCGATAATTGCCCGCTCGCCTATAACCCGACCCAAGCGGATCAGGACGGCGATGGTATAGGTGATGCCTGCGACACGGACCGTGATGGCGATGGCGTTCTTGATGTGCTCGACAATTGCCCGTTAGATCCTAATCCCAATCAAGCTGATTCCGATGCGGATGGAATAGGGAATGTTTGCGATGCGAATACCGATACCGATGGTGATGGCTTTAATGATGATGTTGATAATTGCCCGCTCATCGCTAACGCGAATCAGGCTGACCAGGATGGCGACACCATTGGCGATTTGTGCGATCCGGATCGGGATGGCGACAGCATCCTAAATCTGCTCGATAACTGCCCGTTGGTGAGTAATCCGAATCAGCTGGATCATGATGCCGATGGGCTTGGTGACGTCTGTGATAACGATATGGATGGCGATACCGTCGCCAACAATCTAGACAACTGTCCGTTGGTTGCCAACACCAATCAGTCGGATCTGGATGGCGATGGTGCAGGTGATCTTTGTGATACCGACATGGACGGCGACAGCGTCAACAATCTATTGGATAACTGCCCGATCAATGCCAATCCCGGTCAGGCCGATTCTGATGGCGACGGTGTAGGTGATGTGTGTGATCCGGATGTCGATGGCGATGGTATCCTGAATGCGGCCGATAACTGCCCCGTTACCGCCAATGCGAGTCAGGATGATCTCGATGGTGATGGTATAGGTGATATCTGCGACTCTGATCTGGATGCGGATGGCTTTGCCAATGGATCGGATAATTGCCCGTTAATATCCAATGCCAGTCAGGTTGATACAGATGGCGATGGTATCGGTGATGCTTGCGATGCAAACACCGATAGCGATGGCGATGGTATTGATGATGGCAGCGATAATTGCCCACTCGTCAGTAATCCCGATCAAGCAGATTTGGATGGTGATGGTATCGGCAACGTCTGTGATGCCGATATGGACAACGACGGTATTACCAACTTGCTGGATAACTGCCCAATTACCGCCAACGCCAATCAAGCTGATCAGGATGGTGATTTGATTGGCGATCTGTGTGATAGCGATATTGATGGCGACAGTTTAAGTAACGCTTTGGATAACTGCCCACTAGTAGCTAACCCTGCCCAAATCGATTCGGACGGCGATAGCATTGGTGATGACTGCGATAGCGATATTGATGGTGATAGCATCACTAATGGTCTCGACAATTGCCCACTAATACCCAATACCAATCAACTCGATATTGATGGCGATGGCTTGGGTGATGTCTGCGATTCCGATATGGATGGGGACACTGTTCCCAACGCAACTGACAACTGCCCACACAATGCCAACCTGAACCAATCCGATCTCGACTTTGACGGGGTTGGTGATGTCTGTGATAGCAATACCGATACTGATGGCGATGGTTTGGATAACGCCATCGACAATTGCCCATTTGTCGCCAACTTATCGCAAGCTGATCAGGACGGCGATGGAATAGGCGATGCCTGTGATGCAGATGTTGATGGCGATGGCGTCGCCGGTGTTATCGACAATTGTCCGACCGTTGCCAATGCGAACCAGAATGATCTCGATCACGATGGTATTGGTGATGCCTGCGATCTCGACACTGATGGCGACACTATTACCAATGTTCTCGATAACTGCCCGCTAATGCCCAACGTAAACCAGACTGATCAGGATGGTGATGGAATAGGGGATGTATGCGATAGCGATGTCGACGGTGATGCGGTTGTAAACGGTCATGATAATTGCCCGATCACGCCCAACCCAACCCAGGTAGATACAGATCATGACGGTATTGGTGACGCCTGTGATGCGAATACCGATAGCGATGGCGATAATATTGATGACGGTAGCGATAACTGTCCTGCGGATGTGAATCCAACCCAAACCGATCTTGATGGCGATGGTATAGGTGATGCCTGCGATGCCGATGTGGATAACGATGGCGTGGCTAACGGTATCGACAATTGTCCGGTGGTCGCCAACCCGAACCAATTGGATACGGATGGCGATGGTATAGGTGATTTGTGTGATCTGCTGACGGACAGTGATGGCGATGGCATTGCGAACAATCTGGATAACTGCCCATTAGTTTCCAATGTGGCGCAGACAGATTTGGATGGCGATGGAATAGGTGATGCCTGTGACAGTGATCGCGACGGTGATGGTGTTGCCGATGCGGGCGACAACTGCCCATTAATTGCGAATCCGGGTCAAGGTGATTTGGATGGCGATGGTGTTGGTGATGCTTGTGATAATGATCGCGATGGCGATGGTGTAATTGACGGCGCAGATAACTGTCCGTTAATCGCAAACCCCGGTCAGGAAAATCAGGATGGTGACAGCTTCGGTGATGTCTGTGATACCGACCGCGATGGCGACGGTGTTGCCAATAACCTGGATAACTGCCCAACTATCGCCAATACGAACCAGCTGGATCAGGATCACGATGGCATAGGTGATGTCTGCGATACCGACCGCGACGGCGATTCAGTTCCGGATGCTAGCGACAACTGTCCACTTATTCCCAACACCAATCAGTCAGATCTTGATGGTGATGGTATCGGTGATTTGTGTGATTCCTACACCTATGTCGATACCGACGGTGATGGCGTGCAAGACGGTGTCGATAATTGCCCCATCACGGCAAATGCTAACCAGCTCGATTTGGATGGCGATGGTGTAGGCGACGCCTGTGACAATGACGCTGACGGCGATACGGTGCCCAATGGTCTCGATAACTGTCCGTTTGCTGCAAACCTGGATCAGGCTGATACCGACGGTGATGGTATTGGTAATGTCTGCGATGCGAATACCGACAGTGACGGCGACGGCATTCGTGATGATCTCGATAACTGCCCGTTAGTAGCCAACGCCAATCAGGCGAATCAAGACGGCGATGCATTTGGCGATCTTTGCGATAGCGATATCGACGGCGATGGTGTTACCAATATTGCCGACAATTGCCCTTTGATCAGTAACTCAACCCAGCTTGATCGCGATGGCGATGGAATCGGTGATCCTTGTGATCCGGATATTGACGGTGATGGTCGCGCGAATAATGCAGATAACTGCCCGTTAATCGCCAATGCTGATCAGTCGGATTTAAATGGCAATGGCATAGGTGATGTCTGTGATCCCGACATAGACGGTGATGGTGTTAACAACTTGCTCGATAACTGCCCGCTGGTAGCGAACCCAAGTCAGGCAGATATGGATGGCAGTGGTGGGGGTGATGCCTGCGATACGGATATCGATGGCGATGGTGTTGATAACGCACTCGACAATTGCCCAATGACTGCGAACTCCAACCAGGTAGATTTGGATGGCGATGGAGTGGGCGACGCGTGCGATGCCGACCTTGATGCCGATGGAATCGACAATGCCTTGGATAATTGCCCGCTGGTTGCTAACCCGAGTCAGATTGATGGCGATGGTGACGGCACGGGCGACGCCTGCGATGCAAATACCGACAGTGATGGCGATGGCTTTGATGATGGCGCCGATAACTGTCCGTCAGTTGCCAACCCCGATCAAGGTGATCTGGACGGCGATGGTCTGGGTAATCTGTGTGATCCCGACATGGATAATGATGGTGTCCTAAATGTAATCGACAATTGCCCGCTTGCTTCCAATTCCAATCAGGCCGATCAGGATGGTGATGGCATAGGCAATGTGTGCGATAGCGATCTGGATGGCGACGGTGTTAGCAACACGCTGGATAACTGCCCATCTGTGTCTAACTCTTCGCAATCGGATCTGGATGGCGATGGTCTTGGGGATGATTGCGACAACGACCGCGATGGTGATGGTGTCGACAATCCACTGGATAATTGCCCGCTAATGTCCAACGTCAGTCAAGCGGATTTGGATGGCGACGGTATTGGTGATAATTGTGATCCCGATGTCGATGGCGATACTGTTCCAAATGGTTCGGATAATTGCCCGCGCAATGCCAACCTCAACCAATCTGATCTCGATTTCGATGGCATAGGCGATGTGTGTGACAGCAATACTGACACCGATGGCGATGGCTTCGATAACAACTCGGATAACTGTCCATTTGTCGCCAACCCTAGTCAGGCTGATCTTGATCATGATGGTGTTGGCGATGCCTGCGATAACGACGTTGATGGCGATGGCATATTAACGGCGGTAGATAATTGCCCGCTGGTCGCGAACACGAACCAGAATGATCTTGACCATGATGGTCTTGGGGATGCCTGCGATAACGACGTTGATGGCGACGGCATTAACGATAGCGTCGATAACTGCCGCTTGTTAGCCAACGCTGCCCAAGCAGATCAGGATGGTGATGGAATAGGGGATGTTTGCGATAACGATGTCGATGGCGATGGTGTGCTGAACGCTGTCGATAATTGCCCAACAACGCCAAATCCATCGCAAGCAGACAATGATCACGATGGCATTGGCAACACGTGTGACGCCAATACCGACAGCGACGGCGACCTCATCGATGATGGCTCGGATAACTGCCCTGCAATAGCCAACCCGACTCAGTCGGATCAGGATCATGATGGTATTGGGGATGCTTGTGATCCTGATATCGACGGTGATGGCGTGTTAAACGGAGCTGATAATTGTCCTGTTGTCGCTAATCCTAATCAATTGGATACGGATCATGACGGACTCGGTGATTTGTGTGATCCACTCACCGACAGTGATGGCGATGGTATTGCCGATAGTCTCGACAACTGTCCATTAGTGGCAAATGCCAATCAGGCTGATTTGGATGGTGACCACATAGGTGATGTCTGCGATAACGATCGCGATGGCGACGGTATTTTGAACGGCGTGGACAATTGCCCCTTGGTGGCGAATACCAATCAAGCCGACCTGGACGGTGATGGTCAAGGTGATGTTTGCGACAACGATAAGGACGGTGATGGTGTGGCAGATGGTCTTGATAATTGCCCACTAGTCCCTAACGCTAACCAGCTCAACAAAGATGGTGATGCGCTCGGTGATGCATGTGATCCGGATATTGATGGCGATGGCATTTTGAATGGCGTTGATAATTGTCCAAACGTAGCCAACGTTGGTCAGGGGGATATTGATGGCGATGGCATTGGTGATGCCTGCGATTCATTTGAAAATATTGCTTGCGGCCCGACGGCATTATTTAAACCAATGACTACCGATGTCACTGTGTCGTCCGGAATCCGCGGTACGCTTTGTGTCGGTTGTGGTGTGCTATTGCCCAATAATATTATCGATACAGATCTCACTAATGCTGGGCGGATGGTAACTATTCTAGGTACTGCAGCAGAAGTGTATGCACGTGTGACACACGGTGTTGCAATTACTTATACGGGCAATAAGCGCGTAGGCGTGGTTGTGTCGATCCCTGTTGGTTTGCTGGATTTATCGTTGTTAGGTAAAGTCAGGATTACCACTTTGAATAATGGTGTTATCCAACAAAACTTTGGTCTCGGTAGTGCGGTTAGCTTACAACTGCTGAATATCACGGGTGATGCAACTAAATTCCTCCTGCTGGTCAATACCACCAACAGTTTTGATGCGGTAGAAATTTCACAAGGAGCAGTAGTGGGGCTGCTGAATAATATCGATATTCATGCTATGTGCGTAGCCCCACCGCCGTTATAGGTGGTGGGGGTGTTGTATCGTTAAATCAAAAAGGATCGTCGTTATGTTGGTGAAAATGTTTTCCGGTTTATTGATTAGTGTGCTTTCTTTTCACGCACTGGCTGACTGTAGTCAGTTAAAAGGATGCGACAAAAAATATTGTGAAATAGAACAACAGTTGCAGATCGCAAAAGATAAAAACAACAAAAGCCAGGTTTCCGGTTTAACTAAATCGCTCGATAACGCGAAAAAGAATTGTACAAATGATGGCTTGAAGAAAGAGCTGTCTGGAAAAATCAAAGATGCCAATGCCGATATCACAGAATATGAGGCGGATTTGAAAAAAGCGCAGAGCAAAGGCGATGCGAAAAAAGTTGCCAAATATCAGACAAAAATTGAGCAGAAGAAAATTGAATTGAACGGGTTTGAAAAAAATCTTGCTAATATAAATTAATTTCTTATAGGGCGCTGATGCAATTCATCGGCGCTTACTCCCAATATTTCCATTCTGCAGTTGATAGTTGTTATCCCTCCTGATTTATTTTCATGAATATCCTTTTAGTTTGTCACCGCACAGACCCATCGCTTAAAAATCCCAATAATTCAGTTTTAGATGACGGAATGATGTAAATGACGTCCGTTGAAGCAAAAACATCAGCAAGTATTTGATAGATCTATATCCAATTTTTTAAACAGCAATCGTTTTATAAGAGAGGTGACTATGAGTACTTTATGGATTGTTACAGCGAACGCAAGCTGTGCCCATTTTTTCTCCCAGCAAAGCCCATCAGCCCCGTTGGAAAAAGTGGGCGACCTCGGGAATGACAAATCCAGTTTGCATACATCTGATACAGAGTCAGACCGGTTAGGCCAGCATGCTGCCTCAAAAAGCGCGCATAGCGTAGGCGCTCCTACGCAGCCGAGTGGTTATCAACCGCATCAAACTCCCGCTGAGCACACCGCAGAATTATTTGCGCGTAACGTCTCTCGTTTTTTATTGCACGGATACCAGGATGGGCATTTCCAACGGCTTGCATTGATTGCATCGCCAGAATTCCTTGGTGTGTTAAGGTCAGTGCTCGATCCGCGTTTGGGAGAGGTGGTGATCAATGAGATCAATAAGGATTACACACGTTGCAGTCCAAATGAGTTGTCGGCACATATCAAAGCTGCAGCCTAAAAACGCAGTTTTGCTACATTGGAAAATAAAAAAGGACTCATAGAGCTACTATGAGTCCTTTTTTCTTGAGTGGGTTATCGTGTTGCCTTAAAAACGATATTTCATTGTCAGGCGCGCACTTCTAGGCTCACCGTAAGTGAAGGTTCCCCATGAACTCTCATAATATTTTTCATCGAAAATGTTATTGAGGTTCAATTGCAATGACAGGTTTTTATTGATCTCGTATTGCGTCATTACGTTAGCAATAGCGTAAGAAGACTGACCCACTTTTTCTTCAGTTCCGGTAGCAGGATTAGTTCCTGTGCGTGGCTCTTCACTTTGCCAGTTGATGCCACCACCAAAACTTAAACCACTCCAGTTACCATCCAGCGTATATTTGCTAAATAACTTCAGCATTTTGCGTGGATGCTCTACGGCAACATCATTGTCTTCTGCATCCTTCGCAGAAAAATGTGTCCAGCCCAAGCTTAAATCCCAGTTGATTGCTAATTCACCAGAAACTTCAAATTCATATCCTTTTGATTTGGTTCCTTTCGCACCATAGGAAGCCAGTGTTGTGGTTCCTGGAACAAAATAGCCTTCGTCGGTTGTGGCAAGGTTGTCTTGTTGGGTGAAGAAAATAGCACCCGATGCATTCAGTGCACCATCAAAAAAGGCTCCCTTTAAACCAGTCTCGTAGGTCTCGCCAGACAAAGGATCGAGGTAATCGCCATTTCTATCGCGTGCGGTTTGTGTTCTAAAAATATCAGCGTAGCTGGCATAGGCCGATAGCTGTTCGTTCAGGTCGTAAATTGCACCCAAGTAAGGAGTCACAATATTATCGTTAGTGATTGTATAAGCTTCAGGCGTCCATGCTGCGGCTTCTGCATCAAGTTCCCAATTGCTCAGGCGAGTGCCTACAATAAATTTAAACGCATCTGTTACCTGTAAACGAGCCGCAGTGTAGAGCGAATCTTGTGTGCGAGTTTCAAATGAAGCTTTATAGGGTTTATCCCACACTGGTCTAGCGTAAGAACCATCCCAATTAAAGAAATTTCCCATCTCCGGTATGGCAGATAACGGCTCGCCACCATTATCCCAACCACCTTCATATTCGTTGTGCGTAAATCCAACCGTTAATTCGTGATCGCGGTTGAATAAATTAAATGGCCCGGTTGCTTGAAAACCAAACTGGGTTTGTTCAGGTTTTGCTACGTATAAATAAGGGTAGGCAGACATGCCTTCACCGGTTGTTTTATCCGGCTCGCCCCAAGCCCAAAGTAAATTGGAATATTCATCTTGTTTGTAAAGGCTTGCGTTTGCGCTTACTACCCAATTGTTGGAAAAGGTATGGTCGAGACGAGTAAAAAATGTTGTTTCTTCTGTATCCCATTGGTTCCATTTCGGCGCAGTTGTTTTGGATCTATCCCAATCAGTGCGCGAGCCATCAGCAAACCAGAATGACAATCCACCCCAATAAACGCCATTGCGTTTGGTGCGCTCATTGCTGCCGCCAATACTGAATTGCGTGTTCTCGCTAATGTCTGCATCGAGCACTGCATAGAGCACAGTGTTCTCAGTATTTTCATAATCGATAAACGCATCCTGCTCATTTTTGCCGGCAACGGCGCGCACACGCACAGAGCCATCTGCATTCAGTGGTGTGGTCAAATCAATTGTGCCACCGCGATGATCCCAAGAGCCGAGGGTGACATCCACTTCGCCGACAAATGTTTTGCTATTAGCGCGCTTGCGCACCAAATTAACGGTCGCTGAAGGATTTCCCTCGCCACCGAGCAGGCCAGTTGCACCGCGCAAAATTTCAACGCGGTCATAGATCGCAGTGTTTGCGGTTTCGACACCGATATTTCCAGTCACTACTGCAACACCATCAATTTGATAATTCGCAATATCAAAACCACGCGCGCTCAAACTATTGCGACCGCGATCCACTGCTTTAACTGAAACGCCGGTTGTGCTGCGCAATGCATCAGTGACGCTATCCATTGCCTGGTCTTTCATAAATTCGTTGGTAATGACGGAAACCGATTGCGGAATATCGCGCAGCGATAAATTCAAACCCGTTGCAACATTGCTGGATTCAACGGTATAGGATTCGGTGTCTTCAGATGCAGCTTCAGCATTCGCATCAACTTTCACGGTTTTTAAAACGCGCGCTTTATCGGCACTTTCATCTTGTGCAAATGATGGAGTGGAAACCAGCGTACCGAGCGTAACTGTAGCGATGGCGCAAGCGAGCAAGGTTGGTCGTAAAACAGTTTTTTTCATGGCAGTTTCCCTGCAAAGGATTATGAAGTTGGATTGAAAATTTCTGGCAAACAAGCTCAATAGGGTAGAGGATTCATTTGTTGGAATAGGGGTGATTGCAAAAAAGTAAAGTGATGCCGGCAAGGGGATGCGAATCGGCTCAGTTTTGCGAATCAAAACCAGTTGATAGTAATTCGTATTTGTGATGGGCGCGCACTTTAGCAGTAAAAAGTGGCGCGCAAAAGACTTAGATGAGAATTATTATTGGCTTGTGCCGCCCGTAACGGGCGACAGCCTTAATTGCGGAATCGGCGTAGTAAAAGCCCTAGTAATCCAAGGGATATAAGCGCAATCGATGAAGATTCAGGAACAGTGGCGGTGGTAAATGTGATGTTATCGATGTACGCCCCTACGCGCATGCCCCAATGGCTATATATGGCGACGGATTTAATTCCTACATCGGAGGTGAATGAGATAAATTCGTTAGGTATCGGCGGGGTGACTTCATCTTCTACATTTCGCCAGCCTGACGTAATTATGGTGCGCAAAAATCCCTGCTCGCCATAAAAATCCAGATAGACGGCGTCACCATAAGCTGAGGAGACGTTCATGCTTAAAAAGGTCGGCAACTCGTCTACAAACTCCAAGCCTCCCCAATTACTTGTCAACATACTGTTGTGCGGTTTTGCTCCAACAACCCAGGAGCCGTGAATCAATAATCCTTTATCGATATATTCATCGCTGATTGGGTTATCGCACCAGCAAGGAAATTCCTCCTGATACACAGGATCAAGATCATCAAAATCAATCACAGTTGCGTAAGCTGTTGTCGATAATAGTAAAGAAATAACAATCGTAACCAAACCTTGGATATTTTTTAGCATACTAAACGTTAATGTGTTGGCGGTACGCATATCAGTCTCCTTTGGGTGAAAAGTCCGAGGTATATAACGCCCGCGAATTGTGCCGGTATGTGCGATAGCGTACGGAGCTAAACCAATTTTCGAATTATGCGGACAGTTAAGTAAGGCAAGGTGGATGCGCGTCTGCTATCGCCGCATAATTTCATCCAAATATCAGTAAGGAAAAAACCATGAAAGAAATTGAAACACTGGAAAGTAAGTCGGTATACAAAAACAAATGGATGAGTGTGCGGGAAGATAAAATTAGAAGAGCGAGCGGGGCAGAAGGAATTTTCGGCGTTGTCGATAAACCTGATTTTGTCGTTATTTTGCCAATTCACGAAGGGCATATTTATATCGTGGAGCAATACCGTTATCCAGTGGAAAAAAGATTCTGGGAATTACCCCAAGGCTCATGGGAAGATAACAAAGATGCAGATCACCTTCTTGTTGCCGCCGGAGAGTTGAAAGAAGAAACCGGTTTGGTTGCAAATCGCATGGCCTATCTCGGTCATCAATACCTCGCCTACGGATATTCAAGCCAGGGTTATCACATGTATCTTGCTACTGAACTTGAATTGAGTTCAACACAGCTGGATGCAGAAGAAGAGGGGCTTATCTCTAAAAAAGTAAGCATCGAAGAATTTGAAGAAATGATTCTCTCGGGCGAGATAAAAGATGCTACGACCGTTAACACCTACGGCATCGCGAAATTGAAAGGCCTAATTAAAAATATCGAACCTAAAAACTAATTCGGGAAAAATCATTGTGGCAATTCTTATCCGCTATCAGGCAAAGAATTGCCACAATACCATCCTCAACGTAACCCCAGTGTCTTCATCAACTCTAACGCATTAGGCGCTGCCATCACTTTTGCATCTACAGCTTGTCGCAGTGTTTCACTAAACTCAGAGTTTTTAATTACCTTCTCATACATATCATCTTGTGTATTTATTCCATATTCTGCTCTAGCTGAAGCAAACGCCTCATTAAATATTTTTCCAAACTCGCGCATTTCATTCTTATAGGTTTCCCTATAGTTATCTGCCCATACCATAGAGCCAACTTTAGAGTATTCCGGGCTGCTCAGCATATTTACTTTCGGTATATAGTCACTCCACCAAGATGGCAGCGCCGCGCGTAACAGTCCCTCAGGTACTTGATTTGAAAGGGCTTGTCCCTCCGCCGAAATATTCACAACGGTAGAGCTATTATTTTTACTAACAGCCTCCGCTACTTCCTGCGCCTGTCGCTCACTTGTTTTCCCCGCAAGGCTAACAAAATCATACAAAAACTTATTCGACACTCCTGAAACGTTCATATGCATTCTCCTATTTTGATATCAGCGATAACATTGCAGGGTGTGTGCCAAAAAAATAATACGACAGTAGCTGTGTGATCGATATAACTTTGCTTAGGTATAATTTTTTTGGTTAAGCGATCATAGCTTTCATCGCCTCATGCGAGATGAGGAAATTTCAGTTGCGAACGCTTGTAAGGTGATGACTGGTTGCACCGCCATGAAAGTGAGGATGACCCGCCCTGAGCAGTCTCGGGGGGATCCATTTTTTTTATGTAATCCGATGTATTTTCTTATATAGGGTATTTGTGTTTAATCTCACGATAACCACATTAAGGGAAATTAACATGACATATGCACCCACTGATAAAACTGAATCTGTTAGAACTCCTAGCCACCAAGAATCACGCGCATCTGGTAATTCTCAATTCGTTGATAATCGAAGTTCGACTGTCTCCCTGCGCGCAATGCAGCAGCAAATGCGCAACCTGCCGATTGTTCAGAGCAAATCAACACAGATGGTTGAAGAGGATGAGTCTCTCCAAGAGATGGCTCCCGCACAGTTGATAGAGGGCACATCAGTGGCTGGCTCGGCGCCAGCAGAAATGCCCAACAATACGGGCTTACCCGATAATTTGAAGTCAGGAATCGAATCCCTCTCAGGAATGAGCATGGATCACGTCAAAGTTCATTTTAATTCAGATAAGCCTGCGCAATTAAATGCCCACGCATACGCGCAGGGTAGTGATATTTATGTGGCATCAGGGCAAGAAAAGCACCTGCCACATGAGGCTTGGCACGTTGTACAGCAGGCTCAAGGGCGAGTTAGGCCAACCATGCAGATGAAGCGCGGTGTGCCTGTTAATGATGATGCAGGGTTAGAGCATGAAGCTGACGTGATGGGTGAGAGGGCATTGAGCGCAAGTAAAACTACAGCCTCTCAACCAATTGCGTTGCAACGTATGGAACTAAATACAGAGGACGATGAAAGTTCAGTTATTCAAGGGATGTTTACTTTCAGGGTGGATACAGATGATTTCACCATTAAAGATCCAGTTTATAAGCGCACATTTGGTAAATATTTGACCGGCAATTCAGAAAACAAACACGTTACAGCTGATGCGGTAAAGGACGAACTTTGGACTGGATTGGAGGGATTGCGTATTGATGCGTTCGCTCAAAAACTACTAGATATTGTTGAAGTATATTTGGCGTTGCCAGGTGTTGATTTGATTCGCGCACATGTCTTAGATGAAGACGAAGAAGGCGTGAACGCCCCTGTGTTGGATGACGGCCTTAACGGACCGATGAGAACGAATTTTGCCAAATTTGATGAGGTGCACAACGAGTTAAATCATCACGCATCTAATGTTGCCGCTTATAAGAGTAAATTTTTAGAGGGTGTAAATTCAGATGATGAAGACAATGATATTAAAAGTGCAGCAGCATTCAGGATACAAAATACATCTTTAATGTTAATCAAAAATTTGGATGATTTTCGCGATCTGATGCCATTGGTAAATGTCGTATCTGGATTACAAAAAAGAGGAAGCGAAAAGGAAGCAAAGGCATTTTTGAAGACAGGTATCGCAAATGCAAAAGTGGCATCTGAAAATCAAGCGCTTTGGGCATTTTTTGATTTTGCGGCAATTGATGAGATTGCAGCTAACCCAATTAAGGATGCTATTCCTTGGATAAATATTGATAAGCTTAAGCAAGCTGTTGCAGGAAACACTAACAAAATTTTAGTGAACGTGACAAGAGCAGATATTAATAACGCACTTGCCGGAATTATGCTTGCTAATCACATTAGATTGACTCGATTATCATATCCAGCTGCTGCCGATCGTGCTGGATTTGGAACTAGAGTAGATGTGTTCAATAAGTTGGAAGCAAAAGATAGTCCGGTAGATCGAGCTGTAGTGGCCGGCTATGCTGTAGGCGGTTGGGATTGGTACAATTAAAAAGACAATTAAAATTTTATAGGAAAATCATCATTGCCAAATCACGCTAGGAGTATAGTGAATCTGATGGGCATGGTGGACATCATGGCTCGGAAGTTGGCAGAAATTAAACAGTTGGCAAATTAAGGAGCTTTACGTGGATGGCAGTAAAATCAAAATAAACACCACCATTATACTTTGGGGAAGCGTTTCGGTTTATGTAATCATTATGTTGTTAGGTTCAATCCGCGCATTTAAAGCCAATTACCTAGAGTGTGCTGATGTTCCAGATGATTTGTTCAGGGCATGCTTGGAAAATAGCCGGGCAGCTTATGGTCAATTTGGTGACTTCATCGGTGGAATGTTTAACCCAATAGTCGGCTTGTTTACTATTTACTTACTTGTTTCAACAATCAAACAGCAAAATCGGGCTCTTGAGCAGACAGAGGCGGCGCTCGGGCATGCGAATAGTGCGCTAGGCCAAAATGAGCGAGCACTAGAGCAGAACGCAGAGGCATTAATTATAGCTCGTGATGAAATTCGACTTGCAAGAGATGAGATCGCAATAGGAAGAGAGATACAGCTGAAAACTGAACAAGCGTTAGATGCGCAGATATCTGAAGCTAAAAGTCAGAACAATTTATCAAACTATTTCACTCACAGAAATCAGTATATCGGCTACATTAGTGTAGAGTTTACTGAGGGTGAGCAGCGGCGAGGTCAGTTTGAGTCGAGATATTTGCATGGATTGGTTTATTCTAATGCGCACCACGGCAGACTGAATGTGGGCAAACAGGTACAGCAAAAATTGGTTGCTGAAATAAGGGAATTTATAGATGCATTTTCCAATATTAATGATAATTCAGATGGGGAGAGAAAGGTTTTACTTGAAGTATTGAAAGATCAAATTACTCGAAGACGGCAATTTTTTCGTGGTTACATGAATATAGATGGAAATAATTTTAATCGAATGTCGAATGTCGAATGTCGAATGTCGAATGTCGAATGTCGAATGTCGAAT
>NZ_JBCECX010000016.1:61536-122802 GCF_039207905.1 Cellvibrio sp.
TCGAATGTCGAATGTCGAATGTCGAATGTCGAATGTCGAATGTCGAATGTCGAATCGCGAAGTGTTCATGGGGAAATGGGCCGATGTTCAGTATGTTCCTGTCACAAGTGCAATTGAGGATAACCTAGATCAACTGTCACTATTTCAAAGGCTTATAGCTCTCGATGCGCTTCCAATCGATATGAAGTTCAAATTGTTGATTAAAAAACTTAGGGTCATACTATCAGCATTTCCAAAGTATTCTCTTGCAGAATATCAATATTCAAATAATGATTTAACGCCTTTCATTGAATTTAGAGAGACAAAATTTGAGTTGTTTCTTGATGCTGTGAACGAGATAGAGGTGTTGATGGTAAATGAGGTTATTGATTGACTTGCGTAAATTCATCTATCTTCTAGCGTTTTTTCATGTTGGACGTTATCGTCCATAAAGAAGATACATAAACCCACCTTGAGCAATCTCGGCGGGTTTTTTATTAGAGCACTGGATTGTGATTCCAATGCTCGTGAGCCTCTAGTTGGTAACGCAGCTGAGGGCTTTTGTTTTTTTGCAGGTCCCTTAAAATGCAGATTTTGACCGCTGTCAAAATACAAACTTGTTGGGCCTATTTATTCAATAGGCTAGAAAATGAGTGAAGATGTTGCAGGTCGTGTTGTTGCTCCTGTGTTTTTATAGAAGGTTATTAATAATTTTCCACTCTTCTTTAGTCACTGGTTGAGTCGATAGTCTACTTTGCTTGATCAATACCATATCTTGTAATGATTCTTGTGCTTTGATTTCGGCGAGGGGAATTATTCGGTGGAATACTTTGGTGAGTTGGATATCTACTGAAACCCAGCGGGGATTTTCCGGGGTGGATTTTGGGTCGTAGTAGTCGCTTTCGGGATTGAATTGTGTGGGGTCGGGGTAGGCGGTTTTTACTACTTTGGCGGTGCCGACTATGCCGACGTTTTTGCAGCTGCTGTGGTAGATGAATACTTCATCGTTCAGGGCGACTTGATCGCGCAAAAAATTACGGGCTTGGTAGTTGCGGATTCCGTCCCAGCGGCCGATTTTTTGTGGGGCGGCGGCGAGGTGATCTATTCCGTAGATGTGTGGTTCCGCTTTAAATAGCCAGTAATTTTTTGCCATCACTTACTCCTGAATTATCTGCTGGTGCAGAGAAGCTAGAGCCATGCGCTGAGGCGTTGCGCGGTTTCTTCGCTGACTAGCTCCAAATTGATTTTGCGTTTTTCCACATCGACATCTTTGATTAACGCGAATACTTTTTCGTCCAGCTTGTAAGTGTTGCCTTCAATGGTCAGGCTAAGGCGGCGTGAATCAAATTGCGCTTTCACTTCACTTTCTTTGGTGGCGAGTAGGGCATAGCCTTCCAAGCCCCAATCATCAAATTTAACGCCAATACCGAACGAGTTCACCAAGCCAATGCTCGCGGCATGTACGCTGCCGATATGTTGATTGGCGTACTGGCAGCCGAGCCATGCTTCTGCATAGCGACAGGCTTGGCGGCCGGTGTTCAATTGATTTTGTAATTGCTCGGCAAATTGGGTTTTATCGTTGATATTTTCTGCAGGTAGGTCACGCAGAATTCGTTTGATGGCGAGATGGTTGAATAAGTCGTTATAGCGACGGATAGGGGAGGTCACCATCGCGTAGGCTTTAAAACCCAAACCGAAATGTGGGATAGGATCAAATGTTAGTGAGCCGGCTTGCAACATGCGTTGTAACAGCGAATGTAAGGTGGCGCTGTTTGGATTGTTGGTTGGGTTGGTGCGCAGTTCGCTGAATAGTTTTTGGAAGCTATCCAGCTGCGTTAGATCACCAATTTCCAAATCCGGGCGATCTTCCTGAATGAGTGCAAGTGCATCGGCAATGCGTTCGGTACGGAAGCCAATGTGACTTGAGAAAATACCGTAGCCGGGATTGTCCAGAAATAATTGCCCTGCGCAAATATTAGTTGCCAGCATGGCTTCTTCAATCATGCGGTGCGCGATATTGCGCTCACGCTTTTCAATATGATCTATTTTTTTCTGGTCATTAAGCACAAAAGAATAATCGGGGCGTTCTTCCATCACTAACGCATTTGCTTGGCGATATTGCGCGCGTGCTTGTGCAAAGGATTTTAATTCTACCAGCATATCGTGAATGTAAGCGGGCGCCGCAAGCGGCGAATCGCCCGTGCTCATCAATGCATCAAACACGCCTTGATAACTTAATTTATGATGTGAACGGACTTGTGCTTCGCAAAATTCGTATTTGCTTATGGTGCCGTCGCGCGCGATTTGCATGCGGCAAATGAGTGCCGGGCGCTTTTGTTCTGGTACGAGAGAGTAAGTATCGTGCGATAAATCTACTGGCAACATGGTGACAGTTTGGCCGAGCAAGTAGAGCGTACTAACGCGCGCGCGCGCAGATTGCTCTAGTGGGCTGTCGAAGCTGATGTGTTTACTAGGGTCAGCAATCGCAGTAATCAATTCCCAACCGTTTTCATTAGGAATTATGTAGATTGCATCATCCATATCGCGCGTGTTTTCGGAATCAATCGTCACGAATGGAAGATGAGTTAAATCCAGCTCGTTGTTATCAAACGTGAGTGGCGACCAATTAATGCTGCTGGCCTGATTTTGTGTTGCCGGTTGCCATTCAAATGGAATTTGAAATTTAGCGATACTGTAACGGCTTTCTACACCGGGTTCATCTGGTGTGCCTATGCGGTTGAGAATGTGAACCTGGGTTTTTCCTTCGTTGTTAAAAGGATGGCGAGAAATTTCGCAGTGGATTAAATCGCCAACCTTGTAGCCTTTCCGCTCTTGCGGTGGAATAAATAACCAACGATTAAAATTGATGACATCCGGCTCTACAAAATCAGTCGTGCCTTTATTAACGTAACGACCAACAAAGTCTTTCAGGCCTGGCTTAATCAATTTGATCAGTTTTGCTTCAAATTGGCCTTTGCTGTTGGTATTGATCTCTGCTTCTACCCGGTCATCAGGTAGCACCCGCATCATTTGCTCTGGATCGATAAATGCTTCCCGACCATCATCGAGAATCAGAAAACCGAAGCGCTTGGTAGTGCTGCGCACCAAGCCTTGGGCGATATCTTTGGTAACGGCGATAGCGGACTTTAACTGCGCGAGTTGTTGCAGAGCATCTTTATTGAGCATGAAGAACATCTTATGTAGTAAGGATTATGGCGCGGATTATAGCTGGAATTGTTTGGCATGTTGCGCAAATCTGGGGCAGCTATTTATTTTGTTGAAATTGCCGTTACTCATGGATAAATCTGACAGTCTAGTGCGCCAAACGTCTACAATCGTTTAAGGTTATTCGTTGTTTTTATCGATTTTCTGCATAAGGGCTATTTTTTGGACGCCGTCTCAATCAATCACGTTCTTCTTATCGGGGCAGTTTTAGTCGCCGCCAGTATTTTACTGAGCTCGCTTTCGACGCGGGTGGGTGTTCCTATTCTGGTAATTTTCCTTGCGGTGGGGATGATTGCGGGAGTCGATGGCCCTGGCGGGATTGAGTTCAAGGATTATTCGACTGCCTATTTGGTGAGCAACCTGGCGCTGGCGGTGATTCTGTTGGATGGCGGTATGCGCACGCGTGCCGCCACTTTCCGTGTCGCGCTCTGGCCGGCGATGTCGCTGGCGACGGTCGGTGTGGTGATAACCTCTGGTTTGACTGGTATCGCTGCGGCTTGGTTGTTTGATCTCTCCTTGATGGAGGGGCTGTTGATTGGCGCCATCGTCGGTTCTACTGATGCAGCGGTGGTGTTTAATCTCTTAAACGGTAAAGGCCTGAACGAGCGGGTGAGTTCGACTCTGGAGATAGAGGCGGGCAGCAATGACCCTATGGCGATGTTCCTGACGGTGACCTTGATTGCGATGATTGCGGCGGGTGAGAACAGCTTTAGTTGGAGTATCTTGGGCAAATTTGTCCATGAGTTCAGTATTGGTATTGCGCTCGGATTAGGCGGTGGTTGGTTGTTATTGCAGCTGATCAATCGATTGGCGATATCCGACGGTTTGTATCCGTTGCTGGCAGTCAGTGGCGGCATCTTGTTGTATGCAGTAGCCGGTGTTCTTCATGGCAGCGGCATTCTTACTGTTTATGTGTGTGGGCTTTTGTTGGGGAATCGGCCGATCCGTAACCGCCATGGCATTTTGCATATGTTTGATGGGCTGGCGTGGCTTAGCCAGATCGGGATGTTTCTGGTGCTCGGATTGCTGTTGGTGCCAAGCCAATTGCTACCCATCGCAATACCGGCGCTCGCATTGTCGTTATGGATGATTCTGTTTGCGCGGCCGCTATCTATTTTTATCGGCTTGCTACCTTTCCGCAGTTTCAATTTGCGTGAACGGACATTCCTTTCCTGGGTTGGATTGCGCGGTGCGGTGCCGGTCATTTTGGCTGTGTTTCCGTTGATGGCAGGACTGCCCAACGCCCAGCTCTTTTTCAATATCGCCTTCTTTATCGTGTTGGTATCGATGCTGCTTCAAGGTACTACGCTTGCCTATGCGGCCAAAAAGGCCAATGTGGTAGTGCCGGAAATACCTTTACCTGTCTCCCGTGCTGGTCTGGAGATTCATATCACCAGCCAATGGGAGCTGTTTGTTTATAAGCTGGGTGCCGAAAAATGGTGTATCGGCGCTGCATTGCGCGAGCTGCATATGCCGGAAAACACGCGCATCGCAGCCTTGTTTCGCGAGAAAGAAATGTTCCATCCCTCCGGTAGTACACGGCTTATGGCTGGCGATATTTTATGTGTGATTGGACACGAACACGACTTGCCTGCTTTAGGTAAATTATTCAGCGAAGCTCCCAAGCGCACCTTGGATTTAACCTTCTTCGGTGACTTTATTATCCAAGGGGATGCTGAACTGGCTGATTTGGCGATGCTCTACTCATTAGACATGACTGAGGTCGGCGACCATAAAACGCTGGGCGAATTGATTGCACAGATGGTCGGTGGCAAACCCGTTGTGGGCGACCATGCCGAATGGAGCGGTATGTTGTGGACGATCGCCGAGGTCGATGGCAACAACGTGCGCAAAATTGGTGTGAAATCCACGGCTAAAAAGGTCGCTTAATAAAGTAGCTTAACCATGGAGCGATTGAATCCTAATGGCGAATTTGAGCAATTTTCCTCTGCTGCGCACCCGCGCATTCATTAATGGTAATTGGTGCGATGCGGATTCCGCAGCGACTTTTCCTGTAACTAACCCTGCAAATGGCGATCTTATCGCCAGTGTTGCCGATGTTGGCGTTGCTGAAACCCGTCGTGCAATTGCCGTCGCCGCACAAGCGCAGCCATTGTGGGCGCAAAAGACAGCCAAAGAGCGCAGCAACATATTGCGCCGCTGGTTTGATTTGGTCTTGCAGCATCAGGACGAACTTGCACAGATTCTCACTATCGAACAAGGCAAACCATTGGCCGAAGCCATTGGCGAAATTGCCTACGGTGCAGCCTACATTGAATGGTTTGCGGAAGAGGCAAAACGCGTTTATGGCGACGTGATTCCTTCCGCAAGTCCAGATCAGCGCATTATCGTAATCAAGCAACCCGTTGGTGTAGTTGCGGCAATCACTCCCTGGAATTTTCCCTGTGCGATGCTCGCACGCAAACTTGCGCCTGCATTAGCTGCAGGCTGCGCGGTGGTGGCGAAACCGGCATCAGAAACTCCGCTATCTGCATTAGCACTTGCAGCCTTAGCTCAGGAAGCGGGTATTCCGGCAGGTGTTATCAATATCCTTCCCGGAAAAGATTCTGCTGCGATTGGCGGGGAATTGACCTCGAATCCGATCGTGCGCAAGTTATCGTTCACTGGCTCAACGGCTGTTGGCAAACAGTTGATCCAGCAATGTGCCAACGACGTAAAACGTATCACGCTTGAATTAGGCGGCAACGCGCCTTTTGTTGTATTTGATGATGCGGATTTGGACACGGCGGTTACTGGTGCGATCGCTTCCAAGTTTCGTAATGCAGGACAGACCTGTGTTTGCGCTAATCGTTTTTATATTCACCGTTCGATTTACAAACAATTCAGTGAAAAATTAATCGCTGCGATGAAACAATTATCAGTAGGCAATGGTGTTGATTCCGGAATTACCATTGGTCCACTTATTTCTAAAAATGCTGTAGAGAAAGTCCAAGCTCTTGTTGCAGATGCACTGGAAGGTGGGGCGCGTATTGGATATCAAGCTGAGTTAAATAAAGCGATAAACGGGCAAGGGCATTTTTATCCACCAACCTTATTATTGGATGTGCCTCGGAATGCAAAATTAAATCAGCAGGAAATTTTTGGCCCTGTTGCAGGCTTGGTTGTTTTTGATACTGATGAAGAAGTAATTGGATTAATCAATAACAGTGAATTTGGTTTGGCCAGTTATTGTTATACCGCTTCTGCTAAACGCATAAAACTGCTCTCCGAAGCAATTGAGTCAGGAATGCTTGGAATCAATACCGGTTTGATATCAAATGAAATGGCACCCTTCGGTGGAATAAAACAATCGGGCTGGGGCAGGGAAGGTTCGCATTATGGAATCGATGATTATGTGAACATTAAATATATTTGCGAAGGTTTCTAATTAACTTGTTTGTGAAGGCATTAACCACTCGGCGCTAAAATGCGCTTTTTTGTAGCAAATTTCCAAATCGTTACTAGACTTGAAAATATCAGTTTATATATCTGATTTTTTCAAAAATTTAATGATGAGGTTTTGCCATGTTTGGCTGGTATCAAGGATTAAGTTTGCGTTGGAAGCTCACACTTCCTTTATTGTTGTTGGTGGCTCTAGTGTTATACATGGGCGTTCATGCAATGAGCACCAGTAAGGTTCTTGGCGGTAATGCAACTACCATCGCCAAAGTAAATTTGCCTGAGATCCAATTGCTCATCCAGGCAGATCGCGACCTCTATCAGGCGATGCTTGCTGAGCGAGCGCTTCTCCAGTTGGATGGTTCAACTCATCAAAGTTTATTTACTGAGCAGAGTGATAATGCTAAACAAGCTCAGGATCGCGTTTACCAATCCCTTGAAATATCCAACACCTCAACGCCTGAAGAACGCGAAGAATTTACTCGTCGTTACAATGCATGGAAAATTCAAGCCGCCGAAGTTATTAATGCTGCGCGTTTAACCGATGATGCAAGCCGCGCGCTTGCGCAAGAAAAATCCTACGGTAGCGCATCCAAAGCGTTTGAGCATTTGCGTACCTATATTGATGAACTACAAGAAAAGCGTCTCGCTCATGTTGATGAGTTCACCGCTGAGATCGACGAAAATCAATCAGACAGTTCTGCGCAGTTACTGGCTTTAGTCGTCATAGGAACAGTAGTCAGTTTATTGGCCGCTTATTTTTTACCTATTCTGGTTGCAAATCAGGTTCGCCAAATCAGTCATCGCATACAAAACATCGCTGATGGTGACGGTGATTTAACTGTGCGTCTTCCGGTAAACACTAACGATGAGCTGGGTGAGCTTGCTACCTACGTTAATCAATTTATCGAAAAACTGCAGCGAATTATCGGTAGTGTTTTAGTTAATGCTGCTGAAGTTTCCAAGGCTGCTGAATCACTTTTGGTGGTGTCCAGTAATAGCCAGCGCGCGGCTGATGATCAATGCCATGCAATTACTATGGTGGTCACTGCTGTAAATGAATTGACAATGGCAATTCAGGAAGTTGCGCGCAACACCAGTGACACGGCGCAAAATACGAAAGAGGCCACCTCAATTACGGACAGCGGTCAGGAGCGTATTCATATCGCTGTTGAACGTGTGCAAACCTTGGCTGTTCGTATTAGTGAGACTGCAGAATTTATGTCGCGTCTGGAAAATGAAGCGAAAAATGTTACTTCTGTTATTGATGTGATTCGCGGTGTTGCCGAGCAGACTAATTTGCTTGCGTTGAACGCGGCCATTGAAGCTGCGCGTGCTGGTGAGCAGGGTCGTGGTTTCGCAGTGGTTGCGGATGAGGTGCGCACGCTTGCGAGCCGTACACAAAAATCGACCGAAGATATTCAAGGTATGTTGAGCAAGCTGCAGCAGGGCGTACAGCACGCGGTGGACGCAATGGGTAGTAGCTCAACCATGACCAGTGAAGCGGTTAGTTCTGCAACAGAAGCAGGGCAGTCATTAACTGGAATCGGTACAGCGGTGAAACAAATTTCAGATATGACGTTGCAAATCGCTACTGCTGCTGAAGAGCAAAGCTCAGTTACATCAGAGATCGATAAAAATTTAGTGCAGATTAATTCGCTGGCGATGAATACAGCCGAAGGCGCATCAAAAACAGCGGTTGAAAGTCAGCGTTTGAATGATTTGTCTATCCAGTTACGCCAGTTGTTGATGCAATTTAAGGTATAGGTTTTCTTTTTTCATAATAAAAAACCGGGCCTTTTGCCCGGTTTTTTATTGCAGCAACAATGTATGTCGCGTTTTTAAATTGGCAATTGCGTTGTGAATTTCACTTGCTTCAGTGCAAATGCTGAATTGATTGAGCCAATGTTTGGTAGATGAATCAGTGTTTGTTTCATCAATCGCTCGTAATGCTCAACGCTTTCTACGACCACGCGCAGTACGTAATCTTTCTCGCCGCTGGTTGAATAGCATTCAACAACTTCCGGGATTGCCTGCACCATTTCCTCAAATGCCTCGAGTGATGGAGCATCGTGATTTTTGATGGTGATATACGCATGAACTGTCACACCCAAATTAAGCAGTTTGGGGTCGAGCAAGGTCACTTTTCCGCGAATTACACCTTCCACCTCCAATCGCTTGAGACGGCGCCAGCAGGGAGTATGCGAAAGACCGATCATATTGCCGAGATCGGCCATAGAATAATCAGCATTTTCCTGAAGGGCGCGCAAGATCTTGCGATCGTACTCATCGAGCTCGACTGACTTGGACATGGGGTTATCCTGAATGGCGGGATTTAGGAGGGCTATTCTAGGATGAAATTTTTCATATGACAATAAATTGAGGATACATTTAATCGTAAATCCTTGTTTATCCCATTGATATATTAAAAAGAGCCGTCTTCTGCCCCTTTTCTAGGAAGGCGCTCAACCCGCATATTGTGATTGGACTCATGGGCGTGTATCGTACGCCTCCTTTGTTGGCATTTTGTGCCGTGTTCGAGGACAAGGGGAACTCCCCACTTGACCCGATAAAAATAATGCTGAGGAGCAATCCGAGATGAGAGTGATATTGTTGGGCGCGCCAGGTGCCGGTAAGGGTACTCAAGCGCAACTGATTATGGAGAAGTTTGGTATCCCGCAAATATCGACTGGCGATATGTTGCGTGCTGCTGTTAAAGCGGGAACTTCTTTAGGCTTGCAGGCCAAAGACATTATGTCATCCGGTGGTTTGGTGCCAGATGACCTGATTATTTCTCTGGTAAAAGAGCGTATTGCTTCCAGTGATTGCACTAATGGCTTTTTGTTTGATGGCTTTCCGCGCACTATTCCACAAGCACAAGCGATGTTGGATGCGGGTGTTGATATCGACCATGTCATTGAAATCCATGTTCCGGATGAAGAAATCGTTTCACGTTTAAGCGGTCGTCGCGTACATGAAGCTTCTGGCCGCGTTTATCACGTGATTCACAACGCACCTAAAGTTGCTGATCATGATGATTTGACCGGTGAGCCGTTGATTCAGCGCCCAGATGATACCGAAGAGACAGTGCGTAAGCGTTTAGGCGTTTACCATGATCAAACCGAGCCGTTGGTAGGTTTCTATCAAGGTTTGGCGGCATCAGCTAAAGTTAAAGTGCCTAAATATACCCGTATTAGTGGTATCGGCAGTGTCGATTCAATTCGTCAACAACTGTTGACTGTATTGGGCTAATTCAGCGTGATACAGCAAAAATAGGCTCTACGGAGCCTATTTTTTTGTCTGGTGTTTTCCCTTTTCCTGTCATTACATTTATTGCGTCGTTTTATGAGTTTAATTCTCGCCCTGGATTCATCCACTGATGCCTGTTCAGTTGCACTTAACGTGCACGGGCAATTAAGTGCCCGATTTGAGTTGGCCGCCAAAAGCCATACCCAACGATTGTTGCCAATGGTGGATGAACTCCTGCAAAGCCAAAGTCTCAAGTTGCAGGATTTGGATGCTATCGCATTTGGTCGCGGACCAGGTTCTTTTACCGGTTTGCGAATCTGTATGGGAATCGTGCAAGGGCTGGCGTTTGGGGCTCAATTGCCGGTTATTCCTGTATCTACCCTTGAGTCCATGGCATTGGCCTACTATCGCGCTAATCCAGATGTAAGCCTTCCGGTATTAGCGACGCTCGATGCACGCATGGATGAGGTTTACTCAGGATTATTCGTGCGCGATGGTGATTCAGTAATGGCACTGTGCAATGAAAGTGTAATGAAGCCGGAATTGCTGTCTGCGCAAGATTCTATCCAACAATTGGCCGGGCAATTCATTGCAATTGGCTCCGGTTGGCATTATCCGGCAATGCAGCAGCTCGCTGCAGGCGCTACAGTGGTTGATATACAACCGCAAGCTGAAGAAATGGCGTTGATTGCAGCAAAAGTTTGGGCTGCGGGTGCCGCAATTGATGTGCTTGATGCTGAGCCGGTATATTTGCGCGATACCATCTCCTGGCAAAAGCGCCAGCGCATTCGTAATCCCGATTTGGGAACCTCTGAAACTTGAATTTGGTGACGTTATTATGACTGCCTCCAGCTCCATGGTTGATTTCAACACCGGTTTACTCGAATTCCTGCACGCATCGCCCACACCATTTCACGCTACCAAAAATATTGCTGCAGCTTTGCTAAGCAAAGGATTTACTCCGCTTTACGAAGGCGATAGCTGGGAGCTTGAGCAGGGTAAGCGCTATGTGGTAACCCGTAACGACTCGTCGATTATCGCGTTCGTGTACGGCAAATCACCGTTGTTGGATAGCGGAATACGCATGTTGGGCGCGCATACGGACAGTCCTTGCTTAAAAGTGAAGCCTCGTGCTGAGTTGAATCGTCGTGGCTATTTTCAGTTGGGTGTCGAAGTGTATGGCGGCGCGTTGTTAGCGCCTTGGTATGACCGCGATTTATCGATGGCGGGGAGGGTGACTTATCGCGATCAATCCGATCAAATCGCCAGTGCTTTGGTAGATTTCCAGCGTCCAATCGCCGTTGTGCCCAGCTTGGCGATCCACTTGGATCGCGAGGCCAACAATCTCCGTACGATCAATGCCCAGAAGGACATAGTTCCTCTGGTGTTGCAGTTGCCTACCGATGAAACACCGCTGCCGGATTTCCGCGGGCTACTGCATACCGAGCTACAAAAGCAGCAGCCACAATTAGCCATTAAGCAGGTCTTGGATTACGAAATCAGTCTTTATGATACTCAGCCACCTGCGCTAATCGGCCTTGAACAAGACTTTATCTCCAGTGCGCGTTTGGATAATTTATTGAGCTGCTTCATTGGCTTACAAGCCTTACTTGAGGCTGATGACGATGTGTCAAGTTTGCTAATTTGCACCGATCATGAAGAAGTGGGAAGTGCGTCTTGCTGTGGCGCCAAAGGGCCGATGTTGCAGCAGTTCCTGGAACGGTTGGTTCCTGATGTCGATACCCGTGTGCGGATCATCGAGCGTTCGATGATGATCTCTGCCGACAATGCCCACGGAATCCACCCGAACTTTATGGACAAGCATGATGAAAATCATGGTCCTTTGCTTAATCGTGGCCCGGTAATCAAGGTCAATGCCAACCAGCGTTATGCGACAACCAGCGAAACCAGCGCCTTTTTCCGCTTGTTGTGTGAGAAAGCTGATGTGCCAGTGCAAGCGTTTGTAGCGCGGACCGATATGGGATGCGGCAGTACGATTGGCCCGGTGGTGGCATCGGAAGTTGGTGTTAAGACGATTGATGTAGGTTGCCCAACTTTTGCCATGCACTCTATTCGAGAATTGGCAGGTACTCGTGATGGTTGGTACCTCTACAAAGCAGCAGTCGAATTCTTTACCTATCTAAAAGCACCTATCGCGCTTATCTCTCGCTAATAGGCATTTAGCTTCGTGCGTCCAGTGACGGCTAGCGCTACGCGCATATTCTGAGCAAGTGTTTTTGGCTGAGCGGTTGGATTTTCCGGACGAAAGTGCAACCGCTCGCAATCCAGCTGTGACCAACCACTAATACTGGCGACAAGCTCGCCCTCTCGCGGTACCGACTGTTTATAATCGGCCATATTCCCTAATAAAAAGCTTTTATCGTTTTTCGATAACCCAATCAGTCTATAGCGATCAGCGTTAGCGGCCGTGTGTAAAGTAAGTGGAGCTGAAAAATGGCGATTAGCCTCGATGTATTAGCGTCTTTTGCGCCTTTTAACACCCTTAACAACGAATATTTGGTGCAAGTTGCCGAAAAAGCGAACCTGCGCGAAATCGCTAAAGGCGCCATCATTTTCAAGCGCGGCCGCCCCTTTCCTGAGAAGGTTTATCTGGTTAGTGGTACTGTGGATCTAATCGATTCAGGTTTTCAGGTCAGCACTATCAATCCCGCCAGTGAATCGCGTCGCTCGCCGCTCAATATTACCCAGCCCACCCAGGTTTCTGCAGTTGCCAAGTCTGATGTGACGCTCTTATCTGTCGATAGCGATTTTCTTGATTTGGTACTCGCGTGGAGTGAGTCCAGCGATGAAGAGGTCGATACCTCCGGCATTAGCCTGCATGACGACAGCGACTGGATGTCGTCACTGCTGCAATCACCGCTGTTCAGTCGTTTACCTCCCGCCAATATTCGCCAGCTGTTTATTCGCTTCAAAGCCCAAAAAGTTCAGGCCGATGAATTGGTAGTGAAGCAAGGCGAGCGCGGTGATTACTTCTATGTGCTGGAGTCTGGTAGTGCGATGGTGGTAGATCCGGCCGGAAAAATTCTGGCTGCTTTGCGGCCTGGTCATTATTTTGGTGAGGAGGCGTTAGTCGGTGATACAACGCGCAATGCGACCATAAAAATGATTACTCCCGGCAAGGTGATGCGCCTCGACAAAGAAGACTTTAGAGAGTTATTGCAAGAGCCAGTGTTAAAACATGTCACCGCAGAAGAGCTAAAAGCACGTACTGCAGATATGCCTCCATACCAGATCCTTGATGTGCGTTTACCGCTGGAGCGCCGTGCGCAGGCAGTACCTGATAGTCGCAACATTCCCCTCAACCAATTACGTAACCATCTCAAAAATTTGGATGACGCCGTTACTTACGTCGTTACCGATGATTCCGGCCGTCGCTGTGATGTAGCTTCACACTTGCTCACCCAGGCAGGGTTCGACAGCTGCATCTTGCGCGATTCCGCGAGCCACTACTCAGGCTTGTAGTTCCACATCGTTCATAACAATAACCACGCTCAGGTTAAATAGCGGGCGAGCTGCAAATTCTTGTCGCTTGCCTGTATGATGACGCCCTGATTTTTCGGCTATCCATCGTTTATAGATAAGACACTATGACCAAACACCGTGTATTAACCGGCATTACCACAACAGGAACTCCCCACCTTGGCAATTATGTCGGCGCTATTCGCCCGGCAATTCAAGCGAGCCAAAGTGCTAACGTGCAATCCTTTTATTTTCTGGCAGATTTTCATGCGCTGATTAAATGCCAAGACCCGGATATGGTTCACCAATCCACCCGCGAAATCGCGGCAACCTGGCTAGCATTGGGTTTGGATACCGATAATGCGATTTTCTATCGCCAATCCGATGTGCCAGAAATTCCAGAGTTGTGCTGGGTGCTGACTTGTAACGCTGCGAAAGGGTTGATGAATCGCGCGCATGCTTACAAAGGCTCAGTGGATGCGAATCTGGAAGCGGGAGAAGATCCTGATTACGGCATTACTATGGGCTTGTATTCGTATCCGATTTTGATGGCCGCCGATATCCTGATGTTCAATGCCAACAAAGTGCCTGTTGGTCGCGATCAGATCCAACACATTGAAATGGCCCGCGATATTGCTGCGCGTTTTAATCATCACTACGGTGAACATTTTGCCTTACCGGAAGCGCAGGTAGATGACAATGTTAATGCGATCCTGCAAGGTTTGGATGGTCGCAAAATGAGTAAAAGCTACGGCAATACCATTCCATTATTTTTGCCGGAAAAGCAGCTGAAAAAGTCGATTAATAAAATTCTTACCAATTTGTTGGAGCCGGGTCAGGCAAAAGATCCAGATACCTCTCCGGTATTTCAAATCTGGCAAGCCTTCGCAACGGCAGAACAAACGGCGGAAATGCGCCAGCAATTTGCTGATGGTATTGGTTGGGGCGAAGCAAAGCGCCAGCTATTTGAATTGATTAACGGTCAGTTAGGCGAGGCGAGGGAAAAATACGAAGCTTTGCTCGCTAACCCTGATCACATCGAAGAAGTGTTGCAAAAGGGCGCGGCAAAAGCGCGTGCTTACAGTCAGCCACTGTTAGAAAAAGTGCGTGAAGCTGTTGGGATTCGCAAAATAAAATAACCATCAAATAAAGCACAATTGATGCATAAAAAATCCCCGCGATCTCACAATGGCGGGGATTTTTTATTTCAGGCTATCAGGAAACACTAGCTTGCTGCTTGTGGTCGACGCGCTTGTTGCGGTTTTCCGGCATTGGTGCGATTGCCATTAGCTTGCGGTTTTGCACCACCTTGAGATTGGCCTTTGCGATGCGTACCTTCTTTGCCTTGTGATTTTGCGCCGTTACCATTCTTAGGCTTTTGCCCAAGCGTTGGTTTTTTAGGTGCAGATCTGCTGTTGCCATTTTTACCTGCGCCAGCGCCAATTGTCATGCGACGACCCAACACAATAGGTTCGGCTTTTACATTTGGATCTGGCTCGTAACCTTCGATAACTTCTTTTTCAATTTCGCGCTTAATCAGTTTTTCGATGTCGCGTAGAAATTTAATTTCATCTACACACACCAATGAAACTGCAATACCTTCAGCATCGGCGCGACCAGTACGGCCGATACGATGCACATAATCTTCCGGCACGTTGGGTAATTCATAATTGACCACGTGCGGTAATTGGTCGATATCAATTCCGCGCGCGGCAATATCGGTTGCCACCAATGCACGAATGGTTCCGCGTTTAAAATCGTCCAACGCTTTGGTGCGCGCGCCCTGGCTTTTATTGCCGTGAATTGCGGCAGCGCTGATGCCGTCATCTTGCAATTGTTCTGTTAATTTATTCGCGCCGTGCTTGGTGCGAGTAAAAATTAATACTTGTTGCCACTCGCCTTTGTTGATCAGGTGCGACAAAAGTTCGCGTTTACGATTGCGATCTACCGGATGAACACATTGGGTTACGCGCTCAGAAGCGGTATTGCGACGCGCGACTTCAATCAACGTAGGTTGATTAAGTAATTTGTCGGCAAGCGCTTTGATCTCGTCAGAAAAAGTGGCAGAGAACAGCAAGTTTTGGCGTTGCTTCGGCAATAAAGCCAATACTTTTTTGATGTCGTGGATAAAGCCCATATCGAGCATGCGGTCAGCTTCATCCAACACCAATACTTCAATATTGCGCAGGCTTACTGCATTTTGGTTTACCAGATCGAGCAGACGACCGGGAGTTGCAACCAAAATATCCACGCCACCGCGCAATTTCATCATTTGTGGATTAATGCTGACGCCGCCAAAAACAACGGTGGAGCGCAATGGCAAATATTTGCCGTAATCGCGCACGCTTTCAAATACCTGTGCAGCCAGTTCGCGGGTTGGGGTCAAAATCAATGCGCGCACTGGGCGGCGGCCATTTACTTGTGCTGGCTGGGTTTTGCTTAGTTTCTCCAGCAAAGGCAGGGTAAAACCGGCGGTTTTTCCAGTTCCGGTTTGGGCGCCGGCGAGGATATCGCCGCCTTTTAATACTGCGGGAATAGCTTGTAACTGGATAGGAGTAGGGGTGCTGTAACCTTGATCGGCAATAGCACGCAGAATATCGGCCCGTAGACCGAGAGTTTCAAAAGACATAAGGGTTTCCTGTTGCTCGGCCTCCCGCGTGGCGGGCAAGGTCTGGCGAGCTGAGATGTGGCAAACACGGCTTTGGTGTCTGACAGCAGAGAAGGGTGACACTGACCTTAAGGGTGTCGGCGCGCATGGTACGCAGTTGGTGAAAAATATGCCAGTTACTTTTTGTTAAGTTAACTCGCTGAATTGACGCCTTTGTGCATATGCAGAAAGGCGTCGCAAGATGAGTTATTCGGCCGCTGCCTGCTCAGAAACTCGTTTGTTGCGTGCGAGATGCAAAATAACCATTGCAATACTGCCCAAAATTAAAAAGCCGCTGGTAACAGGGATGAGTGTATCGTTATACATCTGGCCAATAGCGGTTCCGATCAACATCGACATAATTGATGAAGTTGCACCGATAATTGCCGATGCAATACCGGCCACATGTCCCATAGGTTCCATTGCCATTGCATTCACGTTACCGAAGACTAAACCGAAACAGAAAAATAATACCGATGCATAGACAAGAAATACCCACAGATTTGGCGGCATGACCATTTGCACCACAAGAAAAATTCCCGAGCTGACAATAATTCCCAACACCGCGCGGCTGCACAAATAATCCATTCCCCACTTTTGTACAAAGCGCGCGTTTACCATAGAGGCCACGCCAAATACTAATGCGAGCAGGCCGAAATACACGGTGAATAATTTTCCGGTCTGAAATAAATCCTGAAAAATTTGTTGTGATGAGTTCAGGTAGCCGAGAAAGCTGCCGAAAAATAATCCCATACACAATGTGTAACTCATAGTGGTGTAGTTGCTGACGACTTCTTTAAATCCATCGATAAAACCGCGCGTACTGAAGGGGATTCGATATTCTTTTGGCAGGGTTTCTTCCAGTCGCCAGAAAATCCATATGCCGATAATCAGTGCATAAACTATATACAGCACAAAAATATAGCGCCATGAACTTACAAGCAACACAGCTTGGCCAATACTTGGTGCAAGTGCGGGGACCATAATAAAAATCATCATCACCAGCGACATAACGCGAGCCATTTCGTTGCCAGAATATTTATCTCGCACGATGGAAATGGCAGAAACATAGGGGCCGGCAACGCCCAGGCCTTGAATAAAACGGCCGATCAGCAGCGTATTAATATCTTGCGCAAAAAAACAAATCACACTGCCGCAAAAAAATAATGCGATACCGGCATAGAGAATTTTTTTACGCCCGGTTGCATCGGACAAAGGCCCGCAGACTAATTGGCCGATTGCCATTCCCAAAAACAATGCACTAATGATGTACTGGGCTTGGTTGGCATGGGCGAGAGTAATTTCCTGGCTGATAAAGCCCAGTGCTGGCAATAAAGCATCGATAGACATTGCCACTATGGACATCAGCAGTGCAACCAACACGGTAAATTCCTTGGAGGAAATGCGCGATGGCGTAGGGTGTGTAGAGTAATCAGACATAAAAGGTATTTCCGTTAGTAATTTGTTCCGCATCCAAGGCAATCATACGGGGTGATCATGTCAGTTCATGTCGGTAAGTGATCGACCCGGTATTAACTAGTCGAATGACCAATGGGGTAATCGACAGGGTGCATGCAATAAGTTGAGAATCTGTGGTGTTAATTGGTTGAGGTGCGCGGTAGCCGGTAGCGAATGCCACCGCCATAAGGTAGTTGCGGCAAGTGCTTTTCCATTAACGCAATGGCGTCAGCATAGACTTTTTTTACATCCGGTTTGCTGCCCAATTCAATGCGCCGGGAAAGCATTGTAATCGGAAATAGGCAATGGTTGGTTTCTTTTACACAAAGCGCACGGCTGCGGCCGATATTATCTTCATAAATTTGCCACACAAGTGTATCTGGGAAATCGGCTTGCATAATATTGCCTAACACTATGCCCATGGATTGTTGTGTTTTGTAATCGTCCTTGGCTACCAAATTTTGATCAATTAACTTCTGTAGTGTTTCCAAATCACCTAAGTCGCGTCGAATAGGTGTGCCAATTTTGGATAAGGTCAACTCATTTATCTTTGCCGCATCTTGCTCCATTTGGTTTTCATCAATCCATCCCAGATTATGAACTGTCGCTGCATTGCTCAATCCCTGCGCAAATACGCAGGGCACACAGAGTGCAATAAGCAATGAACTGATTAGTGGAGCGGTTAATCGTTTTAACAAGATAATCATTCACTCAATTAATATTTTGTCGGCTTTCGCTACCGGGAATTGAGGTTTCCGGTGATGTGAAGATGAGTGGTTGCGGATTAATTTCATCCAGTGGCACTGAGAAGCCATTTGCATTGACGATATGGATATGCTCACTAATTAATTGACGCGGCTCAGCGACGCCACAGGAGTGGGCGATCATTCCTACGCTTTTGGTGATATTGCGTTGATAGGATGCCACTCGCTCCGCTTTATCGGTTGGATCAAGACCCTTCTGTAATTTTATATTGTGAGTGGTGATGCCAGTAGGACAGGTATTCTTGTGGCACTGCAGTGCCTGGATGCAACCGAGTGCGAACATAAAACCGCGCGCGCTGTTTACAAAATCTGCACCGCTTGCCAAGGCCCAGGCAACCATATGCGGTGTTACCAATTTGCCAGCAACAATAATTTTAATGCGCTCTTTTAATCCTGCTTCATTTAACAATGCCGTTACCCACGGCAAGCTTTCTTTAATTGGTAAGCCAACGTGATCCATTAAGGGTTGTGGTGCTGCGCCGCTACCGCCATCGGCACTATCAAGCGTAATAAAATCGGGAGCAGATTCTATTCCCTGCACGCGGATTTCGTTGATCAAATCAACTAACCATTTTTTCTCGCCCAGCACGGATTTAAATCCAACGGGTTTTCCGGTGACATTGCGTACGTGATTAATCATTTGTAATAAATCGACCACGGAGCGAATATCAGTGTGGCCATTAGGGCTAATAGAAGCTTGGCCTTCGGTAATGCCGCGAATAAGCGCTACTTCTGCAGATACTTTCTCCGCCGGTAATATTCCGCCTTTACCCGGTTTTGCGCCTTGGCTTAATTTAATTTCAAACATTTTGATCTGTGGTTTAGCTGCGAGGTCAGCTAAACGGGCATCACTTAAATTACCCTCCAGATCGCGCACGCCATATTTTGCAGTACCAATTTGGAATACCAGATCGCAACCACCATCAAGATGATAAGGCGATAATCCGCCTTCACCGGTATTGAGCCAGCAGCCAGCTTTTGCAGCGCCGCGCGATAAAGCGAGGATCGCCGGGCTCGATATTGCGCCGTAACTCATTCCTGAAATATTAAAAATGGAGCGGGTCGTATAGGGTGTTTTACAAAATGGGCCAACCACAACGGCTGATGGAATCAATGCATCGCTTTCCATTATTGGAAATGCCGCATTGAGAAAAATCAATGTGCCCGGTTTATTTAAGTCGAGTGTTGAACCGAAGCCGACATTGCTGTCGACATCTTTTGCGGCGCGATATACCCAGGAGCGATCAGCGCGGTTAAAGGGCATTTCTTCGCGGTCATGGGCAAAAAAGTATTGCCGGAAAAATTCACCCAGATGTTCAAAAAAATAACGAAAGCGGCCGATGACGGGATAGTTTTTGCGAATGGTATGAGTGCTTTGGGTAATGTCGGTGATATACATAATCACCACTGCCAGCAGGCCTAACCCAATCAGCATAATAAACATGACCTCAAGCCAGGTCAGCAAGGTTAACGCCCAATGTGAATCAATCATAATGCCAATTTTTCCTAATCAATTTGTATATCAGTGTACAACTTCACGTTATTTCTGCCTGTTGATTTCGCGTAATACATGGCAATGTCAGCGTGTTTAATCAAGGTGTTTTTGTCATCTCCATCCTGTGGGTAGAGTGCAATACCAATACTGCATGAAATATTCAGCAGATAGTTTTCTATTTTAAAACCCTGGTTAAGTGCATTGCGAACTTTTTCCGCAACTTGTCTGCTGAGATGGCGTGCACTCATGCCACGCAGCTGCAAGTCTCTGGCGGAAATGATGATCATAAACTCATCGCCGCCGTAGCGTGCAGCAGTATCTGTTTCGCGGATGCAGGTCAACATACGTGCAGCGCATTCTTGCAATAATTTATCGCCGATATCGTGGCCATATTTATCATTGATTGGTTTAAATCCATCAAGATCGACCAGCATTACTGCTATCTCTACTTTATCGCGCCGTGCACTGATGAGCGCTTGCTCGATACGGTCTTCCAGCAAAATACGATTTGGCAGCCCCGTAAGTGCATCGTGGTGAGCTACTTTATGAAGATATTGGCGCTGGCTATTCAATTCATGTAATTGCGCGTTTAATTTTTTTGCCATGATTGAAAAATTACGTGCTAATTGGCCCAGCTCATCTTCGCGATTTGTGCTGAGTTCCGGTACCGGGTCACCCTGTTTAAAACGCGCAAAGGTGCTCGCCATACGTTGCAGCGGGGTAGTTATTTTGCGCGCGAGAATAAGTGACAACAGCACAAACAAAATACCGAAGGTGATAGAGATTTTCAGGCTGGTAACACCCAGTTCGCGACTATCGGCCAATACTGTATCAAGGTTGCTAACCAGCCCTAAGACAATATATTTTTCATCTGACTCTGTGGCGAAAGGAACTTTGGTCAGAGATATAACCGCTTGTTTTTCCGGTGAGTGGAGATCGGCCACTTCGGCAACCAAACGCGATGATTCACCCGAAAAAATGCGCTGCGATACGGGCATATCATCTTGCATCAGTACGCGCATACCTTTATCAAAGCCAAAGGTTTTTTCCAGGTCGGGGTGCAGGATGTAATCGCCTGCTGAATTAGTTGCTAGAACGTCAATGCCCTCCGGTACATCTATTTCGATCAGGGAAAACATTTTTTCCAAATCAACGTTGATTACGATAACGCCGAATACGGTGTTATCGGGGCTGTAAACCGGTGTTGCAACTATCACGCTGGGTTTGCCGTAACCATCCAGCAAACCGCGTTCTTTGTTCAGGCGGATACCTGAGACAAACACATTGCCGGGTTTTAGTTGCAGCGTATTGTAAATATAGGAGTAATGCGCTTTTTCTTGTAGCGCTAAACCTTCAACTATGTGTACTGAATTTTGCGATTTATCGAGCCGCACTAATTCGCGACCATGATCGCGTGCGCCGATAAAACGGACTTGATTGTATTCTTCATGGGATCTTAAAAAGCCTGCAAGTGCAGTTGCCAGGCGCTCGCGATGTTTAGCTGATTGCGGCTCGGTAGAGGATGCAATTTCATTGATCGCCGGAAGTTGTGAAATGAAGAGCAAGTCTTTGGTGATATCGGCGATAAAAAATGAATAGCGATTTGCGAGTACCTGGGTGGCAGTGGCCAACTTATCTTTGGCCGATTGAATTAATAAAGCGCGCCCATGGGTGTAAGTAAAATACACACTGATCCCTGCACTTAAAATACTCAGCACCGCAATCCAAATGGCTAGTTTTATAACAATCCTTGATCCCATGCTAAAACCTTTCCATCACATCGCCAGAAATAATTTGATCCCACAGGCTTGCACGCGCATCGGCATTTTCAATGGGTTCGAGCCAGATGAGATTAGCATTGTGGTGCGCAGTTGATTCCTGAATCGTATTGGCGAGACCTTGCGCGTTGGTTAAACGAAGGCTGGCTTTTTCTTCCAGCATAAAATTAATCCACTGCTCCGCAAGTGGGCCGGCCTCGTTAAGGGCGGCCCAGCAATCCAGCCATGCAAGTGTGCCGTCTTGCGGCATGGTGTAGCCTACATCAGCACCGACATCGATTAATGCTTTTAATTGTTGATTGCCGTAGTTGGCAAAAATCAGCGCAATTTCCTGTGTTTTAAATAATTTAACGGCTTCTTGTGGTGAGGAATAAAACGTAAGCAGGTTGCGACGCAATTCGACAAGGCGACGAGCAGATTGCCGCAGTTGCTCTGGCGATTGGATAAAAGGATTTTTTATCCCGGAGCCGAGCGCGGCTAATGTGAAATTATGGTTGCTGGTGTTAAAGGCGAGAACTTTGCCTGCATAGGTTGGGTCCCAGAGCGCATTAATACTTTCTGGCGGTTGGTGCACAAGCTTGCGATTATAAATAATCCCCATTTCTGAATAGGTGTAGGGAATCGCATAGGTTTGCCCACTTTTGACTAGGCCGGGGATAGCTTCGCGATGCTTAAAACGCGGAAGTTGGTGATTGAGGTTGGGAATCGTGTTCGTGTCGAGCGAGCGCACAAGGCCTTTGGCGATGTAGCGCTGTAACTCTGCAGTATTGACGGCAATCAAGTCATAACTGTCGCTATTTGGCTCGGTGACTTTGCTCCATAGCTCGTCATCGGAGTATACGAGCGTGACTTTGACATCGACCTGATAGCGCTTTTCAAATTCGCGCACCAGATCGGCATCGGCGTAGCCGTCCCATGCCAGTATTTGCAGATGTTCCTTGGCCCAAACGGTGGGAGCGAGCAGCAGGATCAGCAAAAGGGGGAGCTTGGCTAGGTAATAGTGCATCTCTGAACCTGAATATCCTGAGGTCAATTGATTTTAGCTTACTACTGCCAAATGGTTGGGTGAGTTTAGGGTGGATCTACCTAGACCCGTTCACCAATAAGACGGGCGGGGTTACCCGCGACTTTGGTATGTGCGACTACTGCGCGAGTCACTATGCTCCCCATGCCTATGACGGCATGATCACCAATGGTTACGCCGTCCACTATACCGGTATTGGCACCAATCCACACATCTGAACCTATAGTAATCCCGGTGGAAGTAACGGCTTGATCTTTGATGAGCTGGTCTTTCTCCATCCCATGATTGAACGCATAGGCGTAGGAGTAAGCCGCGATGCGGGTGTTATCGCCAATGACGATCCCCTTGCGTCCACCGTCAAGACTGACGTGATGATTGATGGATACGTTCTGGCCAAGAGTAACAGGGCCATGGATGACGCAATCGGCGGCGATATAGGTGTTATCCCCAATGATGATAGGGCGGCCGGGTTCGGCAAATAATTTGGCCTCGGGGGCGATAAAGCAGTCTTTGCCTATCATCAGGGTTTCCATTGCGCACAAGTAGGCTTGCCATTCATCCTGCCAAGCCTGCGCCCACTGGCGTTGCGCCGGTTTGAGGCGGGCGTAAAGCCACGGCATATAACTCAGGCGCAATTTATGTTGCTGGCGGTAGCGTTCCGTATTGTCTGTGTCGCTCATGTATAGGCAGGTCGAAAGAAATGATGCGCGCAATTATAGAGGCTGGAGGGGGGATGGGAAATCGGAAGCAGGGCGGTAGAAATAAAAAGGTGTCCGCCAGTTGTAGGTGATTGGTTTGTTTGCTTGGCCGCTAGCGCTTTTACCTGTGGTAAAAACTGGGCACAACTCAAAACATGGAGCACTGACATAAGCGCTCTTAGGGTAAACCCGTCATTACGACAACTGAAACGAACACCTGAACTGATTATAGCGTTACCGCTTTTTGATGCTAGCTATACATTAGTTTTTAAAGTCACAAGTCTGTCATTTTTATAGCCAAAATAATCTTATAGCTGAATGCAGCTCTGGCTGGTAATCTGCATCGCATCTCAGTTTGGATCACTTTTATGTATGACATTGTAGAAAATAATTCGGAATTTATTGTGATCTATAAAAAACCGAATACCAGTTTTCACAGTGAATCCGGTGAGCCAGGATTATTTGAAACTCTGCGTCAACGTGAAAATTTAGCTGAATTATTTCCGGTGCATCGCCTGGATAAAGTGACATCCGGTTTATTGGTGATGGCTAAAACTGCCGATGTAAATCACCAATTAAATGATGCGTTTCGTATGCGTGAAGTAGAAAAATATTATCTTGCTATCAGTACGAAGAAACCAACAAAAAAACAAGGCTTGATAAAGGGCGATATGGCGCCCTCGCGGCGCGGTGCATGGAAACTTCTGGTTACGCAAGAGAATCCCGCGAGCACGCAGTTTTTTAGCAAAAGTATTACTGCCGGTCGGCGATTATTTATTGTGAAGCCTCATACAGGAAAAACGCATCAAATTCGTGTGGCATTAAAAAGTATCGGTGCACCTATTTTAGGTGATGGTCTCTATGGTGACTCAGTAGCGAGTGAAGCGATTGATCGCACGTATTTGCATGCATTCAGTCTTGCGTTCCGGGTGAATGGTAAACAATATCGATTTACCCAGTTACCACGTGAGGGTGAGTTTTTTATTGATGAGTTTTTTACTGCGGCTGTGGGGGAATGGGGTGAGCCTTGGTTTTTGCCCTGGCCGGTTATTGCGGGGAAGGGTTAAAAAGTAAGCTGGATCTGCTGAAAACAAAAAGGCCGCACTCAGTGCGGCCTTTTTGTTTTTTCTTAATTCTATTTGGCTCCGCCTGCTGGACTCGAACCAGCGACCCAATGATTAACAGTCATTTGCTCTACCGACTGAGCTAAGGCGGAATTGTGTCCTTCATCGTGAAGGAGGCGCGCATCATATAGAGACAGAAAAAATCGGTCAATCTTTTTAATCGCATCTATTTAATTTTCGGTTATAAAAAAACAATAAAGGCGCCGAAGCGCCTTTTTAGATCCGAGTAAAAAATTACTCGTATTTGCACAGATATGAAGTTTCCACATCAGCAGATACTTTAAAGCGTTGGTTGGCTTCAACGATAAACGTTTGGCCCGCTGCAAAGGTCTCAGCTTTGTCGCTACCTGGCAATACTACAGTCAGGCTGCCGCTTACTACGGTCATGTATTCTTTTTGGCTGGTGCCGAATTCATATTCGCCTTTCGCCATTACGCCGATAGTTGCTGGCAGGGTTTCGGTTTGGAATGCGATAGATTTAACTGCGCCACCAAAGTATTCATTAACTTTAAACATGGGATGCTCCGCTCGAGGTGGGTAGTGGATAAAAAATGCCGTTGGAGGCACGAGGATATAAACACGAATAACACGGGCACAAAAAAGGCCGCATAAATGCGACCTTTCGTTTTAATTCTGGCTCCGCCTGCTGGACTCGAACCAGCGACCCAATGATTAACAGTCATTTGCTCTACCGACTGAGCTAAGGCGGAACGGTGACTTCCTCTGTGGAAGTGGTGCGCATGATATAGAGGCAGTTTTGGTTGGTCAACCGTTTTTGCCTATTTTGGGTAACTTTTATTGCAAAAAAACATCAATAAATTCAAGGCTGTTTATTAATCCTGCAAGCTGTATTTTCGCTATCCAATATGGGATGGATTGGTTCAATGCGCAGGTCATTTTTTCATCAGTGCTGGTCTTCAAAGTCCCAGTTGGATGACCTTGAAGCTACCGTTATCAATCAGCACTTTGACTTGTGTGAAGAGTGGTGCGGCCTTACGCTCCAGCGGAATAAACTGGTTTACCACAAAAAGTGCCGTACCTTGCGGGTTTAGCAGGCGCTTGGCACTGGCGAGGAACTTGTCAGTCAAATCGCCATCAATGCTAAATCCCTGATGGAAGGGGGGGTTACACAGGACTAAATCCACTTTTGCCGATATACCTTTACCCGCATCAGCAGCGATAACCTCGCCAGTTAGCTGGTTGTGCAGCAAGTTTTGCCGGGCTACGGCGAGGGCGGCAGCGTTATTGTCGGTCATCGTCCAGTGCTGGATGCTGCTGCAGTTCGCCAAGCCGGCAGCCGCGATAGTCAAGTAACCGTAGCCGCAGCCCAGATCCAGACAGGATGCAGGCGCTTTTGCCGCGTCGAAGTGCTCTTCCAGTTGCTCAATAAGCAAAGCACTGCCCGAATCCACTTTATTCCAGCCAAACAGGCCGGGTTTGCTGAGTAGTTTTAGTTCCGAGTCGAGTGCAATCGGGCGCTGCTGGTTGTAGTCGCTATCATCCAGCAATTGCGCTGCATCATATTCGGTATATTTGCCCAATTCAGATGAATAAACCGGACCATTTTTTTCGATATTTTTTGCACTGCCCAATAATTTGGCAATTTTTTCGATATAGGTTTTTGTACCTTCGTTTTTATATCCGGCAATCAATAATTGTCCGCCGGGCTTTAAGCAGCGCCATGCTTGATTGAGCAAGTGATGCACCACTGGCTTTTCTTTCGATACGCGGTAAAAAATTTTATCGAGGCTATTGTCTGCGATTGCGCTGCAATCAAAGTCATTGAATTCGGTATTGAAACCGTGCGCTTTTGCTTGCTCGGCAACATCCCAGCGATTGGTCAACACTAACAATTGCTGTTGATGCAACGCTGCCGGGAGCATATTCAATGCATTTTCATCGGTACACCAAAGATAACGTTTGTTGGTGTCCGCTGGAATATTGCTCAGCTGTTGGGTGATCCAGGTAAGGGGTAAATCGTTCATGGTACTACGCTCTTTATTTCATCGGCAGTTAGTGCGCGATACTCGCCGGGCGCTAATGCAGGATCTAACTGAATATCGCCAATGCTCTCGCGATGCAACCCCACTACCAAATTGCCTGCAGCCGCAAACATGCGTTTTACCTGATGATATTTTCCTTCATGAATTTGCAGGCGCGCTTCATGACTGGAGATTAATTCCAGTTGCGCCGGACGCGTTGGCATTTTTTCGCCATGCAATTGTACGCCAGCTGCAAAGAGTGCGGCAGTTTCAGACGTAATCGGGTTTGCGGTAGTCACGCGGTAGGTTTTCGGGCATTCGCTGCGCGGTGAGGTGATGCGATGATTCCATTGTCCATCATCGGTAAGCAGCACTAAACCTGTGGTGTCTAAATCCAAACGTCCGACGATTTGCAATTCCTGCCAGCGCGGCAAGCGAATTAAATCGACAACAACAGGGTGCTCGCTATCGCTATTCGCGCACACATACCCCAATGGTTTGTGCAGCATTAAATAGCGGGTTTGGAATGCTTCAATGTGTGTTCCATCCAGCGTAATAATTTCATGGCCCGCTATTTTTTGATCACCTTTTTTTGCGGTGACTCCATCTACTAATACTCTGCCTGATTTAATCGCTTGCTGTACCAGCGAGCGTGAGTGATCAGTATATTGGCTGAGAAATTTATCGAGGCGCATTAGAAATCCTGAGCGGTGAGCCAATGCTGGGGTAGGGCATTACCCCAGTCAAACTGCTGAATAATTTGGGTAAATCTGGCTGCAAGCGGTGCTACAAGCGTCATTTTTTGTCGGGTGACAGGATGGATAAACTCTAGTTCCGGCGACGCTAACATCAGGCCAGCGCAGCCAAATTTTTCCTGAAAAAACCGGTTATGATTACCCTTGCCATGCTTGGCATCGCCAATGATCGGGTGGCTAATATGCTTCAAGTGGCGACGAATTTGGTGTTTACGCCCGGTGTGTGGATTGCATTGTACGAGCGAATAACGCGTGCACGGGTATTTATCAATGCTAAAGGGTAATTCAATCTGCGCTAGTGTTTTAAATTCGGTAACAGCAGCCTGTGCCGGTTTATCGGTGCGTGCTTTTTTATCGGTGTACTTATCCAATTCTTCTACAAGTGGATGGTCAATTATCCCTTGGTCGGGAGAAAAACCACGTACTAGCGCCACATAGGTTTTGTTCAATTCATGGCGAGTAAAAATATCACTCAAGAGTCTCGCGATCTCCGATGAAAGCGCAAATACCAATACGCCGGAGGTTGGTTTATCCAACCGATGAATAGGATAAACAGGCTGGCCAATTTGGTCGCGCAACAACTGCACGGCGAAGCGCGTTTCATGGCGATCAATTTCACTGCGATGAACCAATAGGCCGCCAGGTTTATTGATGGCAACCATATATTCATCGCGATAAATGATGGGCAGTAATTCCGTCATCAGCTTAACTTATAAAGTGGTGAGCTATAAAAATAAAAGCAGGCGAGTGCCTGCTTTTATTGAATTACAAAACTGATACAAAAATCAGGTTAAATTATTCAGCGTTTTTAGCTGCTTGTGCGTCACTTGCATCGTTGCTGCAAGTCCATCCCCAGCTACTTTGTTTTTCTGCAAATTCGGCAGCTTTTGCTTCACACTGACCTTCGGTGCTTTCGTAGCTCCACAGTGTCTGGGTTACACCGTCTTTGGTGTAACTCACAGTGCAAGGCGCTGCTTTGTCGGCAGAAGCATAAGCTACTTCGATAACACGCTCGGCATTGTTCATCTTGCAGGTATATTTAATTGCATCATTTGCAGTGGCAGAAACACTTACCAACAACAGGCTACCCAATAAGAGAAAATTACGCATTTGATCTTTACTCCTTAAGTTAAATTGCGATACGAACAGTTTTATCAAGCTAGCGACAACAAACAGAAAAAATTTAACGCATTAACCGATTTTCTTTTCGCCCGAGTCTACTGTTTGGTAGATCAAGGTATTAATTGTCATTGGGCCAACACCACCAGGAACCGGCGTGTAAGCAGCAACACGGTTAACCAAAGGTTTTAATTCGATATCGCCCACACCGCCAGGGTGATAGCCAGCATCAACTACCACCGCACCGTCTTTAATCCATTCTGCTTTGATGAATTCCGGCTTGCCAACGGCACCCACCAGAATATCGGCTTGCTTGATTAATGACGGCAAGTTTTGCGTGCGGGAATGGCAGATAGTAACGGTAGCATTGGCATTAAGCAGCATCAGCGCCATTGGTTTACCCAAAATCGGGCTGCGGCCAACAACCACAGCGTGCTTGCCAGCCAACTCAATTCCATAACCTTCAAGCAGGCGCATAATGCCTTTTGGCGTAGCACAACCGTAAGCTTCCTCACCCATGCTCATACGGCCAAAACCTAAACAGGTCACGCCATCCACATCTTTCTCGGCGCTGATTGCATCAAAGCACAGACGCTCATCAATCTGATGCGGAACTGGATGCTGCAACAAAATGCCATGCACATTTGGGTTGTTATTTAACTCGTGGATCTTGGCGAGCAGTTCATCTGTGGTGGTAGATGAAGGCAATTCCACCTTCAGCGATTCCATGCCAATACGGGTGCAGGCATTACCTTTCATCTTCACATAGGTTGCCGACGCTGGATCATCACCCACAAGGATGGTTGCCAGGATAGGAGTTTGGCCGTTGCTACGTGCTTTCAGTGCGGCAACACGAGCAGAGAGTTCCTGTTCAGTTTTTTCGGCAAGGGCTTTGCCATCCAATACAAGTGCGGACATGGGCGCTAATTACCTGTGTAGTAAATGATAAAAGGGTCAAAATCTGAGGTTGCGCATTTTCCCACAGCAGGCATGAGTCGCCAAGGGAATAAAGGATGGTGAGGTGAAAAAACGGCTAGCAAAAGAAAATAATTGAAGGATATTTAAAAGCTGATTTTTAAATTAGATTTAAAAATTTTTAGGAAAGTTTTAAATGATTTTTTTGCAGAAGGGATTGGGGTGGCTGATGGGGCTCGAACCCACGACCACTGGAATCACAATCCAGGGCTCTACCAACTGAGCTACAGCCACCGTAGCAAAACGAAATAACACATCCATATGTGTGGGATGTTATCCCAAATTGAACTTACTAGAGAAAGTAGGGCGAGATAAAAAATGCCCAAATGGCGCGCCCGGCAGGATTCGAACCTGCGACCACCCGCTTAGAAGGCGGGTGCTCTATCCAGCTGAGCTACGGGCACATGCTGGAACAAACCTTCGCAGGTTCGATAAAAAAGATGGTCGGAGTGGAGGGATTCGAACCCCCGACATTCTGCTCCCAAAACAGACGCGCTACCGGGCTGCGCTACACTCCGACGACTTAAAACGTTGTGCGTTTCAAGTGGTGCGCATATTAACGATGAGATTTAGGATCGTCAACGAAAAAAGTGCAATAAAATAAAATATTTAGCGTTCGCAGTTAAATTCTAATCAGCTTGCACAACGGGTGTTCAGAACGCTCACGAAATGCCAGATTGCGATTTCATGTGTCGTACAAAAAGAGTTCAGCTTTTGTATTTGTTGTTGGATGCCTGCGGGAACAGAACATGTTGCTTCATAGTCTGTTGCTTCGTGAGCCATTGAGTTTTGCCTATTGCCTCCCTTGGTTGTGTTTATGCGACCCTGACAATCTACAGTCGAAATAGTGGCTAAGTCATTGTCGAGACTTGTGTGTCGGTCATCAGCTGGTCAGAATAAGCAACTATACGTTTGGAGATTTTATGCAAAACAATAATTTAGCCGTTTCAATGAAGCTGGGTATGCGTCGCTTGGCGTCCGGTGTTTGTGTGCTTTCTACTATCTTGCCGGGGAATCAACGTTTCGCCATGACCGTCTCTTCAGTGACTTCGGTATCTGATTCTCCTGCTTCGTTGTTGGTGTGCATCAATCAGTTGGTTTCACAGCAAGGGCACTTGGCTACGCCCGGAAGTCAGTTTGCGGTTAATGTCCTTTCTGTTGATCATCAAGACGTTTCCAATATTTGTGCCGGACGTGAACCGAACCGGAATCGTTTTGAGATAGGAAATTGGGTAGAGGACGATACTGGTCTGCCAGTGCTTGGGGATGCCCAGGCTGTATTCATCTGCCAAACTGACCATGTCACTACTTATGGCACCCATAAGATTGTTATAGGTGTTATCCATAAGGTGATTTTAAATGAAGTCAATGTAGATCCGCTGTTATATGCCGATGGTAGTTATGGCGCGTTTGCGCGCCAATAAGTCGAGTCTATAAAAAGAGTGTTTTTCCTTTTCTGATATTCACTATTCAATGGGCTATTTTGAGCCTTGTAAGAGTTTGGTAATGAACCAAACAATTAATCAAAATTTACCTTGCAATATGAATATTTCGTTTCTATGAGGCCTTTAGGGTTAATGATCACTAACTCTTTATGCACACCTTCTGTGCTTAAATGACCAGCTCGCTCATAGCTTGATCAAAAACGTGAAAAAATGAACTTTTAGCCTTGTTTTTTTATGTAACAATATGAAATATAAGGAAATTTTTTTGTTGGTTAAAATTTGTCCAATTTGTTGTTGGTATAGATTTTATAGGCCTTTGAGAAGGTTTCCCAAAAACTATCCACTAAGTTATCCACAGAAAATGTGGACAAAAATTTGATGAAGGTTTTTGTGCAAAAAAGTTACAGTTTGTGTGCTTTGTATCTTTTTAACCGTAACAAGTGACGATTTTTAATTGAATTTTCCTGGTTAAACCACTGGATTTATTTATGAGTAAACGATTGAAGGTTGCCGTGCTGGGTGGTGGTAGTTTTGGTACGGCAATTGCCAATATCATCTCGTGTAACAATCACCAAACCTATCTTTGGATGCGCTCCGTTGAGCAAGCGGAAGAGTGCCAATCCGCGCGCCAGAATGCCCGTTATCTCCCCGGCTATATGTTGCATGAGCAATTAGTGATTACCTCGGATCTCGCGTTGGCTATTACTGATGCCGATCTGGTGTTTGTGTCTATTCCCAGCCATTCATTCCGCGCCGTTACCCGTCAACTCAAGCCCTTGCTGGGTAAAGATACTATGGTGGTTAGCACTGCCAAAGGTATCGAGCCGGAAGGTTTTACCCTGATGAGTCAAATTCTTGAGCAGGAATTGCCCGATCATCCAATCGGGGTGTTGAGCGGGCCTAACTTTGCAAAAGAGATTGTGCATCAGCAGCAGACAGGTACTGTTATCGCCAGTGAGAGTGAAGCGGTTATCGATTGTGTGCAGCACACCCTCAAATCTTCTACGTTCCGTGTTTATGCCAATCACGACCGTTATGGTGTGGAGCTGGGCGGGGCGCTGAAAAACATCTACGCCATTATTTGCGGGATGGCAGCGGCGTTAGGGGCAGGGCATAACACTCAAGCAATGTTGTTAACGCGGAGCCTCGCAGAAATGGGGCGTTTTGCGCAGATGATGGGTGCAAATCCCATGACATTTTTAGGATTAGCTGGGGTTGGTGATCTAATTCTGACTTGTACTTCGGATTTAAGTCGCAATTATCGTGTAGGCTTCGCCTTGGGGCAGGGTAAAAAACTGGATGACATTGTTGCCTCGCTGGGGCAAGTGGCTGAAGGTGTTAATACGCTGCGTCAAGTGAAACAAAAAGCCGATGAGCTGCAAGTGTATATGCCATTGGTGTCGGGGCTTTACGCCGTTCTCTTCCAACAAAAAGCGATTGCTGATGTGGCGCGTGGTTTGATGGTGGGTGAACAAGCTGATGATGTTGAATATTTAAGGGGTAACTAATGGACAATGAACAATTAAAATCCAATCTTACATCCAGTAAGCATTGGTTGCGGTTGATTTTTATGCTGCTGTTCGCCGCAATATTGCAACTTGCCAGTTTGGTTATGTGGATATTGGTTATTGTGCAATTTTTCTTCTCGCTGATTACCGGCGAAGACAATCAGCATCTGCGCCGCTTTGGCCATTCGCTGTCCACTTATATTTACGATGTGTTGAAATTCTTGTGTTACAGCAGCGAAGAAAAACCTTTCCCATTTGCTGACTGGCCTGCGGACACTGGTGCAGCTGCACAGGATGCGCCGGTTGCGAAAGAGGCAGCAGCAAAAGAATCTGCAAAAGAGCCAGCGACTCGTTTAACTGATACTCCGGATGAAGCTGCAAACTAAATGACAATTTTTATTTTGCGGCACGGACAAGCTGAAGCGCAGATTACAACGGATGACGCGCGTCAGCTTACCAATAAGGGCCGGAGTGATACCGATAAAGTTATGCAGGCGCGCGTGGCCGATATGGCATCGGTCACCGAGATTTGGGCGAGCCCGTTGGTGCGTGCGCAACAAACTGCAACAATTGCTGCAGGTTATTTTCCGCAGTTAAGCATCCAGACCACTGATCTTCTCGTACCAGAGGCTAATCCGCTGGGGCTAATGGAGTGGTTGGATGTGCTCAATTCAAAGCAAGCGACTGATCAATCAATTCTGCTGGTGAGCCATCAGCCGCTGGTAGGTTTGTTGATCAATAAGCTGTGCAACAAGCCTAATGATTATTATCCGATGGGCACCAGTTCTCTTGCCGCTATCCAGACCCCAATTGTTGCTGTGGGTATGGGCGATTTACTTTGGCTGGATCACGCCTAGAATAAAACGATTAACCTTGTTTTATTTCTATCTCATAGTGAGTTTTTCTATGGTGCAATCATCCAATCCCCGCGAGCTGCGTTTTACTGTCAATGGAATGCAGTTCGCCGCGCAGGAGTGGGGCGATTCCACGCAATTACCGGTACTCGCATTGCATGGCTGGTTGGATAATTCCGCCAGTTTTTTTGCTTTAGCTCCGCGACTGAAAAATGTGCATATCGTTGCGGTTGATATGGCGGGGCACGGCCAGAGTGAGCATCGCCCCGGACAAATGGCTTACACCCCTTGGGATGACATCAACGATATTCTCGCCGTTGCCGACCATTTAGGTTGGGAGCGTTTTGTATTACTTGGACATTCGCGCGGCGCTATTATCGGAACGCTAGCTGCGGGTGCATTCGCCGAGCGCTTTATTGCTCTGGGGTTGATTGAGGGATTGTTGCCTGAACCTGCTCGCCCTGAAGAAGCCCCAAAACAATTAGCAAGTGCTATTAATGGCTTGCGCGTTCAGCTGCAAAAAACTCCCTCGGTTTATCCTGATATAAAGTTGGCGATCAAAGCGCGCGAGCGCGGTATGTTTCCGTTAGGGCACGCAGCAGCGACAGCTTTAACCGAGCGCGGTGTTGTGGCGCAACCGAATGGTGTTTCCTGGAGTACTGATCCCCGTTTGTTGGCGCCTTCAGTAATTAAGTTATCGCGCGAACACTTACACGCATTTATTAATCATGTGCAGGCACCCATAAAATTATTATTGGCTGAAGATGGTTTGCCCAAACTGTACGCAAACTACATGCAAGAGGTCGCCCAATTTCCCAGTGTTGACTACGACTTGCTGCCTGGAGGCCACCATCTGCACATGGAGCAAGAGGTGGATTTGGTTGCGGACAAACTCAACGAATTTTTCGCCCGATTTATGGTCTAGTTATTCATACACAAAAGAATCAGATCAAGAATAGCTACAAATTTCTGAGAGAGCCTATGAACTGTTTTCGTTATATCGGTAGTGTGATTTTATTGTTGGCTTGTTGTTCAGTGTTTGCCGATGAGTTGCCGTTGCAGAATTACCACAATGCGCGGGTAATGTTCCAAAGCGGCGGCGAAACTGATGATTATGTGCTGGCATTAGGTAGCTATAAAAAAATTGCCGGTAGTTGGCGGGTTGATCGCCAGCAACGTTTGAGTGGTGAGCTTGCTCGTTATACCTTGGAGTTGCCTGAAGGGCACAGCGCAAATAATGGTTTCGATTTTTATCTGGATCAGTTACAGAATTTTAGTTTTCGCGAATTATTTCACTGCAAAAGCCGGGATTGTGGCACCAGTAATTCATGGGCTAATAATCACTTTAAAATCCAGCAGTTATACGGGTTGGATCAGTTTCAACAGTATGGCGCTTATGAAGTTACCACTGCGGATGCAAAACCGTTTTACGTAGCGCTCTATGCGGTACAGCGTGGCAACAAGCGTGTTGTTATTCAGGTTGATGTGTTGCATGTCGATAAAATTATTGAGTTGGGAATAGCCTCAAGCCCTGAATCGATTATCAAATCGCTGGATGCCAATGGCTACTACGTTTTCCCCGATCTGGTATCCGATGATCCAAAAGGCAATACCAGCATCCAAATCAAGCAGGCACATTTACAAGCATTGATTGATGTACTGACACAAAAGCCTAACTGGAAAATTGCGCTGGTAGGGCATGATTACGCTCCTGTGTCGCTTGCGCAGCAACAAAAAGATTCGCAAGTTTATGCCGAGCAATTAAAAAATGCGCTGAAGGATAAGAGTGTTGTAGTCAGCCGCATCACTACTTACGGTATAGGCAGCCTTGCCCCGGCAGGGCGCGGTGATCGCAGCGCGCGCGTCGAAGTTGTAAAAATTAATGAATAACATGGATGAGCAATAAGCCCATCGTCAATAATTTAGAGCAATAAAAAAGGCGACATCAAATGTGATGCCGCCTTTTTTATTGCTCGATATTTTTTCGATTCAATCGCTCGACTTTACGGTTCGTTAAGCGATTAACGCAGCAGTGATAAAAACTCATTGCGTGTGGCCTGGTTGCTGCGGAAGCTGCCGCGCATTGCCGAGGTCTTCATCGACGAGTTTTGCTTTTCCACGCCGCGCATCATCATGCACATGTGTTTTGCTTCGATAATAACGCCAACACCCGATGCGCCAGTAATTTCCTGCACGCATTCCGCGATTTGCACGGTAAGTTGTTCCTGAATTTGCAAACGGCGCGCGAACATATCAACAATCCGCGCGACCTTGGATAATCCCAGCACTTTTCCGGTTGGAATGTAAGCAACATGGGCTTTGCCGATAAAGGGTAAAAGGTGGTGCTCGCAGAGTGAATACAACTCTATATCTTTTACCAGGATCATTTCGTCGGAGTCGGATGGAAAGAGGGCGTCATTGACCACTTCGTCCAGTGTCTGGTTATAGCCACGGGTCAGGAATTGAAAGGCTTTTGCCGCGCGGTCAGGGGTATCCAGCAGGCCGGGGCGGGTTAAATCTTCACCAACGCCAGCAATAATGTTCGCAAAGTGTTCTCTCATCAAAAGCTCCTCAAGCGGCAGTGGGGCGCTGCCTTACACAAAACAGCAGTTTACCGCTTTCGACGGATTTCTAGAAAACATAAATCCTGATTTGGGTGATTAATTCGGTAGAATGCGCGCAGTCTGCTGAACCCGAGGTTATCTATGGCTAGTTCCCCAACAGTTTTTGATCAGGCGCGCGATGAATTGGTGACCATTCGCGATTTCTTTCGCTGGGCTGCCAGCGAGTTTATCGCGGCCAAGCTTTTTTACGGCCACGGCACTGATAATCCTTGGGATGAGGCCGAGCAGTTGGTCCTACATGCAATTCATTTGGCGCCGCCATTGGGTGATGAATGGCTGGATGCGAAGTTGACGCCTAGCGAACGAACCAAGGTAGTCGCTAACGTCCAGCGCCGTATTGAGGAGCGCATCCCCGCGGCTTATATCACTGGTCAAGCCTGGTTTGCGGGTTTGCCTTACGTTGTTGATGAGCGGGTGTTAGTGCCGCGATCGCCCATCGCGGAGCTTATTGAAAAGCGCTTTGCACCTTGGTTGGCAGATGAGCCGCAGCAGATTCTGGATTTGTGTACCGGTAGTGGTTGTATTGGTATTGCCTGCGCCCATGCGCTCCCTGATGCTGAAGTGCAATTGAGCGATATATCTTATGATGCTTTGGCGGTAGCAGAAGAAAATATCCAACAACATGGTGTAACTGAGCGAGTGTTTGCGCTGCAATCGGATCTGTTTGAAAACCTCTACGGACAGCGTTTTGATTTGATCGTGTCCAACCCGCCCTATGTGGATGCTGATGATATGGCGAGCTTGCCGGAGGAGTTCCACGCGGAGCCTGAGCTGGGGCTCGCATCGGGCAATGACGGTTTGGATTTTACCCGTAGACTTCTGGTTGAGGCTGCAGATTATTTAACCGATAAAGGCGTGCTTATCGTGGAAGTGGGCAATTCCTGGCCCGCATTGGAAGAGGCTTATCCATCGCTACCGTTTACCTGGGTGGAATTTGAGCGCGGTGGTCACGGTGTCTTCGTATTAGCGGCTCAGGATTTGCGCAATGCGCGCGCAGAAGGTGTCCTCTAATCCGCTGATGACGATGCGCCTGCAGGGCAAGTCACGTATAATCGGCGCACTTTTTACTTATCCGAAGTTTGATTCTTAAGTCTGGAAATAACGAATGTCAGGAAATACTTACGGCAAATTGTTTACTGTGACCACCTTTGGCGAAAGCCATGGTGTGGCATTGGGCGCGATTGTGGATGGCTGTCCACCCGGTCTTGAGCTGACCGAAGCGGATATTCAAATTGATCTGGATCGTCGTAAGCCGGGAACTTCCCGCTACACCACCCAGCGACGTGAAGAGGATGCGGTCAAGATTTTGTCTGGTGTATTCGAAGGCAAAACCACCGGCACCCCGATTGGCATGTTGATCGAAAATACCGATCAACGCTCAAAAGATTATTCCAACATCAAAGACCAGTTCCGTCCCGCGCATGCAGACTACACCTACATGCAGAAGTATGGTGTGCGCGATTATCGCGGCGGTGGTCGTTCATCTGCGCGTGAAACTGCTATGCGTGTTGCTGCAGGTTCCATCGCTAAAAAATATTTAAAAGATTTCCACGGGATTGAAGTGCGTGGTTATTTGTCGCAGCTCGGCCCGATCAAAATTGAAACTGTAGATTGGGATCAAGTTGATCAAAACCCGTTCTTTTGTCCTGACGCCAGCAAAGTACCTGAAATGGAAGCCTTCATGCAGGCGCTGAACAAAGAAGGTGATTCCATCGGCGCAAAAATTACCGTGACTGCGACCAATGTTCCACCCGGTTTAGGCGAGCCTATTTTTGATCGCCTTGATGCAGAAATCGCTCACGCGTTAATGAGCATTAATGCGGTAAAAGGTGTGGAGATCGGTGAAGGTTTTGGTTCGGTTGAGCAACGCGGCACCCAGCATCGCGATGAAATAACACCGGAAGGTTTTTTATCGAATAATGCCGGCGGTATTTTGGGCGGTATTTCTTCTGGCCAGGAAATTATCGCGCATATCGCTTTGAAGCCAACCTCAAGCTTGCACGTTCCCGGGCGCAGTGTTGATGTACACGGCAACGCGGTCGAAGTGATTACCAAAGGTCGTCATGATCCTTGTGTGGGTATTCGCGCAACGCCAATTGCGGAAGCTATGTTGGCGTTGGTGTTGATGGATCACTTGTTGCGCCAGCGCGGACAAAATGGTGCCGTCAAACACTCTGTTCCAGTAATTCCTGCCAGCGTTAAATAATTTCCAAGGGTGTGTTGGGTTAGTGTAATCACTAACCCAATTTTTTATTCACTCCTGCCGTTGTGTATCTATGTCCCTTTCTTTTGCGCAGCAAGCAATTCCTTATTGGCGTCTTTCCGGATTTTATTTCTTCTATTTTGCTGTGGTCGGCAGTCTGATTCCCTACTGGGGGATCTATCTCAAATCCCTCGGTTACTCATCGCAAGACGTTGGCGTTATCAGCTCAATTATTATGGCAACCCGTATCGTCGCTCCGAATTTTTGGGGTTGGCTTGCTGATCACACCCAGCAACGGTTGCGTATTATTCGTATTGGTAGTTTGACTGCGAGTATTATTTTTACCGGTATTTTGCTTGATCAGCGTTATTGGTGGTTGGTGTTGGTGGTTAGTTGCTACACCTTTTTTTGGCATGCAGTGCTGCCGCAATTTGAAGTCATTACGCTGGGATATTTAGGCAATAACTACCATCGTTACGGCCAAATTCGGTTGTGGGGATCACTTGGTTTTATCGCGGCAGTGGTAGGATTGGGTTTAGTGTTTGATGTATTGCCGATTCGTTTCTTGCCGTTATTTATTTTAACCTTCCTGATTTTAATCTGGTTATCCAGCCTCAGCTTAAAGGATGTGAGCGCGAAAAAGTCCGATGGCGAGCGCCCGAAATTTTTAAGCCTGGTTTTGCAACCAACGATTATTTGCTTTCTGGCCGCCAGCTTTTTATTGCAGCTGAGTCACGGTCCTTATTACACCTTTTATACACTTTATCTGGTTGAGAATTACGGCTACACCCGCACTGCAACTGGCTTGTTGTGGGCGCTGGGTGTGCTTGCAGAAGTCGCCATTTTTATGGTGATGCATAAAGTATTGGGGCGTTTTAATTTGCGTCTGCTAATGCTATTCGCCTTGGGCGTTACCAGTTTGCGCTGGCTGCTGATTGCGTATGGTGCTGAATATTTACCGGTGTTGTTATTTGCGCAGCTATTGCATGCTTGCAGCTTTGGTATCGCGCATGCGGTTTCTATCGAATTGGTTCGCACTTATTTTAAAGGAGCGAATCAGGGGCAAGCGCAGGCAATGTACAGCTCATTTAGCTTTGGTGCTGGTGGTGCAGCAGGCGCATTGATTGGCGGACTCTTGTGGGACTATAGTGCATCAACCACTTACGTATTGGCTGCGGTTTCCGTATTCGTTGCATTTGTGTTGTGTTATTTTTGGTTGCATCCCGTAGATCGCTCGGCAGGAGATACGCCTCATGAATAATTTGACGGTCACACTGGTACAGCAGGTGATTACACCTAATGATCCCCAACTCAATTTGGATGTATTTGAACAGGCGATGAGCGCCATTACCAAAACAGATCTTATTGTTTTGCCGGAGGTGTTTACCACCGGTTTTTGCTCCAGCGCACGCAGCTACGCAGAGTCCGTCGATGGTCGCGCTTATCAATGGATGCAACAACAAGCTGCCAAACATAATGCAGTCGTCACCGGCAGCTTGGTGGTCAAAGTCGGTGAGCAGTATTTTAATCGTTTGGTGTGGATGCGCCCCGATGGGAGCTATACCGAATACGACAAGCGCCATCTATTCCGGATGGCTGGCGAGCACACGCGCTACGCAATGGGCAACGAGCGTGTTCTGGTGGAGTTGAATGGTTGGCGGATACTGCCGTTGATTTGTTACGACTTGCGTTTTCCGGTGTGGAGTCGCAATCGTAACGATTATGATCTTTCGCTTTATGTTGCCAATTGGCCAAGCGTTCGCGGCTTGCATTGGAATCGGTTATTGCAAGCGCGCGCGATTGAAAATTTAAGTTATACCCTTGGTGTAAATCGTGTGGGTATGGATGAGGCAGGGCAGCATTATGCAGGCGATTCCAGTGTCTATGGCCCTTCTGGCGAATTGATTGCAACAAGCCAGGAAGCGGAGTTGATAACAGTCGAATTGTATGCAGAAAAGTTAATTGCGTATCGTGAACAGTTTCCAGCCAATTTGGATGCGGATGCGTTTATATTGCAGTAATGGTTTTCTTTCTCGCAGGGGAATTTAATTATGCCTAAAGGTTTTGGCGATAAACTGGTGATCGCAATTTCATCCCGTGCTTTATTTAATTTGGATGAAAGCCATCAGGTCTACATCAATGAAGGGCTTGCTGCTTATGCGCAATACCAAATTGAGCATGAAGATGAAATTCTTGAGCCTGGCGACGCTTTTCCGTTGGTGAAAAAACTATTGCGTCTCAATGAAAAATTGGGCGATGAACCGCGTGTTGAAGTGATTTTGTTATCGCGCAACAGCGCTGATACCGGTTTGCGCGTATTCAATTCAGTTGAGCACTACGGTTTAAAAATTAGTCGTGCGGCATTTTGTGGCGGCACCTCGCCTTATCGCTACGCCTCTGCATTTGGTTGCCATTTATTTTTATCCACTGAAGCGGATGATGTGCGGCAAGCACTGGATCACGGTATGGCCGCTGCAACATTAATTGCATCGAACAACCAGGTCGAAAATGAAGATGAACTGCGTTTTGCTTTCGATGGCGATGCGGTTATCTTTTCTGATGAGGCAGAGCAAGTTTATAAATTACAGGGCTTGTCAGCATTTACCGAGAGTGAAAAAGCATCGGCAAAATCACCATTGAGTGGTGGGCCCTTCAAGCAATTTCTGGCGGCTTTGCACAGCCTGCAATCAGAGTTCGGTGAAAATTGTCCAATCCGCACCGCATTGGTTACGGCGCGCTCGGCACCGGCGCATGAGCGCGTTATTCGCACTTTGCGCGCGTGGGATATTCGTATCGATGAGTCGCTATTTTTGGGTGGTTTATCAAAGGGAACATTTCTTAAGGCTTATGGTGCGGATGTGTTTTTTGACGACCAAAAAATGCATTGCGAATCTGCGCGTGAGCATGTTGCTACCGGGCATGTTCCGCATGGAATCGCTAACCGGATCATTCCTTAAATAGTGGCATCTGCACACATATACCCAATGTGGGGTATGTAAACCGCATTTTTTGTTATTTTTGTAATATTCCTTCAGCAAAAACTTTGAATTTATGGGATATAGTCTAAAGTTGTAACAAGAGCAGCCGGAAGCACAATTAATAATTGTTAGGCATAAGGTTGCTATCTGTTCTATTCTAGAAACGAATAACCTAACTTGATTTTATAACTCTGAGCTTGCATCAGGGTTTATTTCTGGTACTTGCGCTTGCAAATACCCCAGTGAGTGAGCCAATCGGAGGGCTTATGAAGCTGCAACAACTGCGTTACATCTGGGAAGTGGCACATCACGATTTAAACGTGTCAGCTACTGCACAGAGTCTTTATACCTCCCAACCCGGTATCAGTAAGCAAATTCGCTTGCTGGAAGATGAGCTGGGTGTTGAGATTTTTTCGCGTAGCGGGAAGCATTTGACCCGTATTACACCAGCAGGTGAGGCGATACTCAAAACCGCAGGCGAGATCCTGCGTAAAGTTGAGAGTATTAAACAAGTTGCCCAAGAGTTCAGTAATGAACGTAAAGGTACTTTGACGCTTGCGACTACCCATACCCAGGCGCGCTATGCGTTGCCGCCGGTAATAGGTTCATTCATCAAGCAATACCCAGAAGTTGCGCTGCATATGCATCAAGGTACACCGATGCAGATTTCCGAAATGGCAGCGGACGGTACTGTGGATTTTGCAATCGCTACTGAGGCTATGGAGCTGTTTAGCGATCTGATCATGATGCCTTGTTATCGTTGGAACCGCAGTATCGTGGTGCCTAAAAACCATCCACTAGCTCAGGTTTCCAACTTGACGCTTGAAGAGGTGGCGAAGTACCCAATCGTAACTTATGTGTTTGGTTTTACCGGTCGCTCTAAATTGGATGAGGCCTTTATCAATCGCGGCCTTGCGCCGAAAGTTGTCTTTACTGCTGCCGATGCTGACGTTATCAAAACCTATGTGCGTTTAGGGCTGGGTGTTGGAATCATTGCCAGCATGGCCTACAACGAAAATACCGACAGCGATCTGATCTCTCTGGATGCTAGCCACCTGTTTGAATCCAGTGTGACCAAGATTGGTTTCCGTCGCGGTACCTTCTTGCGCGGGTTTATGTACGACTTCATCGAGAAGTTTGCGCCGCATCTGACCAAAGACATCATCAATGAAGCCTTTAACCGCCATTCGCGGGCGGAATTGGATGATTTGTTTGAAGATATCGAAATCCCTACGCACTGATAGGGATGAAGCTAAAAAAGCCGAACGAAAGTTCGGCTTTTTTATTTAATATCAATTAATTAACGTATTTTCCTAATCCTGTCTCTCTAGTTTTGCTTCGCTTATCCCTCTCCAGTAAGTCCTCTTCCTTGGCCACTTAATTTGTCTTTGTTGTACAAAATAATTGCTTTGTACAGGATGTTGATATAAAACTTATACAAGGCAATTATTTTGTATAGGAATACCATGAGCAAAATTCCGCTGGGAGTCAGTCAGTGTTTGATGGGGGAGCAGGTTCGCTTTGATGGCGGCCACAAGCACAACCATTATTTGACCGATGTGCTCAGCGAATACTTTGAGTTTCGCCCTGTATGTCCGGAGGTAGCGATTGGTTTAGGGATTCCACGCAAACCCATAAGGTTGGTTATTGTTGGCGATGAAACCCGCGTACGTGGTATTGCGAACCCGGATCAGGATGTCACTGATGCGCTCGTTGATCAGGCCGAACTCGCCATAGCCCGGATGCCTGACATCTGCGGCTACATATTTATGCAGAAGTCGCCTAGCTGCGGCGCATTTGGGATGAAGCGTTATCTCGCCAACGGTTATTCCATTGATAGCAAAGGGCGGGGCGCTTACGCGAAGCGGGTAATGGAACTTGTGCCTTTGCTGCCGGTGGAAGAGGCTGGGCGTTTAAATGATGCAGGCTTGCGCGATAACTTTTTAACCCGTGTATTTGCCTATCATGATTTTAAAACTTCTGTGGCTGAGGCTCCTACCGCCAAAAAACTTATCGAGTTTTACTCCCGCTATAAATACCAGGTGATGGCGCACCATGTGCCGAGCTATTTTGCGATTGGCCGATATTTATCAAATCTTTCCGGACGCGACATATCCATCTGCAGCAATGAGTTTTTTCGTCTGCTGATGGAGGCGCTTGCCCACCATGCTACGCGTAAAAGTAATACCAACGCGATTATGCATTTGCGCGGTTATCTGAAAGACCGGCTTAACACTCAGGAGAAACATGAGTTGTCGCAATTAATCGATTCTTACCGAACCGGGATTGTGCCGTTAGTGGTACCGCTCACGTTGCTCAAACATCATTTGTTGAAGCTCGACAACCCATATTTAAAATCCCAAACTTTTTGGTCGCCGCACCCTGAGCGCTTGGGTTTGCGTAATCACATTATTGAGAATGAATAGTGGAATCCACAGTTAATACAGAAGTTGAAGATGTATTTGAAGAGAACGAGTTGATCGACGATAGCGTTCCCATTCGTGAAATTTCCCGCGTCACCGGTGTAAATACCGTGACCCTGCGTGCGTGGGAGCGTCGTTACGGATTGTTGATTCCACAGCGCACGACCAAAGGCCACCGCCTATACAGTCGCGCGGATATAGAGCGCGTTAAGGAAATTCAATTATGGCTCGGACGCGGCTTGGCGATTAGCAAAGTCAAAGCGCTGCTTGCTGATGAACAACGCGGAAATGAAATTCCTGCAATCGATTCCATTTGGATTCAGTTAGCTCAGCAAATTCAAGCCGCTATAACGGCATTTAATCGCAACCAGCTTGAACGATTGATTGAAGATACGTTTGCGCTTTATCCGGTTGAAATGATTGCTGATTTTTTATTGGCCCCACTTCTACAGGAGTTGCAAGGAGATGAACCGGGTAAGCCTGCACGGCGCGCTTTTTTTAATACGGTGATCCAGGAGTACATCCATGCATCACAAAGCCGTCAGCGGCAGGCCGCCCGGGGCGAGAAAATTTTGGTTCTTGCAGTATCAGAGGGCGAAGGCCAGATTTTGTCTCATGTACTGAATTATGGACTTTTGGTAAATCAACATCGGGCAGAGTTTTTAGGTTATTTGCCGGTAAAGGAATCGTTATTGTGTGCTGAGGCTATGGGTGCAGAAATAGTGGTAATTCCCGGAGGCGATACAATTGCTGCGGGCGAGTTGCAGCTACACTTAACACTATGGCGAGAGCGTCTGGCCATACCTGTTGTGTTGTCGGGAAATGCGGCGCGTCTTTTCAGGGCGCTGCATTTCGAGCCAACAACAGGCATTTACCTTTGTGATAGCCAGCAACAAGTATTGGCTATGGTCAACCAAATACTAACGGATGAGTCATCTTTATGACGCTTACGGTTCCGCAAAAAATACGTAATTTATATCTGCGTTTTGATAAAAAAATACTTCGCTCACTTGCTGACGTTTACAGCGATGACGTTCAGTTTCGCGATCCACTCCATGCATTGAACGGTTTGCAAAATCTTACCGATTATTACGCAGGGATGATGGGTGAACTGATCGAATGTCGGTTTGAATTCCATCATTCAATGGAAATGACCGAACGTGGTGAGACTATCCTTTTCTGGACGATGCATTATCGCCATAAAAAATTAGCCAAAGGTAAATTGCTGGAACTGACGGGGAATACCCATCTGCTCTTTAACGATAAGGTGTATTACCATCGCGATTATTACGATGCTGGTTCAATGCTCTATGAACATATTCCGCTAATGGGTTATGCCATTAGGAAGATAAAGAAAAAAGTAGGTGCAAAGTGACTTCTCTTGTTTGGTTGCGCCATGATTTGCGCGTGTACGATAACCCTGCGTTGTTTAAGGCCGCAGAGTCAGGACAGGGGGTGGTCGCTGTTTACGTACACTGCGATGCTTATGTGAAATTGCATGTTATTGCTCCCGCGCAGCTGGACTTTGTGCGTCGCCATTTGTTGGTTATGCAGAAAAAATTAACTGCACTGAATATTCCTTTGTTGGTTGTGCGCGTAAAAAAGCCAGCAGAAATAGCGCCGGCGTTACTGCGGGTGGCGCAGGATTTTAGCGCGGAATATTGTTATTTTAATGCGGAGTATCCGCTCAACGAATTGAATCGCGATCTCGCGGTTAATCAATTGCTGCGTGACAACGGCATTTTGGTAAAACGCTGCCACGACCGCTGTATAGTTCCGCCGGGCATGATCCGCAATGGTCAGGGCGATCCCTATAAGGTATTTACTGCATTTAAAAAGAAATGGTTGCAGACAGTTATGCCTGTCACTTTGCAGCCGCTGGCATTGCCCGCGAAGCAGCCTGCCGTTTCCAATATCAACGCTGCATCTGCAAAAGAGATAGATCAATTATTTACCGGACATGAGCTGCGTGATTTATCCGCACTTTGGCCTGCGGGTGAAGACGAAGCTTATCGTCGACTGGATTTATTTATTGAGCGGTCGCTGTCGCGCTATTTGGATCAGCGCGATTTTCCCGCTATAGAGGGCACGTCAACTTTATCTCCTTATTTTGCTGTTGGTTCTCTGTCACCCCGTCAAGCGCTCTCCGCGGTGCTGGCCTATACCCACGGCGAGTGGGATGGTGGTAATGCGGGCGCAAATTGTTGGATCGGCGAATTAATCTGGCGTGAGTTTTATCAGCATGTAGCGGTGGATTATCCGCAAGTGTGTAAACGCAAAGCCATGCAAGCGCACACTGAAGCTTTTCCCTGGCGTTATGACAAAACAGAATTCTCTGCATGGTGTGACGGTAAGACCGGAATTCCTATTGTTGATGCGGCGATGCGACAGTTGAATGCAACAGGGTGGATGCATAACCGTTTGCGGATGGTTGTTGCTATGTTTTTGACAAAAAATTGCCAAATCGATTGGCGCTGGGGCGAAGATTATTTTATGTCTCAGCTAATCGATGGCGAATTCACCGCGAATAACGGGGGGTGGCAGTGGAGTGCTTCCACAGGAACTGACGCTGCGCCTTATTTCCGTATCTTTAATCCTATTAGTCAATCAGAACGCTTTGATCCAAATGGTGAATTCATTCGTAAATGGGTTCCAGAGTTGGCGCATTTGTCGAATAAACAAATTCACAATCCGCCAGCGGTAAAAAATTATCCGCGCCCGTTTGTCGATTTGTCAGCGAGCCGAAAAGAAACCATCGCGCTTTTTGCACAACTGCCGCCCATCGCGCGTTAACCGGACAACCTTATGAATTCCAGCCCCGCACCTTACACAGTATTAATTACAGGTGCTTCCAGCGGGATTGGCTACGAGCTGGCGTTAGGTTATTTAAAGCAGGGCGCAAGGGTATTGGCGTTAGCGCGCTCGGAACAGCGGTTAGCGCAATTGGTTGCGCAGTTTCCTGAACTCTGTTTGCCGGTAACAGTTGATCTCTCCAGTGCTGAAGACAGCCAGCGCGCTGGAGAATGGATCAATCAACAAATACAACATCTCGACCTCGCTATCCTGAATGCAGGCACCTGCGAATACGTTGATGTAGCTAATTTAACCCGCGAACCTTTTGATAAGGTGATGGCGATTAATTGGCAGGGCACACTCAATACTCTTTTGTTTTGTTTACCACTGTTACGGCGCTGCAAAGAGCAGGGTAGACGCGCGCAATTAGTTGGAATCTCAAGCATGGCGAGTATTTTGCCGATGCCGCGTTCGCAAGCTTACGGAGCATCCAAGATTGCTGTGGAGTATTTATTTAATTCATTGCGTGTGGATTTGGCAAGCGCAGCAATTGATATCACCGTTGTTCGTCCCGGTTTTGTAAAAACACCGCTTACTCAGCGCAATGATTTTTCCATGCCGTTTGAGCAGACCGCGCCAATGGCTGCCAGCAACATTATGCAAGGAATTAATAAGCGTAAATGGTTGGTGCAATTTCCATGGCCTTTAGTGTTGGTCATGCGCAGCATTGCCGTCTTGCCGCTGCGTGCACAAGTTTGGTTATTGCAGAAAATTTCACGCGCTCAATAAGGCATCTGGCAACGGCAGCTTAACCAACAGATTTCATTTTAAGATTCAGGTAAGAGTTAAGGCATGACAGTAGCTAGCAGAAAAAAAATCGCCATCATCGGATCGGGAATCAGCGGATTGCTAAGCGGGTATCTATTGTCGCGGCGTAATGACGTAACGGTATTCGAAGCCGAAAGCAGTATTGGCGGGCATACCGCAACCAAATTGGTTTCTACACCTGAAGGTGAGTTTGCGGTTGATACAGGTTTTATTGTATTTAATGACCGTACTTATCCCAATTTTTTGAAGTTGCTAGCACGGCTTGATGTTGCTTATCAGGCAACTGATATGGGTTTTAGTGTTGCTTGCCAGCGAACCGGTTTTGAATATAGCGGTACCTCTCTCAATGGGGTATTTGCGCAACGGAAAAATCTATTCGATAAAGCCCACTGGCGCATGTTGAAAGAAATCGTAGGGTTTAATTCAGCCTGCACCAAACTCTATACCGATAATACTATTCCAGAAGATCAAACCCTCGGCGAATACTTGAGCAGCCATGGCTATAGTGAGAAATTTATCAATTTTTATATATTGCCCATGGTGTCAGCGATTTGGTCTTCGCCTATCAATATTGCGGCTTCAATGCCGTTAGTATTTTTTATCCGCTTTTTTCATAACCACGGACTACTAACCGTTACGCAACAGCCACAGTGGTACACCATTAAAGGCGGTTCCCATCAGTACTTGAAGCCATTAACTGAAAATTTTAAAGAAAATATTTATACCGATTGCCCGGTGTTGAGCGTAAAGCGAGATGCTGACTCGATAGTGATTGATACACAGCTTCATGGAGCGCAAACATTTGATGAAGTTATTTTTGCTTGCCACAGTGATCAAGCATTAAAGCTCCTTATTGATCCAACACCGAAGGAAAATGAAATCCTTGGTGCAATTCCCTATCAGCTTAATCAGGTGATTTTGCACAGCGATATCAGTTTGCTGCCGAATTCGCGCCGCGCCTGGGCCAGCTGGAATTACTTGTTAGTAAATCATGGTGAGGACAATGCGGCCTTGACCTACAACATGAATATTTTGCAAAAACTGAACGCGGAAACAACTTTCTGCGTATCAGTCAATGCACATGGGAATATCGATTTAGAAAAAGTATATGGTGAATATCACTACAGTCATCCGGTTTTTACGCGTGAGTCAGTAGCTGCGCAGGCGAGATGGTCTGAGATTAGCGGCGTTAACCATACCCATTTTTGCGGTGCTTATTGGCGCAATGGTTTTCATGAGGATGGCGTGGTGTCGGCCATTCGTGTAGCTGAAGCTCTGGGGGAAATGTGGTGATGAAATACCTTACTTGTTGCCCGAGGTATGTCTATGTATAGCGCTATTTATCAAGGTAATTTGCGGCATCGGCGTTTTTTTCCGAAACGCCACGAATTTAGTTATTCGTCCACATTGTTTTACATTGACCTTGATGAATTGCCGGATTTATTTTCCGGTGTTACCGGCTGGTCGCTTAATCGCGCGAATTTTGGCAGTTTTCGTCGCAGTGATTTTTTAGGCGATCCCGCTGTGCCGTTGAAAACAGCTGTGCATAACGAAGTTAATGCGTTGCTAGCGGCGGATAATAAAAGCGCAATGCGCTGCCCGAATGGTGCAGTCCGGATGCTGACGAATTTGCGTATTTTTGGTTTTAGTTTTAATCCAGTAACTTTTTATTATCTGTTTAATTCAGGCGCTAGTCAGCCGGCAATGATTCTTGCGCAAGTGAATAATACGCCGTGGAACGAGCGCCATACCTATCTCATTCATTGTGATGCGGAAACAGGTAAAGCTAATTCGCAGTTCGATAAAGATTTTCATGTATCGCCTTTTAACCCCCTGGATATGGAGTATCACTGGGTTAGCTCTGCCCCGGCGGAAAGCCTGCTTGTGCATATGGAAAATCATTCCCTTGCCAAGGATAAATTAGAAGCCGGAAAAAAAGGTGCGATCTGCCATATGGATGCCACATTAAAGTTACAACGTAAACCTTGGTCTAAATCGCTGTTGCAAAAAATATTGTGGCTGCAACCTTGGGCGGCAATAAAAGTGCCCGTTGCTATTTATTGGCAAGCACTACGCTTGTTAATCAAAGGTGTGCCTGTTTACGACCATCAATCAAAAAATCCTTTGCCTGCAGCTGTTCGCGGTGAACTTAAAACGACAGGGGAACAATCGTGAAATCTACCAGTATCGCGCTGCTGCCGAAGCACAAAATTGCATCGTTGACTCGTAACCAAAATATTGCCCGCAACATGTTATTCAAATTGTTGCGTGGTATTACGCAGGGCTGCTTGCGCATTCATGAGCAAGGTGAGCTTTATCAGTTTGGTCAATCGGCCGATATGGCTGATTTAGTCGCGGATATTTATGTGCATGATGCGCAACTTTATGCCGATGTAGTATTTGGTGGTTCAATCGGCGCGGGTGAGGCTTACATGAGTGGATGTTGGAGCACGCCTAATCTTACGCAGGTTACGCGCTTGTTTGTGCGTAATATGGACGCGCTCGATGCTATGGATGCGAAACAATCTTTTATTGGCCAATATCTACTCAAACTATTTCATTGGTTTAATCGCAATACCAAAACTGGATCGCGCAAAAATATCGCCGCACATTACGATTTGGGAAATGACTTTTTCTCCTTGTTTCTTGATCAAACCATGATGTATTCATCCGCAATATATCCAACGCCCGATGCCACATTATTTGATGCGTCGCGCTATAAACTGCAGCGCGTGTGTGAAAAATTACAGTTGTCTGCTGATGATCATTTACTTGAAATTGGTACCGGCTGGGGCGGTATGGCGATTTATGCAGCGCAGAACTACGGTTGTCGAGTAACCACCACCACCATTTCCCGCGAGCAGCGCGATTATGCAATCACAAAAGTAGCGGCGGCTGGTCTGAGTGATCGTGTGAGTGTGTTGTTTGATGATTATCGCGATTTGCGCGGGCAGTTCACCAAGTTGGTTTCGATTGAAATGATCGAGGCTGTTGGCCATGAACACTACGACCAATATTTTTCTACCTGCTCGCGTTTGTTGGCTCCGAATGGGTTAATGTTGTTGCAGGCCATCACCATTGCCGACCAGCGTTATGATATGGCGCGCAGGACGGTTGATTTTATTCAGCGATATATTTTTCCGGGTGGTTCATTGCCATCAGTCGCGGTGATTAGCGATTGGGCTAAACGTAAAACCGATATGAATATCCTGCACATTGAAGATATTGGTGAGCACTACGCGCAAACCCTGAAGCATTGGCGCGAAGCATTCAATGAAAAATTGGGTGCGGTGCGTGCACAAGGTTTTGACGAGCGTTTTATCCGCATGTGGGAGTTCTATCTCTGCTCTTGCGAGGGCGGATTTATGGAGCGCAGCATAGGTACAGCGCAAGTCCTTCTGGCTAAACCGCAATACCGTAGCGGGTATTTCCAATAATGAGTCGGGCATTGGTACTCACGCTTACCAATGCCCTGATTTTTCAGCTAGGTTGGTTTGTATGTATTCTCGGCGGCAGCGCTTTGGCCGTTGGATTTACCGCTATTGTTCTTGTTATCCATTTCTTTTTTGCGAATCGCCGTTGTGATGATGCTATCGCCGTTGTGCTTGCCATCCTTTTAGGGCTTGCTCATGATCTGCTACTGATCCACACCGGCCAGATCCACTTTGTGGAATCCGCTCAGCTGCCGCCTCTGTGGCTGGTATGTTTGTGGGCTCTGTTAGGTATAACGCTGAACCATTCATTGCAGTGGATTTATTATCGCCCTTTGTGGTCTTCACTATTGGGCGGGTTGCTCGCACCACTTAGCTATCTCGCGGGGGTAAAATTATCATCAGCGGAATGGTCTAGCCCGCTGGTTGAAGTTCTACCTATAATAGCGGCTCTGTGGTTAGTGATACTGCCATTACACCGTTTTCTTAGCTTGAGGATTTCGTCTTATGTCCAGTGCAAAACGACAAAATAATGTTGGTCACATTCTTACTCAAGGGGTGGGCTTGTGCGCGCTTCTCACTGGTTTTTACACCGCGCAGGTTGTTGCCCAGGAGAATTACGCAGTAGCGCAAGACAACTACGTTGTGGCGGGCAGCGCTTATGATCTTGATAGCAATAAGCTTATCTATCGCGAGTTGTACACTGCGCTCGACGAGAACAAAACCGTACGTGTCGATTATGTAACACCCGACGGCCAGACATTCGCAAGTAAAACACTGGACTACAACGGTGAGCCTTTTCAGCCAAGTTTTACCTTTAAAGACACCCGCGATAACGAATTTGCCTCGGCCCATTTTCAAGGCGGCCGTTTACTTCTCACCCATGGGGTGAAAGACACCAAAACGGAAAAGACGATTTACGACAACGCGCGTCTTGTTATTGATGCAGGTTTTGATTCTTACATCCAATTGAATTGGGATAAGTTGGCTTCCGGTAAAACCTTGAAGTTTGATTTTGCACTTCCTACCAAGCTGAATACTGTTCAATTGGAAGTGCGCAAGATTAAGGCTGCTGATTCACCTGTATATGATGCGAATTATGGTCGCGAGTGGATTTACTTCCGTATTGCACCGGCAAAAAAATTCGTTTCATTTTTCGCTGATCCAATCAATCTTGCTTACGACCCGAATGGAAAATACTTAGTGCGTTTCTACGGTCGTTCCAATATCGATGATGATAAAGGTGGCCCGCAGGATGTTCGTATCGAGTATGAATATACGAATTAAGATGATGAATGGAGCGAGGGATAGAATGTCCCTCGCTTTTTTTAAGATGTTATTGAGCCGATTGGTCTTTTTCTAAGCTGGCTGATCTTTTTCTAAGTTGACTGGCCTTTTTCTAAATAGGAGCACCAATCGCTCCAGCTACCGGGATAGAGCTTCGCGTTTATACCGCTTATTTCCAGCGATAAAATATTCACACAAGCTGTCACCCCCGAACCGCAATAAACCACCAGATTATCGCGATCTGGCAAATTCTCCCAGCGCTGCTTTTGTGCTTCTTCCGGTTTGATAAAACCTTGTTCTGTAATGGCATCCTGCCAGAAATAATTAATTGCACCGGGAACGTGACCAGCCACCGGATCTATAGGCTCTTCCTCGCCGCGATAGCGTTTGGCTTCACGCGAATCTATCAAGGTAAACCCAGAGCCAGCTTGTAAAATATCAGCACGGTCGGCGATCCAATGTTGTTGGATAACCGCTTTAAAATTTCCGTGTTTGGAGGAAGGCTCGCGTCTGTCGATTGCGCCCCCGTTATTTACCCAGCCTGCGAAACCACCATCAAGAATCAGCACCTCCTGATGTCCGTAATAACGGAGCAACCACCAGGCGCGCGCGGCGTAAGCCATACGCGAATCATCGTAAACCACAATGGTTGTGTGTTGATTTACTCCGGCTGCGCGCAGCTTCTGGCTGAGCATTTCGGTATCCGGAAGAGGGTGTCTGCCACCGTGCTTACCAACTTCACTGGAGAGATCTTTTTCCACATCCAGAAAGTAAGCGCCGGGAATGTGGCCAGTGCGGTACTGCTCGCTGCCGAGGGTTTTATTCATCAAGTTGAAACGGCAATCAAAAATCACAACTTTGCCCAGTTGCGATTTCAGTTGTTCGCTAGTAATAAAGTGACTCATTGGTATGTGACGCGCGTGAAAGTCAAAAAAGTGGCGTCATAATCGCATTATTACGGGTTGGTTGGGAAGGGTGAAAACTGAACGCTTTGTGTATTTTTTGTAAATGTTGATGATACAGATTAATCGCATTTATTAACGGGTTTGCCAGCCTTCCGGAGTTTTACCTTCCAGTTGATAGGCGAAGGCGATGATATAGGCCACTGCAATGTACAGCGCCGAAGGTATTTCATCACCCAGTTCCAGTGTGACAAGCAGATCCACAAGCGCTGAGTTATCGCACAGCGGGACACCATGCTCCCTTGCGATAGCAATAATTTGCTCGGCAACATCGCCTGTGCCTTTAGCGCTAACATGTGGGGCATTTTTTCCGTCGTAGTAGATCGCAACGGCTTTTTGTAATTGTTGGGGAGAATATTCGGAAGCCATCGGGATGATCTCAGGTTTTAATATCGACCAATGAATAACTGACATTCATTTTGGGTTTGGGCGGTAATCCGGGAAGGCATTGCATTTGGGTAACACGGATGCCTTCACCCTCTAACAGCTTTTTTAATCCATCGAGACGAATTTTTGCTTCTTGCAAAGTGGTTTCATTTTCTGCCCAAAATTTTGCTGCAAGGCTATCACCCAGGACTGTGAGTTGCGCGTAGAACTGGCCTATCAATGGCAAATCAAAATTGAGCATTACATTCCACTGGCGCACGCGCGTACTGCTTTTTTCTTTATCATCACTTTGTTCTTCAATCCACTGCTGTTCCATTTGGATCTGCAGCGGATGCACGTCATGCCCTTGGCGTACAGGGATTTCAAATTGCCAGGATTGGGTTGGTTGAGGTTGATCGACTTGGCCTAATTGGTGGTTCAGTGTGTGAACTTGTTGCAATTGAATTTTTGCAAGGCTGCCCAGCGTGTATTGATGCATCAACATAACCAACTGCGTACGTAATTGTTTTTGGCTGAGTTCTCCTTGCTGTTTATTGGCTAGCAAACCTAAAAATTGGGGCAGGGCGATAGCTACCAAATTTTTAGTGAACTCGTTTGTCAGTGGTGAGCCGGGTAACGCGGGTTTGGCAGTCTCAAGCTCGCTATCTAATTCATGTAGCAATCCAAGCAGTGCGCCTTTTAAATCTTGACTTGCCATTTTTTCAACAGAAACTTGCGGTATTGCTATTTGTTTGTGGGGCGAGACCGATTGCTCGCTGGGCTTTAATAGCGGTGATGTAATTCCTGTCGTCGGATTTAAAGGGTTGGCAATCGTAGTAGAGCCCTTTGGTGAAGATGAATTAGTTGGAGCTGGCGCTATGGTTAATTCATTATTTTTCTGGCTGGAAACTAGCTGCGCTAATTTATTTTCAAAACCCTGACCATTATTTTTTAACGTCATTTCCAGCAATTTAGGATTGCTGAGTTGATCGGTTAAACGAATATGGTTGCTCAAGGTTTTTAGTGATTGTTGCACTTGGTTTGACAGCCACTCTTTACGTTCCGCGATTGGCAACTGCTGAATAAACTGGGTGATTTTCGGCAGGCTTGCCAGTAAATCCTGTCCTTTGTCTTTTTGCGGCAATAAGCGGCGCAATGTTTCGCCAACGGCATCGGTATTTTTAATCGCTACATTTTGGTTCTGGGTAACGATTGTCGCCAACAATTCACTCAACGCATTGTTTGGATTTGCTGAGCCGGTGTTCGTCGTTGTGGTTTGGGTGTTGGTCGTCTGCAGGAGTGCATTAAATGCAGCAACTTGCGCTTTGGTCAGCGGCTGCAGTAATTGTAAACCTTTTCCTTCACTCAACTGCATTAATAGTGTTTGGCCGACTTGCACTGGCTGGTTAGTGTAAGTGAGCAATGTTGTGGCTAACGGAGTTGGGATATTAGTAGCGGTGGGAGCAGCAGCGTTAACAGGCGGGGGAGTATTAACTGAAATTGTCACCAGCTTAACGCTGGGTGTTTCCACCAAACTTTTCTGTGCTTCCAATTGGGTGATCAGGGCTTTGATGGCAGGTGCAGCGGAGTTTTTATTGAGTTGGGCCAAATTGGCCTCAATTGTTTTAACCAGTTGGGCGCGCTCTTCCGGTGTTGCCTGGGTTACTTTTTGGACATCCGCTAAAAATTGATCGCCTACTTTCAAGCCAAGCACCTTGGTGATCGCCATTATTTGCTCGACCTGCGCACGCTGGGCATTTTGTACCAGCTTGTCGGTTACGGAACTCAGCTCCATGGCTTATCTCGAATAGACATTAATATGATCAAAAACGTAAATTGGGGTGCTATGCCGGAACACAGGCCGCTATAATCGCGAACTTTAGATGGTCGCCAGCCAAGCGAATTGCTTGTGCTGAGTATAGCGGCTGATCATAGGTTTCCTGTAGATACCATACACGCCAAGGCAATTATTAGCATGACCGATTTGGGGATTGAGGTAGGTGTTCCACTGCTTGAGCTGCGTGACCTTGGCTGTGAGCGGGATGAGCGACTGCTTTTTTCCGGTTTGGATTTGCGTCTGTTTCCGGGCGATGTTGTGCAAATCGGCGGGCCTAATGGTGCTGGCAAGACCACTTTATTGCGCGCCCTTGCGGGAATCAGCACGGATTATCTCGGCAAAATTCTTTATGCTGGTCAGGAATTACCAGCGGCCGCATGGGAATTCGCGGGCGATAGTCTTTATCTCGGCCATCTGCCCGGAATCAAAAAGGCATTAACACCGGCCGAAAATCTGGAATGGTATAAAGCCCAAAGCGGTGCTGCTGTTTCAATCGACGCTGCCCTCAGAGCTGTCGGCCTTTACGGTTACGAGGACACTCCCTGCTATCAATTATCGGCGGGGCAGTTACGCCGGGTTGCGTTGGCAAGGTTACACCTCAGTCTGGCGCGTATCTGGATTCTGGATGAGCCTTTTACCGCAATCGACAAATTGGGCGTAAGCCAGCTGGAAGCGCTTATCGCCAAGCAATCTGCTAACGGCGGTGTGGTGATCCTCACTTCCCATCAGGATTTAACCTTGCCGCAACTGCGGATAGTCAATTTGAATGACTATCAGCCTGGTGCGCGGAGCAACCAAACCAAAAACGGATTTGAGAGTCTGACTGACGGGGATGCTTATCATGGTTGATAAGATGCCGGCAGCGACTTTATTTGGCGGGTTTGCCGCGAGTTTTCGTCGCGATTTACTGATCGCCGCGCGGCACAAGGCGGAACTCACTAATCCGCTGGTGTTCTTTTTGATCGCGGTAACCCTGATTCCATTGGGGGTTAGTCCGGAAAAATCCGTACTGGCGTTGCTTGCACCGGGAATCGTATGGGTTATGGCATTACTGGCGACATTGCTGTCGCTCGATGGTCTGTTTCGCAGCGATTACGACGATGGATCCTTGGAGCAGATGTTGATTAGCCCGCAGTCACTGTACTTTACGGTGATGGCAAAAGTGTTAGTGCATTGGTTGGTGTCGGGTTTGCCGGTGACTTTGTTGGCACCTTTACTCGGATTGATGTTGAGTTTGCCGGTCGATGGCTACTTTCCGCTGCTGGCATCGCTGGCTTTAGGGACTGCATCGATGAGTTTAATTGGCGCTGTTGGGGCTGCTTTAACAGTTTCACTGCGCAAGGGTGGTTTATTGTTGTCGCTGATCGTGATGCCACTGTATATTCCCGTACTGATTTTTGGTGCGAGTGCAGTGCAGACCGCCGTGCAGGGCGGAGCGATTGGCATGCAGCTCGCAGTATTAGGCGCGTTCCTCGCATTGGCGATAGTGCTTGCTCCAATTGCAGCAGTTGGCGCCTTGCGTATCAGTACAAATGGTTAACTAATAATAACGATCAGCTAACAGCTACAGCGATAAGGTCTTACAACTATGGCATGGCAATGGTTTCATCGATTAGGTTCTCCCCGTTGGTTTTACGAGAAAACAACACCTTGGCTGCCATGGTTGGCAACGATCAGCATAGCGCTTCTCGTGACGGGCGCTGTATGGGGATTGGCATTTGCACCGGCGGACTTTAAGCAGGGCAACAGCTATCGCATTATTTATATTCACGTTCCCGCTGCATTTTTAGCGCTGGCGGGTTACTACATCATGGCGATTTCGGGGGCGATTGGCCTTATCTGGAAAATGAAATTGCCGTTTATGGTAATGAAGTCAGCAGCACCGATAGGAGCATTGCTCACCTTTGTATCCTTGGTCACCGGTTCTATCTGGGGTAAGCCTACTTGGGGGACTTGGTGGGAATGGGATGCACGCATCACTTCCATGCTGATTCTGTTCTTTCTCTATTTGGGTATGATTGCCCTGCAGCAAGCTTTTGCACATCGCGACACTGCTGATAAAGCCAGTGCCGTGTTGGCGTTGGTTGGGATGGTAAATATCCCGATCATTTATAAGTCGGTTGATTGGTGGAATACGCTTCATCAACCAGCAACAATCAAATTCACCAGTAAATCCAGTATTGATCCTTCAATGTTGTATCCCTTATTGACGATGGTGATCGGTTTTTATTGTTTCTACGCCTTGGTGCTTTTACTCAATACTCGTGTTGAAGTATTGCGGCGCGAGAGTCGAACCCAATGGGTTAATGACCTCATCGGCACAAGTAACAAGAAGGTGTAATGATGAAATTCCAATTTGAATCAATTGCAGATTTTATTGCCATGAATGGCCATGGTCCTTTTGTGTGGGCTTCCTACGCTATCACTTTTGCGGTGCTGGTATTTTTATTGGTCAGCCCGGTATTGCAGAAAAAAGCGTTTGTTAAACAACAGCAAAAACAACAAAAATTGACCCGGTCGAATGATGTCGCCGGTGAATCAATTGAATAAATGATTTTCCGTATTAGCTGAACAGAGCACGACAACTTATGCACCCGCTTCGCAAACAACGTTTGATGATTGTTATTTTTATTGTGGTTTTTTCCAGTCTTGCAGTGGGCTTGATGGCCTATGCATTACGCGAAAATATCAACTTATTCTATCCACCTAGCAAAATTGCCTCAGGTGATGTGCCTCATAACACACGTATACGCGCAGGCGGCTGTGTGAAACCGGGTAGCGTTGAACGCGCCAGTGATTCATTGCAAATCCGCTTTTTAATTACGGATGGCATTTCCGATGTCAAAGTCAATTTCAACGGTATATTGCCCGATTTATTTGCTGAGGGCGAAGCCGCTGTTATCAACGGTGTAGTGACAGAATCCGGCGAATTGAATGCGAGCGAAGTACTTGCCAAGCACGACGAAAATTATGTTCCGCCTGAAGTTGCTGAAGCGATGAAAGATAAAGGTGAGCATCAAAAAACCTGCGAGGGCTTGAAATATGGCGCTTGATTTTGTTCAGTTGGCACCAGAGCTTGGGCAGTTCTCTCTGATTCTATCTTTGTGTTTGAGTGCGGCATTATTTGTACTGCCTTTGGTTGGTGCCCATTATGGCAGCAACGTGTTGATGCAATCCGGCCGCTCATTGGCAACCGGCTTTTTTATCTTTGTTGCCTTTGCTTTTTTCTGCCTGACTTATTCATTTGTTAACGACGACTTCTCAGTGAAGTATGTTGCCTCCAACTCCAACTCACTGCTGCCGGTTTATTACAAAATAAGCGCCGTGTGGGGTGGGCATGAAGGTTCATTGTTATTGTGGATTTTAATGCTGGCCGGTTGGACCTTAGCCGTTGCCATATTTAGCCGTTCGCTGCCATTGGACATGCAAGCGCGCGTGCTTGCTGTGTTGGGTTTTGTGGCGATTGGATTTCTTTCGTTTATTTTGTTTACTTCAAATCCATTTGATCGAATTCTTCCCATTCCGCCGCAAGATGGCGGTGATTTAAATCCTCTGCTGCAAGATATTGGATTGATTATTCATCCACCTGTTTTGTATATGGGTTACGTTGGTTTCAGCGTTTGTTTTGCGTTCGCAATTGCTGCGCTGTTAACTGGTCGTCTGGATAGTGCGTGGGCGCGCTGGTCTCGTCCTTGGGCAACTATGGCTTGGGGCTTCTTGTCCGTTGGTATTGCGCTTGGCAGCTGGTGGGCATATTACGAATTGGGTTGGGGCGGTTGGTGGTTCTGGGACCCGGTAGAAAATGCCTCTTTCCTGCCTTGGTTAATTGGTACTGCATTGATTCACTCGCTTGCGGTAACTGAAAAACGCAGCCTGTTTAAAAGCTGGACAATTTTGCTGGCTATTTTCACCTTTTCATTGAGTTTGTTGGGAACCTTCCTGGTTCGTTCCGGTGTGCTTACTTCGGTGCATGCTTTCGCCAACGATCCAGAGCGCGGTGTTTTTATTCTCGCTTTCTTTTTTGTGGTGGTCGGCGGCTCTTTAACATTGTTCGCACTGCGAGCGCCGGTTGTAAAAGGCTCTGCCGGTTTCAGTTTGTTATCGCGTGAGACGCTTTTGCTTGGCAACAACATTTTGCTCAGCGTAATTATGATCATGGTATTGATTGGTACGCTTTACCCATTAATTGCCGACGCGCTGGGTTTGGGAAAAATTTCGGTAGGCCCACCGTATTTTAATTTGTTCTTCTTGCCGCTAATGGGATTGCTGTGTTTGCTAATGGCCTTTGGCCCGCTTTCCAATTGGAAACGCACGTCAGGTGCACAATTTATAAAATTATTGTGGAAGCCCTGGGTGATTAGTTTGGTAATCGCGCTGGTATTCCCGTTTGTCTATCGTGATAAATATGAAATCCTTGCGGCACTTACTGTATTTATCGCTAGCTGGGTTGCTACTGCGCTTATCGCGGATTTGATTTACCGTCTGCGTAATAGCGAGTCTTTTCTCGTCGGTATTAGAAAACTAAGTTTAAGTTATTTTGCGATGGTGGTTGCTCATGCGGGGATCGCCGTGACAACGGTTGGTATTGGTTTGACAAGTATCTATACCGAACAGCGCGACATCCGTATGGAAGTAGGGCAAAAGGTTACTGTTGTTGAATACGATTTTATTCTCAATAAACTTTCACATATTGATGGCCCTAATTACACCGCAGAAGAAGCGCTGATTACAGTGATGAAGGACGGCAAATTTTTGCGTGAAATGAAACCGCAGAAGCGCCGCTACCTAGCGTCCGGCAGCACCATGACTGAAGTCGCATTGGATGTTGGTTTCTTTCGTGACCTGTATGTTGCTATGGGCGAACCGTTAACGGAAACGGCTTGGGCGATGCGTGTGCACCTCAAGCCCTTTGTGCGTTGGATTTGGTTGGGTGCTTTAATGATGGGCTTTGGTGCTGTGCTAGCTGTTGCAGATAAGCGTTATCGTAAAATCGTTAAGCAAGAGGCGCCCGCGACCAATGTTCCTGCTGGAAAATTGGTGAATGAATAGGCAGCGCCTGTTTTTATTTATACCGCTGGCAATTTTTGCAGTACTGGTAGTTTTGTTTTGGCGTGGGCTTTCGTTGGATCCTAATGAAATGCCCTCCGCTTTGTTGAACAAGCCGGTTCCTGCTTTTGAGTTGCCAGTAATTCCAGCATTAGAAAATCCGCAAGGCTTGGTAAGCGCAAATCAGGAAATGCTGAAGGGTAAGGTTAGCTTGTTAAACGTTTGGGCAACTTGGTGTCTTCCTTGTCGACAGGAGCATCCATATCTCAATTTGCTCAAGGCGCAAGGTGTACCTATCTACGGTATTAATTACAAAGACAACACTGAAGATGCGCAGCGCTGGCTAGCAGAGCTGCATAACCCTTATGTATTTGCGGTGTTGGATGCTGATGGGCGATTGGGATTGGATCTCGGTGTGTTCGGTTATCCCGAAACCTATGTGGTCGATAAACAGGGTGTCATTCGCTATAAGCATATTGGTGTTGTGAATGCGCAGGCATGGGAACAGACCATCAAGCCAATCGTTGATAGCCTTAATTAATGAGTCATCCGCAACTGTTGTTCCGGCGGGGAAGTTGGTAAATGAATAAGCAGCGATTTTTTTTATTTGTACCTTTGTTTATTTTTGCAGTGCTGATTGTGTTGTTTTGGCGGGGGCTTTCATTAAATCCAAATGATATGCCCTCTGCGTTGTTGAACAAGCCTGTTCCTGCGTTCGAATTGCCAGTGCTACCTGCACCGGAAAACCCGCAAGGCTTGGTGAGTGCCAATCATGAAATGCTTAAAGGAAGAGTGAGCTTACTTAATGTGTGGGCGACTTGGTGCACTACTTGCCGGCAAGAGCATGAGTTTCTTAACAAGCTAAAAGCACAGGGGATTCTGATTTATGGAATCAACTACAAAGACAATACCGACGATGCCCAGCGCTGGCTGGCCGAACTGCATAATCCTTACGTTTTTAGCGTGACTGATGAGGATGGCCGTTTGGGTTTGAATCTCGGGGTATTCGGTGCCCCCGAGACTTATGTGCTCGATAAGCAAGGTGTCATCCGCTACAAACATATTGGCGATGTGAATGTGCAGGTGTGGGAAAAAACCATCAAGCCCATTGTTGATAACCTCCAGTAATTATTTATTCTTCCTCTACGAGACTTGATCGAGATCAAGTCTCGTTTGTACCTCCCGCGTAAACTGAATTCATCAGTTGGAAATGTGGAGGTGTTTATGTATATCGATTCAATAGTTCTTTATGGCCTGGTGATAGTTGCACTGACTTGCATCATGATTACCTATGTGGGCGTCTATGCGTACAAGCACATAAAAGAAGAGTGTGCAAAAGTAGATCAAGGGATCGAAGATAAAACAGCATAGGTAAAAAGCGACATAAATAAAAAGCTCCTTTGAGGGGCTTTTTGTTTTCATGTGCTTTTCTGCAGGCATAAAAAAAGCCCCTGATGTGGGGCTTTTTTCATTTCTAAATAGTGGCGGACCGGACGGGACTCGAACCCGCGACCTCCGGCGTGACAGGCC